>CAMAYN010000062.1 GCA_945862285.1 Akkermansia muciniphila | reverse complement strand
GGCATCCTTCACCTGCCAAAATCCTTTCTCTGCTAAGGTCTCCTGAATATGATGATCCGCGCATAAACCGTTAGGCCAAAAGCCCAATCGGCAAAACTCCCAAAACACCCGACTCAACGTAAAAGCATGTCCCATGATTCGCGGATCCTGCCATCTCGAGACAGCCGTATCCCAGCCAAAATGATGGCGAACAAAAAATCCGCAAACGAGTACTAGCGCCGCGCCGGAGACCAAATACAGGCCGACTCTTTTTCCTTTTTGCAAAACAATCGGCAATCCCACACAAGCCGCCACCGCCCCCACCATCATGATCGCATGAAACACCCCAGGCCCCTTGGAAAACGCCGCGCCTGCCATCATCACCAACGCAAGACACAAATGCCACCAATGCTTGCGCAAAAGGAACGCCACCACCTGATGGCATGCCGCCAAAGAAAACAAGGTCACCCACGCAATGTCTTGGCAGCGGGCGTAATTGGGGATTTCGCTCCCCAAGGGATGCACCGCAAAAAGCAGCGCACTGAACAAAGCCACACCCGGTCGCTGCGGCAGAAGCAGCAAGGCCAATCGCCACAAAACCAAGGCCACACCGGTATGCAATAGCCAATTGCAAGCATGTATCGCAGGCGAACTCATCCCAAACAAGGCCACTTGAATTTTTAACATCATGTAAAACCACCGCAGCTTTATATCTTCTGTGTAACCATCGCCATGAAATGTGCCGTTATCCCGAATTTGCCATAAATCATCCAGATAAAACTGCGATTTCACGCACCACAAATGCGCCGCCGCGCTTGCCACCACAATCAGAAACCATGGCCAGTAGGATTTGAAAGAATTTCGCTCCGTTTGATTCATCCACCACCGTTCTAGCAACGTTGACCAAAAAAGCGATGAGGAAAAATCCAAAGTCATTTATCGAGTTTGTCTGACTTTACACTTTCCATTGGCGATTTAAGGAGTAGAGTATCGCCCATGAGCGACTTCGCTGTTACCATTGCCGGCACGGGCAGTTATGTGCCTGAAAAAATCCTTACCAATGCCGAATTAGAAAAACGCATCGAAACCACGGATGAGTGGATTACTACCCGCACGGGAATCAAGGAACGGCATATTGCGGCTGATGATGAATTTACGTCTCACATGGCGACCAAGGCGGCACTGATCGCATTGGAGCAAGCTGGCATTGCACCTCAGGATGTCGAATTAATCATCGTCGCGACGATCACTCCGGATACACTCACACCTGCTACGGCTTGCTACGTGCAGAATCATATCGGTGCGAAACGGGCGATTGCTTTTGATATTTCCGCCGCATGTTCGGGATTTCTTTATGCCATGGAAATTTCGCAAAAAATGATAGTCGGTGGCACTGTGAAAAATGCGCTCATCATCGGCGCGGAAAAACTTTCGGCTTTTGTGAATTGGAATGATCGCGGAACATGCATCCTCTTTGGCGATGGTGCCGGTGCCGCAGTGTTGCGTAAATCAGAAGCCGGGGAAGGACGCATTCTCGCCAGCGATCTTGGCACGGATGGTTCTTTGACGCATTTACTAAACATTCCTGGTGGTGGCTCTGCAAAACCGATCACCGTCGAGAATGCCGATGAGCATTTGGCGACTTTGGCGATGCTTGGAAAAGAAGTTTTCAAACATGCGGTGAATCACATGAAAGAAGCCGCAGAAACGGTCATCACTCGCGCGGGACTGAAGCCCGAGGACATTGCCTGCGTGATTCCGCATCAAGCGAATTTGCGGATCATTGATGCCATTGCCGACCGCCTCGCTGTGCCGAACGAAAAAGTTTTCGTCAACCTACATAAATACGGCAATACCTCCGCTGCTGCTGTGGCGATTGCCCTTGATGAAGCGCACCGCTCAGGCGCATTCAAGCGCGGAGAAAACATCGTCTGCGTGGTCTTTGGGGCGGGCCTGACTTGGGCTGCGGTGGCGATTGAGTGGTAAAAATTACGTGCCGCAAAAGGTCTGCCTTACGACTTCGTGTGGTAATGGCGGAGTCGCAAAAACGAGATCGTTGTGCTCTGGTTGCCATGGATTTTTCCAGGCTTCGGTGAGTCGATGAAATAGGCTAAAATCTCCGCGATAACCGCCTTGGATCGCTTGCTCTACGAGGTGATTGCGGGGAATCAAGATCGGATTCGCCATGCGCATGACGGCGGCATTGGGTTGGTGATCTTGCCATGCATCAAGCCATTCGTTAGCGGCGGATTTGTCAGAAAATGCCGCGAGCCACAAGGTGCGATCGCCCGCTTCTGCTACTGCGGTGAGTTGGAGGAAAAACTCTGTGAAATCGGCATGTTGACTTGCCATAAGGCGCAGGGCTGAGGAAATAAGTTCGGAATTTTGCGGATCATTGACAATGCCGAATTTAGCCGAAAATCGTTCAAGAAAAGCGTCATTGAAGCATTTTGCAAAAGAGGCAACGGTAGCTTCGGCGGCGGGTAAAGGGTCACCGATTTCTTCTTCGATCAATGGCAATAAGGTTTCAGCGAGTCGTGCCATGTTCCATTGCGCCATTTCAGGTTGGCGCGACCAAGCATAGCGCCCTTGTCGATCTATGGCACTAAATACGCAATTCGGATGAAAGGCATCCATGAAAGCGCATGGCCCGTAATCGATGGTTTCGCCACTGATCGAGCAGTTATCCGTATTCATCACACCGTGGATAAAGCCGAGGCTCATCCATTGAGCGACGAGGGCGGCATGGCGCGTAATGCATTGCTCTAACAATCCCATGGCACTGCCGCCGCCGTGGCGTGCTAATGCGTAATCTAACAAAATACGTAAGGAGCCAAGATCCTCGCGGGCGGCGAAATACGCAAATGTGCCAACGCGAAGATGGCTGGACGCCACACGAGTAAAAATGGCACCGGCAAAATCTTCGTCACGGCGGACTATTTCGCCAGTCGTGACGACAGCAAGTGCGCGTGTCGAAGGGACACCGAGGGCAAACATCGCCTCGCTAACGAGGTATTCGCGCAAGGCGGGTCCGAGAGCGCATTTCCCATCGCCGCCACGAGAAAATGCTGTGCGACCACTGCCTTTCAGAGCGATATCGCGCGGATTCCCGTAAACATCGATCACTTCGCCTAACAAAATTGCTCGACCATCGCCAAGCTGCGGCACGAAATTTCCAAATTGATGACCAGCGTATGCTTGGGCAATAGGCTGCGATCCTGGAGCGATGATATTTCCCGAAAAAACCTGTAACGCATCGGCAGAGGAGGCCCATTCGGCATCGATTCCCAGCTCGTTGGCGAGTGGCGCATTTACCCGCACCCACTGCGGATCCGGCACATGGCTAGGGCGCTGCGGCGAAAAAAATTCCCGTGGCAGGGAGGCATACGTATTTCTAAAAGGAATGGGAGGATTCACGGATCGAGCGATTTCAGGCGAGGGCAGATTCGATTTCTTCACGGCTGATTCCCCGCATGGCGCAAATTTTCACAACGGTATCTTCGATCAGATTATTCGGGCAAGAAGCACCCGCGGTAATGCCGATGACGGCGGGTGCATCGCCTGTGAGTTTCTTCGGATAAGCAGAACTGATTTCGCGTTTTTCGTGAAGATCGTAGTGAATGATTTCATCAATCGACTTCAAGCATTCAGCCGTGCGGATAAAAAAGGTAGGAAGTTGTTGCTCGCCAATTTCCACCAAATGCGCAGTGTTAGAACTATTGTAGCCGCCGACGACAAATAGGGCATCCATGTGTTCGCGAAGCATCGCAAACAAGGCATCTTGGCGTTCTTGTGTGGCTCCGCAAATGGTATCGAAGACTTGGAAGCCCTCGGCATTGCCATCACGAGCCAACATAGCCGCACGAACGCGATTTTGAATTTCCTCGGTTTCGCTTTTCAACATCGTAGTTTGATTGGCGACACCAATTTTCCGCAGGTGAATGAGTGGATCAAAGCCCGGAGAAATCGCATCGACGAATTTTGTAAGAAAAGCCTCACGATCACCGCCGTTACGGATGAAATCACAAACGTAATCCGTTTCCGCCAAGGTCAGTACGACGATGAAATGACCATTGCCATCCTCGCCGAGCGCACGGGAGGCCGTAGCACGTGTTTCCTCATGATTCGACTTGCCATGAATCAAGCTCGTCACGCCATCTTTAGCGTAACCGCGAACACGCCGCCAGACTTTCATCACATCGCCACAAGTCGTATCTACGACGTAGCAACCGATTTCATTGATGCGATTCATGAAATGGGTAGGCGCTCCAAAGGCTGGCACAATGACAACATCGTCGGGAGTGAGGGAATCGTAATCGGCACTGAGTTCTTTCCATGGCAAGGAAACGATACCCATTTCCACGAGTTGGCGATTCACCTCGGGATTGTGAATGATTTCACCGATCAGGAAAATTCGATTGTCAGAAAATACCTTCCGTGAAGCATAAGCGAGATCGATGGCACGCTCCACGCCGTAACAAAAGCCGAATTCCTGAGCGAGGCGTATGGTCGTCTGACCGATGACGATTTCGCCACTGCGGTCACGAAGTCGTTCAACAATCGAGGAGCGATAATGTTTTGCTACTTCTGCGGTGACTAGCTCCATCACATCCGGACGGCGGATATTGACTCTTGGGCGATTCGTTTCTCTGATTGGTGCCATGCGGGGATAGAGTAACATAACGATGAGCAATATCCAGCAAAGAATCGAGCGGAATGGTTTTGCGCGTTGTGGCGTAAAAATGATGATTGATCGACCTACAAATCGAAGTAGATGCGCAGATCGCTGCAGTTTTTAAAATCACACGTAACTCTCGACTCACCGCCCATCGGGTGAAAAATTAGGGATCGGTATAGGAAAGCTTCATACGGGCATATCGTTGCACTTTTCCTGTCGATGCAGAGGAATCGAGCAGCGAATGCAATGACCACTCTGTGGTTTCATCAATTAGCGTTTCTGAGCCTACGTAATCATTCCATGTATGAAGATCATTGGAAAATTGAGGTTGATAGGTCAAGCCGTTCGCATTTTTTCGGCGATAGTAGGTCATTTCCAGCAGTCCCGATTCTGCTATTTCCACTTGAGGTAGATCTGACCTTAGTATTTCGGATAAAGGATCAAGTCCAAACGCGAAACATGTTAGATTATTGATCCCATCGCCATTTGGATCAGATGTCATGCCTACCAAATTATCGTCCGACAGCGATTCGTAAGCCCAAAGCCAATAGCTCTCCCCGCCGGTGACATTGATGGTCACATCTCCACCAGGCATGACTCTTGTGCCATATACTCCATAATCGATAAAATTCCCGGCGACATCAGTTAATTCCACTAACATGTCATATTGAGCTGTAGGAAATTCATACGGAATGACGAGATTACCCGTCCAATTTCCATTTAATATCGTGCCAGAAATTCTGCTTACTGCAATTGGGCGATTGATATTCGCATCAGGATGAACGATTTGAACACTCACGTCAGAAACCCCACTAAGATTATCGGTAAGCGTCATCGCGAGATTTAATGTCACCGCGCTCGCATTCACGTTGGCTGTCCTGCTACTGATCGTGAAGCTCGATAGCACAGGTGGTAAAGTATCTACCGATCCAGAATTGGTTATGTTCAGAGTCGGCATATTGAATAAATAGGGAGCACCGCTCAGTTCGCTGCCCCATTGAAAAATATCGCCATTCGTAGTCTCAAGCGAAACGACTGGGCGCAGCGCTCCCCCTTGGATAAAGCGCGGAACCTGAATGGTACTCGTCGCTGCTTGTGAACCTACCACAAACCCTTGCGTGGATGTCGCCACTAGATCGGCGTATTCGCTATTGCTCGTTCGCTGAAGCACAAGATCTGCGATCGTGCCGCTCGCACCAGCAGATCCATCGACCGTGACAGAATAGACTGAATTTTGTGCCGCAGCAGTAACATTCACTGATGTGGGAGATAAAGTAGAAGAAGAAATCCATACTGGTGGGCGGATCGACACTCCGGTGGTAATGCGAAAAGTAATAGCCCCCTCTTCAGGTCCGAATCCAAAGTCATACCCGCCCACGGCGATGTATAGAATCTGACCTGCCGTCACTTGAAAGGTTAACGAACTCGCCCCAATTTCATCAGGAGCCTCATCATTAAAACCAAAAAGGGTTCCTGTGAGACCTGCTGTCCGGGATACTCTCATTACAGTATCGATTTCACTCCCAATGGTATCAAACTTCACCCAGCCGGCACTTGGGGCTGTCCATTGCCACCAGATCGTCGCGCCCATGTCTCCATCAAAAGTATTTTCGCCCGTCTGCACTGTTGCCTCTAGGTTAGAAGTTGTTAGAGAGTAAGACGACCCAGTAACCAAAATCCGGTTGGCATAATGATCGTTGGCAGGAGGAACTGCCGTAACAAATGCGTGACAGAATAGAAATAAGCAAATAATGAGGATAAAGCGTTTCAAAAACATGAATCTATCATTCAAACCGAAGCTACCCTGACAAGTTGCAAAAATTTCTTATCGAAAAACGAAAATCTCCACATCTTGGATTGCAGCAACATGTTGCCGCATTGGTGAGGCGACATGTCGCCTCGGGGAAAGCTGCGTCATTTCGCGGCACTCTATGGGGATTTGTTAGGCAAAGACAACATCTACTCCGCCGCCGCATTCCATACATAAAGCGCACGATGCCGGAAACCCGCCGCATGCAATCCCAACGCAAGCCCGCCAGCACCAGAAAAGAGTTCGATGGAGTGAAGTGGTTTCATTGGTTTGAGTGAGAAGTTTGTTGGGATTTGAAAAAAGGAATTATCATCAGTAGGATTTATAGAACAAAGGCAAAGTGTTGCCCGTGAGGACAGACCGAAGAATCACCATTTAATCATATCTCCTTCTGATTGGATTAGTCCTTTGGCTTCGATACGGATATTGAGGTGGTTTGCGTTCGGGTTTTTGCGATTGCGCTTTCAATGAACGTACGAATTCTAGATCTTTCTCATAAAATTCTCGCTCTCGGGAATTTGGCTCTGATTCTACAGCTTTAACTATGTCAAGTTCTGCTTCTTCTAAGTAACGTCTGCATTGTTCCCATGCTTTTGCTTTGAGATTTTTATCAACTTGTCGACTTTTTCCGGTATCCATGCAGCGTTTTGCTAGATCGATTTTCGCCCGTGCGCGGATGTCGTAGAGCATCGCGGGAATAGTTAGCGTATTAGCAGTTCTGGATATTAAATTTGTTATGAGCCGCACAGCATCGTCGTCTCTGCCCATTTTTCGCAATGCTAGAGCAGCACGCTTGACTTCGTCGCCTTGAAGTTGACGATTTGAAACCACGTCAATCCAATTTTTTTCAAGGTTTTTATCTTCAACAGAAGCCGATTCTTTTAAAGCATCCGCCATCAAAAAAATCGTTGAAGCTGGCAGATCTTGCGGATTGATATCGTGTCTTCTTATCCAATCACCGATTCTTTCCGTGCGTTTTTGGGCGGTAGCGATTTGAGAGAGTAGCTCAAGTAACCTAGGCACAGTAGGCTGCTGCTCAATAAGAGGAGTGAGCCTAGCTTCTGCGGCTTCGAAGTCCTGTTGAATCAAAAGTCTTTCTACTTCTGCTACATGCCGTAGCATTTCGTGTCTTGGATGTGCTGGTAAAATACAAGTTACAGCAAATTCTTCGAGATCGAATCGAGGCGTAGGAGAGCCTAACTGCTGCATAGTCCGGAAGATCGTTGGAATGCCCTGACCTTCTGCTTGAGCTAATTGAAGCTTATTAAAAAACCATGCTAAAGACTGATTTCTCCAGGATGGCGCGGCCTTCCCCGAAAGAAACTTGTCCCTGTCAACAGTTCGAGGAAGACCACCCGGCGATCGAATTTCCACTCTATCGGAAAAAATCGTGATACTCGTTGGCTCGTTAGACTCATAGTCTCTGTGGACGATTGCGTTAATCACTGCTTCTTGAAGGGCTCTTTCGGGGTATTTTGGCGCATTGGGCTCGGGGGCTTCTTTATCAAAAGCAGTCGATGTATGCGTTTTTAGTAAATCAAGAGATTTTCTTGCTTGTTCGACCACTGAGCCAAAAATTTCATGACGTTCCGCCGTAGGTTCGCTTCGGTCATTCCCTGGATAGAGTGATACTTTTGTCCATGCACCTGGCGTAAACCTTGTAGGCTCAATTGCAAAAAGAATCAGAGAAAAATTCCTAGGACGCAAATTCGTGTCTAAAGGGCGTCTTGCTCCAAGAGATGGAACAAGTGCCGAGAGTCGATTTTTCTCTTCAAAATAATCCTCGATTCCCATGGAAGGATTCCAGACGTTTGATTGCTGCAAAACATCCCTGAAAGCTAATAGATCAATACAAGCGAGAGTTGCATCGGGATTGGGGCGTTTATCCCACGGCTCGATTGCTTGCTTACGAACTAAAAGTTCGCGTAAAATTCCGTTTCGGGCCTCGACAGTTTCCCGGCTCAGTCGCACATAATAGCGGGAGGTATCAGAACCTGAAGCTCGATAACTATGAGGGTGCGGACTGGCTGGAATAATAAATACCAATACACGTTGGCCGTCTATGCTTCCGGGTAATTCTTCCACAATCGGTGTGACTGGAGGGTCGATCTTCGCCCTCGCATCACTCATTAGCTTTCCCTCTATTTCTTTGAATCGGCTCGCCGTTAGACCGATGTTTTCAACGCGTGGAAACCCATGTTCATCTCTTAGCTCTTCTGCACCACACACGATATACCCTCCGCCCATATTCTGATAATCATTCGCGAAAGCAGTTACAGTTCTGAGTAAATCCTCTATATCGGCAACATTTCGTTTCCACTCAACTTGTTCATTTTCTCGAGTTGAGAGTTCTTTAAGATCTAAATGGTGGTTCATATAATTTAATTTTTATCTCTTCACATACTACTCGCTCGGCACATAAGTTTCGCCGCAGATATTGATATTACTTTCTTCTGAGGCAATTGTTTGAATCGATTTCTGGCAGTCGTCGCAAATAGAATTATGAGAATAAGCTATTGTCTATTCAATTCCAGCAGCTTTCTCGTCGGTATTTGAGACTGGGCGATAGTCTTTCAACAGGGAGCGCTTGAGGAGTAACTCCTCAAGCCTGTATCGCCCATTTACGCATCATCCGTTGGCTTTGTCTTCGGTTTGCGGCGGGGGCGTTCGATGTAGGCGGCGGTTTCCCATTGGGCTAGGGTGGCGGGATTATTGGCGAATTTATTCCGCACGATGGGCAGAAGCTGGGCGCGCGCGGCGCTGGCGCGTTCGAGGGCGTCTCGCAGCGCGGCGGTGCCGCCGACTTGGCCGGAAAGGCCTTCGATTTGCGCTGTGCCATCTCCTTTTAGGTCATTGATCGCGTCTTCTAAGTCGTCGAGGAAGTCTTCGTCCATCTCGAATTCGAGAAACAGCGCTTTATGTTCGGTGGCCTCGGTGTGGTATTCTTTGGCGGCGATCAGCAGGGCGGTGTAGGAGCGGGAGCGGGGGGCGATGAATTGGTCATCGAAGTCGGGGAGTCCCTCGGCTTCGGCGATGGCATCTGCGGTTTCGCGGATTTTTTCCATCTGGGTGCGAAGGATTTTGGCGGCGATTTTTTTGGCGGCGGAACTGCCGTGAAATTCGGTGGAGCCAGAGAGTTGGGCGACTCCCTCTTTTTCCATCTCCGCTACCTGAGCAGTGATGATGGCGAATTGCGCTGTGGCGCGAGATGTTGCGGCAAATGCACTTCCGTGCTTTTTGGCGAAGGCGGCGATGCGAGTGAACGCATCATAGTGGTTGCGGATCATTTCATTGTTCATCGTTTTTTTGATTTAGGAGTGATTGTCAAAACGTTGTTTTTCTATCGTTCTGACGATTTAGACTATGCCACGAGGTTCTGTGCTGGCAATGGAAATGTGCGGCAGTTTCGGGATTTGATCATGAAGCATGAGCAGGGAAATGTTACGGTTTGAGGCGCAGTAGGCATGAGCCGTAGTCTAATGTTCTTTCTGTGGTAGAGGCTATGTACTGCGGCGGGATGGAATAGAGACCGGAGCGGTTTTGTTGCACCATGCCGGAATCTAATAATTTCTTCATGTGATGAAAAAGTTTGCTTGCCGACGTGCCGATACGCTCGGCTAGCTCCACCGTCATCAGCCCCTCCCCCGCCGCAAGCTCGCGTAGCGCTCGCAAGCGAACTTCATTGCCCATGCCAAGTGCCAAGTTTGCTAATGATAATGGTTTGTGATTCATAAAAACTTCACGAACGTAAATAAAATGTACTAGAGCGCAAATAAATTATCCTGTAACACAAATTATTCTTTGTATTACACAAATAAAAGTTTGTGGAACTCAAAGAAAAATCGGTGTAGCTCAAAGAAAAGTTTGTGGAGCACAAAGAAAAATCGGTGGAGCACAAAGAAAAATCGGTGGAGCACAAAGAAAAATCGGTGGAACACAAAGAAAAATCGGTGGAACACAAAGAAAAATCGGTTGCACACAAAGAAAAGTTTGTGGAACACGAAAAAAATTTAGTGAAGCACGAAGAATTTTTGGATTCTTACCTGTAAAATGCGGGGACTTGCTTGGAGTGCAGCAACATGTTGCCGCATTGGTGAGGCGACATGTCGCCTCGGGGAAAGCTGCGTCATGTCTCCGCACTCCACGGTGGCAAACGACCTTTGCGTTCCTTTGCGTCTTTTGTGGTTCTGCTCTCTTCTCCTTGCTCTTATGGGGAAGGTTCTTCGCTGTTGTTGCGTTCTACGCCGTCGTAGATTTCGACTCGACTGCCGTGTTCGGGATGATGGATGAAGAGGGCGAAGCGTTTGATGGTTTCGGGATTGCGGCTGCTGTGACTGCGATAGTCAAATCTGCCACGCAAATCCGTGTAGCCATCTTTGTGGAATACGACTGCACCGCCTTGCTCCATGGCATAGACTTTCACGTAACTTCGGGGCAAGGGTTTGGAATTAGTCTTTTCACACGCGACAATTTCCCCCGTGTTGGGGATTTTACGGCAATCGAGGGTGGGTGAGTCGAGCATGGCGATGGAGCGGAAGTTGCCACTCTCTGCGACGGCGAGGATGTCGCCTTTGCCGAGCCCTTGGGGGATTTTGATTTCCATTTCCGCTTGATCTAAATTGAGTTTCAGCAATTGATTTGGGCGCACTAATTCAAGACTGTCGGGCTTGTTGTCGAGAAATGGTTTGGCGGAGAACATCAATTCCATATCGACTTGGTAGAAGGAGATTGTAGCGGAGGAAAGCTGCTGCTGCTTGAGCAATAAGGTGCCGTTTGCTTGATCGCTGATTTCTAAGGAGGCGGCTTTGACGACGGCGGCGACATCTTCGCGAGTATCTGGCGCTGTGGCGCGGGCAATCTCATCGGCTTGGGTGATGATTTTCGAAAATCGCTTGCGCCAAAGTTCTAATGGCTGGTCTTTGTAACCCATGGCGATCTCTTTCGCTTGTGCTGGTTTTTCTTCATAGAACAGAAGGTATGCACGAAGGTAATCGTATGCCATTTTTGATAGATTTCCAGTGGGGTTGATTTTTTGAAATTCGACGATTGCTTCATCGATGCGGTTTTGCATGAGCAGGAACATGCAGAGTGTCCAGTGATCTTCCGCAGTGAGTTGTTCTTTGTAGGCCAACTGCGAGAGGAATGTCTGGTATTGTTGAATGGCTTTATCGAGCGGTAATGTTTCTTTGGTTCCTAGCCGATGGGCGCGTGGATTGACAAAGGGATCGAACTCGCGATGAATCCATTCGACATCATTCTTGGGTCGAACGGTAAGCCATGGACTCTCGAACCAAGGGCCTACGTAGATTTGTTGATTTTCTAACCACACACGGATGCCGGCAGCATCACTGTGACGTAAGGCGTAGGAAAAAACGCGTGAGTCGTCACACATGCGGCGGCGGAGAATAGCACTGGCTTTTTGGTAGAAATCTTGATTTTCTAATCTCCACAGAATGGCTTTCAAGTTGAGCGTGGGGCTTTGTAAATTGATCGATTCTAGCTGTTTGAGCACATCCTCAGCACTACCTGTCGCGGCGATTTCCTCGAAAGTGAGCGCGGCGCGATCATGGACTTTTTTGACATTCATCGCCGTGGATTTTCCTTGGCCAATGATGGTTTCTTCCGCGTTGGAAACTTGAATGGGTAGGTTCTTGGTGTCGATTTCTGCGGGGAAATAGAACGAGTAGGAAAGCTCCATGGATTGATTCGGGTCAAGAATGTTGATTTCCGAAATAGTGGAGGCTCCACCAGATAAGGCGACGGCACCGCGGGGGATTTGTGCGAGGATATGCGTCTCTTGCGCCGTGCCGCTGATGTTCGTCAGTGATAAGGTGGAGCCATAAGCTATGCCGGTGAGGAACTTGCCATCCTCAATGCGCGACTCGCGCTTGATGCCTTGATTCATGCTAAATCGCTCGGCGAGAGGATAGAAGCTCTGGCGGATGAGAATGGGGTTGGTGGGTTCGATTTTTTTTGTAGTTCTGGTATCGCGGAAGAACAGCAGCATGTTTTGTTTTGCCTTGATGCTGAGGTTGTTATTTTCGATGCGGGTTTCGGGTGTTTGCGCCTCGAAAGGGAGATCGAGTAACGCGAGGCACAACAGCGCGGCGTTCATGCCATCGCAATCACCAAAATGCGGTGAAAGAAAGGGCTGCTTGCCATCCCATGCGGCGACATCATTCCAAAATCGATTCTGCGGGATGAGTATATACATGTCGGAATCGGTTTTTTGTTTCCAGTATCGATGCTCGATGAAGATGCGGGGATTGATGGTGGCGGGAGGGATTTCTTCTTTCATCTTTGAAGGAAGTTGGGGTGGCTCGTATTCCCTCTCATTGCCAAAGGGGTCGAGGGCAACGGGTGTAGCGGGTGTAGCAGGTGTAACGGGGAAGCTTGGGACTTCGGGATGATTTTTTGCAAGTCCTAGCTGTTTGAAGAGCTGCTCGATCACCGCAAGGTTCTTCTGATAATTCCGAACGGTCAATGTACCATTTGTGGGATTGTATTGCGCCGTACCTTTTTCAGGGAAAGGTACTCCACTTTGTATGATTGCCGCCTTTGCCGATAATTTCTCTCGAATTGGTGGCGCAAAAGGATCATCTTGTCGATGGGGGCCAGTTAGTTGCGCCATTAAATCGGGTGGAACTTGAAATACACGAGTTACGAGTTCTTCCGCGTCATCAGCTATTGGAGTAACCGTAACTCCACGCTCGGAGATGGTGTATTTCAAGCGCGTGGCTTCGCATACCTGCCGTAGGGCTTCGCTGAGAGGAACATTTTGAAGTTTTAACAGACGTATCCGATAGTTTGAAGAGTCGCCTGATTTCATTCGATTCGACACTTCGATATTGATCCCTTTTTCGGCTGGATTTTCGGTCACTCCATCAAGTTCTCGTGAGCGCATAGCTAAGAAATCCACCGCCTCGTGAATCGTGCAATCTTCTAAGTTCACCATGGGGATGATGATACTGTTCAATTTCGCCGTTATGACTCCGCGATCCACAGCAGCGGCTTCGGCGATGGCGAGCATCTCACGAACGGTGCCAGTAGCGATGCCGAGACGGTCTTTTTCTTCTAGCGTAGCGGCATTGAGGAGTCGCGCAAATCGCATCTCCTCCTCTACCGTGTTTTGAGGCAGCAACTCGGTTTGATCACGAATCTCCCGTCGTAAGGATTCAGCTTCTGGCAAGGCGCGGCAAAGCAAAGCTTTTTCTGCGGCGTTGAGTTCATTCCAGCGTGCGATGTTGCGCCATGCGGATAAATCATTGCCTAACAGGTATTCATCCATGAAACGGCGATCCGTTTTTTGTGCGAGTGCGGGCTTTACGAATTGAGCAAAAAATTTGGGATCTTTTTGGGCGAGAAAGAGATCCATTTCATGGCAACCGAGTAGATTCCATAGATTGATTTTCTGTTTTTCATCGAACTGATTCCATTTCGTGAGGACTTGAAATGATGCAAGTTCAGGATGTTGTGTGTGAAAGAATTGAAACGCATCATCGAGCGTCAAATACGCCTGCCATTTTGCATCGATCATTTGATTGATGGTGGTTTCTGCTTGGTTCTTGAGGACGAGTGAGCGGCGAGTGGTGGCGTAGTTGCTCGATTCATCAAGGGGGCGGAGCAAGGTGCGCTCGCGGGTCGCTGGTGCGGTATCACTCCATGGCATGGTGCGTTGATCAAAGAACCTGCCATTCCAGGCGATCAGTTGTAGATTCCTGTAGCCGGCGAGTTTTTCTTTGTTGATCATCACACGTCCATTGGTCACGGGGAGTTGATAGAAGACGCGTGAGGGAGTTGCTAGGAAATCGCAGTTAAGATGTTCATTGCTCATGCCGAGTTCTAGTAGTCCGGCTTTGCTGGAAAAGCTATCACCTCGCATTGATGAGGCAAATGCATCTCCCTCCGACATTCCATCGGGAGCTACTTGAAATGCGCTATCATTTTCTTCTGCGAGACGGCGGAGAATTTTTCCGGGGCGGTCTAACATATTGCCGGGAAATGTTTTCAACTTCCGACGTTCCATGATGTAGCGCGTTTCTTCGTCGAGGATGCGATCGATCAGGAATGCACTGCGGATGTCTGCTTTTTTGGATAGACTAGGATGATAGATGGGCAAGCTGTTTGCTGGTCTTTGCAATTCCCAAGTGGGTGCGAAGGCTGTCGCGACGATGTCCACTTTTGTCGAAGAGGTGGCATGGCTGACTTCGATGACGAGATTTTCGCCCTCGATGCGACAATCGCGGATGTGTGTTGCGGATGGCAGGTGAGATTGGGTGATGAATTCTTTGCCGCAAAGAGGGCTCGTTTGTGGTTTCGCATCAAGGATGAGGACATTGATCGATACATCGCCGACTTGCAGTAGAAATTTTCCGGGAGGGAGTTGGCGAAGGGTGAGAGTTCTACCATCGCGGATCAGATGGTCCGCGCAGGAGGCGGGAAAGGCATCGGCGTGATTCTTTTTCAGCAAGTGAATGCGCATCGGCGTTTCTGCGGCATGTTGCGGCGAAAGAGCCATGGTCATATCGGTGAAGGCAGCGGCGGAAATATGTTCGGGGTAGCGTGTTTGCTCCAAAGTCGTGGGCTGATAGCTAAATTTTTTCCCATTCACAGAACACTCGACATCTGTGATGTCCGAAAGTTTGCCGAGGCTCACTTGGCCTGCGGCATTGGTTTGGAGTGTGAGTGTGATGTCACACGAGCGGTCAAAATTTTTGTGATGGAAGGTAAGTGTGAGTGGGCGATTTGCGAGGAATTCGCCGTTGCGTCCGCGCAGCTCCAGAAGGTGCTCAGTAGGTGTGTTGGTGAAATACGCTTGTTCTACAGAATCCGTACAGAGACCTTGATGAAACTCCCAGTAGGAAGCACTTTCTAGTGGTATAGCATCTTGGCTGTCCGAAGCAGGTATTTCGGCACGCAAGGTAGCTATGAGTTGCTTGCAGTTGTTAGGGACGTCGAATTCCAGAGTGCCATGAGTGGAGAGGTCTTTGATGGGCATGATTTTCGAGACTTCTGAACCATCGAAATGTACGAATTTCAGATTCATCCTCGGGTTGAGCAAATTGCCCGTATCTTGCTTTACATCGAGTCGGGTAACTTCGGGATGAAAATACAACGTTGCTCGTTTTTCACTGAGCAGTTGTTCTTGATCGAGATGGAAGCCGCATCTCAGTAACAATGGCGCGGCTAGATTGGGTAAATCATCGATGATCGCCGCCATGCGTGAAACATTTGAGGAAATTTCTGGCAATGCCACAACGGCGTGGCGCGGGGCGTCATCGCGCTGGCGAATCGGCAACAGAACCGTACCTTGTTTGGTGCTTTGGTATTCCTTGGAGCCATGCCAAACACGGAAATCCGTTATGTTCTTTCCTGTCTCATCAAAGACGTGAATTTTTACGCCCCCCGCAGTGTTCTCCACGTATGGATGGAGCATGCCCTTGCGCACCAGCATACGGGTGGACACACCTTTCGCCATGCATTCGATCAACCATGCACCAGCTCCGGCGAGTTGATCGATGACGATTTCCTCCCGATGGCGAATCAGTTCGGCCTGGGTGAAACTTCGCGTAAATTGCCGTTGTGGCACAATGCCGTCGATGGCCAATGTAGCATCGGGCTCCCATTGATGATTTAAATGATGCTTTGTGAGATCTAAGGCATAGATGCTAACTTCGATGGTTGGTGTGTTTTTGCAATCGAGAACGAGAGAGATTTTTTCTTGAGAAGAAGAGAAACGGTTTTCCTGTGTAGGAGAGAAGCGGAGTTCCGTGCGTTGGCGGAGTTCGGTCATTTCCTCGGCTTTGAGGAATTTCCCCCAAGTTGCTTCATCTCCGCCATGGAGCAAGCGCGCTTGCGCATGAAGAGGTTTAAGAGAATCCTCTGGTATGAGATCGGCGAACGATTCTGGATCATTGTCATTTTTTAGAAAATGAATAAGCAAGGACTCTAGCCATTTCTGATCGATCATTTTCTGCGCTCGATAGAGAGACTGATAAGCACCGTCAGCCGATAAAATACTTTCGCCAGTGATCATGCTTGCCGTGTTTGCTACTCGCGAGTAATTCCCTGGAGACGTGGGCAAGCGTAGGTAGCGTTTAAGATCATTGATATTTTCTTTGCCAAGTGCTTGTTGCGCTAGCAGCAAGTGGCGCAAGGCGACTTCTTGGTAGTGACTCATCGGGCGTTTCGTTTTTTGTAAAAACGCATCACATTCTTGCCAGTAACTGAGGATTTTTTCTGGGTCTTGATCATGGCCGCTTTCCACAACGGGAGCGAGTAAACGTAAGTAATGCTCCACAAATGCCGTCTGCGTTAGTAGCTGCGGATGTTTCGCCAGCAACGAATCACACTGCGAACGAGTGAGGAGCTTGGTTGCGGGCCAAGCGCTGAAATTGGTGACATCGGTACTGAGCCAAGAAGAAAATAATTCTAACGCATTTGCATCGTGGGGAGAAACTATCCGCTGGAGTATCTTTCCGCGAACTTCTGGAGGTGATGTAAAGTAATTAGGCAGTTCTTTTAGGAGTCTCACATGAGACATCTTTTCCCAAGAAGAAGAATTGCTTTGTTCTGCCTTCGCGAGAAATGCCGCTTCAGCAATTTCCTCTGGTCGGATTTTGTCAGGATGAACTGTCGTCGGATTGCTGCTCGGTGCGTGGTGTTTGTGGTTCAAGGGAAATCGTTCCTGGATCGCGGTCGCAGTCGCAGTCGCATCATTTGCGTGGCGCAGAAGCATGGCGCGATTTTTCAGCATGGGCAGCGTATTTGTATGAATTCCGATGCTGGATTTCGACGATTCTTGTTCCCATTGAAGAACCAATTCATCAAACTCTTTGAATTTTTTCAGATGAAGTAATTGCAAAGAGTGATAGTGAAACCACTCGCTGGATTGAGGGGCTAACATTTTGAGAGCCTGTTCTCGTTTTTCTGGATCGGCGAATTTCTCGAAAAATTCTCGTTCTTGAGACTTCGCAAGCGAGAGCATCAGTAAAGGTAAAAGGCTGAGACTGCGTAATTTCATATACAATGATAGAGTTAGAGATAAAGTCCCCTATTGTCAAGGTGGTTCGGTGGGGAGATCACCCTAGAATCGATTTCGACTGCGTGCTGCGTTCCATTAGGGGGTGGAAAGAATTTTTCCCTACAATCGAATAAATGTGCCTTGCCATCATATTTTCGGATTGTAGCGTATCCGCATGCATCCGTTTTGCGATTCTTCCTTTCACATTCTTTGGTCCACTCTTACTCCTGCTGCTGTAGATCCAGATATCGCGCTGGGCTTGGAAGAGGCGAAAAAAAATATCGAAGCCATTTGCTCATTAGATCACAGTTCTTTCACTTACGAAAACACCATCGTCGCTTTAGAAAATGCCGCCGAGTCCTTGAATCGAGCCTGGGGGCGGCTGAATCATCTCGATTCCGTGGATGACGAACCAGATCAACGGGCTGCGCTGAATCGTGTATTAGCTCCTGTGAGTGCATTTTATTCGTCGATCACGCTGAATGCCCAACTTTGGCAGGTGATCAAGGCATTCGCTGCTTCACCACGATACGAAGAACTTTCTCCCATCCAAAAGCGTCACACTGATGAAACGATCCTTGATTTCTTGCATAGTGGCGCGGATTTGCCGGATGACAAAAAGGCACGTATTGCCGAAATTGATGCCCGACTTTCACAAGTGACACAAGAATATAGCGAGCATGTGTTAGATTCTACGAACGCATGGGAGTTAGT
>CAMAYN010000061.1 GCA_945862285.1 Akkermansia muciniphila | reverse complement strand
TAGCAGGGCGCATTTGATGCGTGGGGTTCTTTTGGTTTCCATCAGATGATTTGGTTTTTTTTACTGTAGTTGATCGAATGAGATGAGTGCCGGATATCGTTGAAGCTATGGTTCTTCGTTGAACCTATGGTTCTATGGGTATATCTGCGAAGGTGAGTGCGGCGATGTTGTTGGTGCCTTTGAGGATGTCCTCTTGTTGCCAAGGGAGGAGCCCCTTGAGGTAAGTGATCGTGGTGGCTGACGATGAACCGGAAACTTGAAGTTTGATGGTGTTTCCCGCAGCGCTGCCGGACGATACACTGCCGGATGCTGTGCCAGAGGCATCTTGAAGGAACAGCATCGTCGGCGCGTTTACATTCCAGCTCATATCTTGGTCAAATACGAGGGCGATCTCATTTTTCGCGGCAGTAGTGAAGTAGGCTCGCTGGAGATTGGGCGCGGTGAGCTTGGCCGTCGGATTGACTCCATACACATCCTGTTCGACCAACGGTCCGATCAGATCCGAAAACACTTGGTAGCCTGCCGGTTCATAGTGGCAACCTGATCCAGGCACGATGCCGTGGGTGCTCATGATCTTCATGTTTGAATAGAGAAAAGGCAGGGTGCGCTGGGCTTCGCGGAGTTGATCGTTGCGCGAGGTTTCGCCGCAGGCGGCTGGCCAAATCTGGAAAAGGTAGTAGTTGCGCAGGTTCGGGAAGTCCAGCTTCCAGGCTGAGGAAATATCTACAAAGTATTGTTGATGGAACTTGTAGTTGTAGTCTCCATCCGGGCCTATCGCTCCCTGATCCTGCTCGCCCTGGTGCCAGAGCAAGCCGCGGATGCCGTGGGTAAGTTTCGCGCCAGTCACACGATTGTAGAGATTGGCGTAAATATCCTCGCTCCAACCGGTGCCGAGCTTCTGTGAATGGTCGCTGGGATTCGGACGGTGCATGTCGATGCGCGTGCCGCCGGCTGCGCCGTTGATGATGCAGATCGGCATTTTGTGGTTCGTGACAAGGCGGTTCGCGAGATACCAGCCCCAAAGGCCGAGTTGTAGGTCGTTGCCCTTACTGATGGCATATCCCCAGCCGGATTTGAGGCCGTAGCTGCGGATCCACTTGTTAGTGGTAGTCGTGTCGTTGGGCGCGGAGTTGTCGGTGGCCAAGGCGTTCGACTGACCCTCGATGATAAAAGCATCGCCGCATACAAGGTCGGTGACAGTGGCGACATCGGTATCCACACCGCCGGTGGTGGTACCATAGACAACGCGGTAGGTGTTCAGGCCCGCTGTGATCGGCGCGGTGAAGGCGTAGGCACCGTTCACGAGAGCTTGTCGGTAGGTGTTTTCAAGGGTTTCAGCTCCACCTTCGGGTGTTTTATAGACTTTGAGGAAAACGCTGTCGGGTTTGCCTTCCTGCGTGCCGTTGTAAAAAATCGTCCCAAGTCCGGTGCTGGGATTGCGGGCGAAAAACTGTCCGTTCACGGGTTTCTCGTTGGCATCGGGAGTGCGGTTGACCCATGGGTCGCTGGCGGGTTCTTTCACATCAATGATGACATTTTGTGAAACAGGCGTGCCGCCGTTGTCGATGGTGAGGCTTACCTTAATCGGACCGCTACCTTGCGAACGGGTAAGGGTGAGCGTGCCGTCGATCGACTGCTTTGTAACAGCGACTCCGTTGATCGTCCATTTGTAATGGAGCGTGGCAAATCCAGCCGCCTGCATCGCGGTAAGATTAGCGATATTGGCGCTGACGGTCATGGTGCTTCGACCATCCCACGTTGTGGTCGAGGGATCGAGGGTGAACACCGGATCCGGCACGGTATCGACCACCGTCAGTGGTACGTTGATCGTTTTGGTTCCACCCGCAAAAACGGCCTTGAACTGGATGACGGCTGAGTCGTTTCCGGAAATCCGAGGCGCCGAGTAGTTCAGCGTCAGTTGATCGGTGGCAAGCACGGTTTCCTGGCCGTTCTTCTTGAGGATCCAGTAAACCTTTTGCGCGCCGCCTGCTTGGGCGGTCAGGGTGGTGGTGGTAACCTCTTTCATTTTCACGGAAGTGGGCGTTACGGAGAAACTCGAGCCCACACGCACAATGCCGCCGACGAGGGTCTGCAGCGGCTTCTGGTTTTCGTATTCCATCTTCACCCAATTGGCGGAGCGCACGACGTTCGAAATCCGAAGCTCGTCCATGTCGCCGACATATTTGAAGCCGTATGTAGGCACAAAGCCACCAATGTCCAAACGGCAGGGTGTGGACATGTTCATCGTCCCGCCGCCAGTGGAAGCATCAAGCACACCATTGACGTAAAGTTTGCAGTCATTGCCTTGAAAGGTTTGGACGACAAACGACCACTGAGAGAGTGGAATTGCTGCGGTGCCCCTAATGTCGGCCGCGCCGAAGTTAGAATCTACGTTGATGCGCGGCGGAGTTATGAGACTCATCACCGCCTTGCCGCTCTGAGACTCTTGGAGTCCCCAACCGAATACGTCATCGCCGGAAGTGGTGGGGCGGATCCAGACACCCGTGGAGAACGGCGAGGTTCTGCTGGGCAGACCGGTGATTTGAGTGCCGCATTGGATGCCTTGACCGGCGGCGAAGCTGCGTGCCTTGCCGATCAGTCCATCGGTGGCGGTAGTGCCAGAGTTTGTCGGCGTGGTCGTTCCAGTTTCATCCACGAGCGCGTCTCCGAGGTGGTGGACGCTGGCGTAGCCGTTGGCTGAGTTAAATACTGAGCTGGCTCTTGATGCACTCGTCACACCGGTTTTGCCCCAAAACATTTTGATCTCCTGCTTTGCGTTGGGGGCTATGCTCGGGATCTTCACCCACACAGCGGCACTGCCTTTGGCGGCATCCCAGTGCTCAATCTGATAGGAGAGCGCGGTGCCTGTCGCGGTGGTGAAACGGATATCACTGCCATCCGCTGCCGCTTTGCTGAAGGGAAAATTGCCAGAATTGAACCGGAGAAGGAGAGGGAAATTGGTCTCCGCTGGACCACTGGCAATGTTCGCGCCTTCGGGAGTGGTCAGGATGAATAATGAACCGGAATAGACCCAAGATTGATAAGGGAATTTTGTAACGGTGATGAATTGCCAGGCGTTGTCCTTGGTGATTCCTGAGAAGCTGTTGCCGGCGGTATCCTTGATCGCTGTCGGCGCGATTTGAATCGCGTATTTTTTTCCTCCAATCAGATCAATTGTCGGGTTGATCTTCATCACGTTGCCGGAGATCGCGACTTGCGTGGTGTCTGTTACTGCGATGGTAGTCTGCGTTCTATCGCTCATGTTCTTGAGTGTTATATTGCCCGTGCCAAGGACGATGGCTTCGTTAAAAGTCATCGCGAGATTCTCATCAGCAGCCACACCGGTGTCTTTGTCTGCGGGGATGAGAGAACGAATCGCGGGTGGGCCATAGACGGTGCTCAAGCCATATTTTTGGGACAGATAGGTGCCGACCTGATCAAGTTCTTTTGCATCCAAGATCCGATGGTAAACCAGCACTTCCGAGATTTCGCAATCTGAGGGTTCATTTCCTCCAGCGGATGATAACCCGTTCAATTGCAGGTTGTTGGGTCCAGAAGTGCCACCCTGATTGGAAGCGATCTGAACACCTTCCGCCCAGACCGTGGAGTTGCTTCCGCTGCCGGGGATGGTTGTCGCATAAAGGTGTGGTGCGGTGTCCGAGTTTCCATCGCCACCCAAAAGAACATCGCTATCGAAAAAGGCGGAACCCTTGTGGCCGCCATGGTATCCCAACAGCCAGTTATTGCTCGCAGCGCTTAGCACCCGTTGATTGATGCCTCCCGTCTGGCGTGATACATAGAAAATGGTTACGGGTGACGTATGGTTGACGCCATCATTCATCCGGGAAGTAGAGTTGAAACGCACAGTTGGGATTCCGCCGATGCCGGAAACCACCACAGTTGGTGCTCCGTCTTGGCGCGTCATCTTGGCGGTGCTTCCGTTCTTGTCGCGCCACTCGTTCAAGGTGGTGCCGGATTGCGTCATGGTGCTGGCATCGCTCGCATCCAGCCACAAGGCGAGACCATTAGTGACGGGTGTGGCGTTGAGCCCCGTCGCCCCTAAAAGCATCAACGCACCCTTCATCGAAGCGAGGGTGACGTTCTTGAAGGTATTTCTGATAAATTGATGGAGATTCGGTATTATCATGTGAGTTGCGTTGACTTGAAATATCTTTAAAAAAGTAGCACCATTATTTTTGATAGACTCGAACGAAATCGACTTCCATGCGTTGTGGGAAAGCGGCATCGTCGATGCCTTTCATTCCGCCCCAGCCGCCGCCGATCGCGAGATTTAGAATGAGGTAATAGGGTTTATCGAATGGCCACTCCGCTTCTTTGTCGCCGGGCTTTTTGTTGTAGGTAGCAAAGGTTTTGCCATCGATCTGCATCACGATTTTATCGGCTGACCATTCTGTTGCGTAGGTGTGGAAGTTTTTGCTGAAGGTGGGCAATTTGATTCGGGTGGCACGCTGGGTTTTCTTCACGTGGTTGTAGGCTTCACTGTGCAGTGTGCCGTGGATGACACTTGGATCGAAGCCGACATGTTCCATGATGTCGATTTCCCCACATTTCGGCCATGGGACTTTGCTGATATCTGTCGGCAGCATCCAGATGGCTGGCCAAGAGCCGCGACCGGCGGGGAGTTTGGCGTTGACTTCGATTCTCCCGTATTTCCATTCTCCGCTTTTGTGGCCTTGGGTGGTTAGGCTAGCGGCGGTGTAATCCGCATTTTCAAATTTTTCCTTCCTGGCCTCGATGATTAATTTGCCGTCCTGGATACGGGCATTTTCGAGGCGCTTCTCGGTGTAATATTGCTTTTCTTGGTTACGCACCAAGCCTTTTTCATAGGACCATTTTTTGGTGTCGGGCAATCCAGCCTTATCGAACTCATCCGACCAGACGAGCTTCCAGCCAGGCAATTCCGCTGTGGCCGGTGTGGCAGGGGGTGTCCAATTTTTCAGAAAAGTAATGTCACTCGCGGACAGGATCTGCTGTGCGAAAGTGATGCGTTTTCCGTCGCGGACGACCGTCACCTCGCCCGTGTTGGCGTTGTAACTGATCAGTTCACCTTCAAAAGTACTTTTGCCATCGGCACTGGACCAAGTCCGAGCTTGGATGCCGAGAGCGGTCAGCGAGAGGATGGCGATGATAGAGATAATCGTTTTCATGTTGTATTTGTGTGGTTCTTAGGTGGTTTATTCTAGATCCTTGAGCTTCAAACCCTCGATCATGAGATCCATTTGTGCTAAAGGTTCTTTCGTTTGTGGATTGTAGGCCATGACGCCATAGGCCGCGAGCACGTTGGTGCCTTTCTTCAGGTGTTGGGTCTTGCCGGAGTCGAGCTCCCAGCCGCCGTAGCTGGGGCGATCCGCCCACCATCCGTACCCCACGATCTCGTGTCCGTTCAGGTAAACCCTATAGCCCTGTGGACTTAGGATGGCCAAGCGGTAGAAATCGAAGTCGAGTGAATCCACTTCGACGGTGGTGCGCATGACGATGAATTCGCCTTCACCCCATTCAGATTGGTTGGCAAAGGAAGCATCGCCCTGTTTATAAATGCCCTTTCCAATGGGTGCGCGCCCTGACTTCCACTTGGTGTCGTCATACTCCGGTTTGAACCAGTCTTTCAGATCGCTTGCCAACTCAATGTCGCGGAAGCGATGCCATTCTTTGCCGTTGATTGGGAGTTGATCCTTTTCGACCATAGCATCAACTGATTTGAATCTCCAGTTGCGCTCGGAGGGTTTTACTTGGCCCAGCGCTTTCCAACCTGCATTGGGATCGCTCAGCTTTTTCAAATCGATGAGCGTGTTCACCATGGCAGGTCTCACCGCAGCATCATCGCCGACTGCATCGCCGGCTTTGTAGCGTTTCACGAATGAGGCGCGATAGGTGTCGTGCAGGAGGCGCTTGAGTTTTTCTCGCTTCTGTGGATTTAGTTTATCCATGGCGGTGTAGAGTGAAGGCTCTCCGGTGGGATTCCTACTGGGAGATCCGACGATGTTCATGAGATCGCCATTGCCAATGGAGTTAATGCGTGGAACGAGAGCCTCGGCAAGGTCGAGAGCTAGAGTTGGGTCGCTTTGCAAGCAAAATTTCATCGCTTGCGCGACGTTGTAAGCCCCTTCTTGGGAACGATAGCCGCTCTTGACTTCGGCAGTGGAAACGTTCTTGCGAAGAGCGGTAAGAATGAGTTTTCCCTCCTTGCTTTCGGGTTTTTTCGCATGCAAGACAGAGTTGAGGTGATTCATCATCCCATCGCGGGGCATGGTGTGATATTCACTGGTCGCCATCGTCAGGAGTGTGGGAAGGATCTTGAGATAGAGGGCATCATCTTTCGCGAGGCCGGAGAGTGCCGTAAAAGCGGACTCGCGCAGCCACCAGTCTTCGTGTTTGATCGATGGCTGGATGAGCTTGTAGAGTTTTTGGATGTCCTTGGCTGGGGCATACTTCAACGCCATCATGGCACCCGACTTGACATACCATGATTCATTGGGATCTGAGAGCATCTTGGTGATGGCGGTCAACATGCCGGGAGTAAACTGTTCCGTGGTGATAGGGCTGTTGCCAGGGCCAAACCAATAACCCCAATCAATCAGGCCATCGAGTGCGGCGCGACGCAAGCGCGGGTCTGGGTCGCTGAGAAATTTCTCAAGTTCATCGAAGGCACCGACCTTGCACAGGGTTTTGGCTGCTTCGGCACGGACGACGTAACTCCAGTGATAGATATTCTTCAGTAGATAGGAACGTGGAATCTTGGTGGGGTCGAAGTCCGCTTGGCGATAATCTGAATAGTTCAGTTTGCGAAAAATTACGTGCAAGGGTTCTTCCTCGCCGTCGAAACTAGCAAATTTTGGATTGTGCTCGATGGATAGGAATGCCCTGTCGGCCGCTGTGCCCCAAATTTTTGCCGGTAGGGTGTATTTCTTTGAGTGCTCTGTGCGTGGTGCGCCGTTGATGCGCAATTTCTTCAGCGGAGCGGTGTAGGTGAGTCCAATGCCTGCACCCGATGAACCGACGGCAGCTCCGTAGAAATCACAGGTTGCAATGCCAATACTGCCACCGTGCTCGCGGCTGAGATCGTGCCACCAGGTGAGCCGATTCATGTGCTCGCGGAATTTTTCCGGCTTTTCCTTCATGACATGCGAGGTGGTGATGCCTCGCCAGATGCCGTCGCTGCGGCCTTCATCGCCATGGCCGATCGCCGTCCAAAGGTAGCCCTCGATCGTCCCCATGGACAAGGACTTGACCGCCTCCATGTAAGCTGAGGTATCCCCATCGGTGCAAGAGGCAAGCAGTAAGGCTGCGGCGGCCATGCCATCCTTGCCATTCGCACAGTGCCACCCCTCGGCGCGATGGTCGCCGTAGGCCGCGCCACCGTGACCCACGAAACGGTAATGATAGCGGAGCGTGCGGATCATGGCCAGCTCATCGACATTCACACCGCACTCCTTACCCAGCAGCATGGTGGTGAGCAACTGCGTGCCTGCGGCATTCAACAGGCCACCCGCCACATAGCCAGGGCTGACACCGTAACCCCAATGCGCCCAGCCAACGCCGAACATCTGGCGGTTTTTGGCATCGTCGCAGTAATATTGCATAATGGGCAAAACCGACTTGTCTCCAGTGCGTAGGTAATATTCCCCGCAGGCGATGCCGTTGTAGCCGTTGTTCCAGGTGTTGTCGCCGATTTGTTTGACGTCCTTGGGAAAGGCGTCGAAGTAGGCTTTTACGTTTGGCAAATACTTATCATCGCCAGTGGAAAGGAGGAACAAGCAGGCGAGTGCTCCGGCGATTTCGCGCTGATTGAATTTTTCAGGGTTGGAGTAAAAAGCGGCGGCTTCTTCGATGATGCGTTTTGATTTGGGGCAATCCACGGGCCAGGTCTTGCTGTAGGCACCGAGCACCGGAATCGTGACGGTTTCCTTGCGCTGGGTCTTGCCATCGGCGGATGTGACATCGAAAACCATTTTTCCATCAGTGGCTTCTGCTTTTGTTAGAGCGTCACCCATGACGACGAAGGGGTTGAGGCCTTTGAGTTCCGTCCCATTGATGCCAGTGAGGATCTCACCCTTGGTGAACTTGCCCTCGGAAGGCGAGCCAGGTGTCATTTCCTCGACCGTGACAACCACACCGGGATAGATACGTGGTTTGAGGCCGGTGGTACCGATCACTCCGAAAAATTTTTCTGAGGCTGGATTGGGTCGGGAAATATAGACGTATTCTTCGGTGTAATACCCGGCAGGATCACCAGCTCCGCCTGCGGCATGAACAAGTGGCGCTGAAGTAGTGATCGCTAGGATGAAGAAGAATGAGTTAATGTTCATGGATTTCGTTTCGATTGTTTTTATTTAGTGTTTTCGAGAAGTTTGAGGTTTGCGTGGGCAAAATCCTGGCCCTCACATCGATCCGTAGCCCGTGGAGAGCTTGCCTTGGAGTGTGAAGTTAACTCCATCCGCATTGGTCATGTAGGAATTCCATACGTCCTTGCAGACGGCGGGTTTACCGTCGGTATAGGGTATTTTCTTGAGCAGTGGTGCGGTGGCGGGGTCATCGCCTTCCATGTTCGATTGCCCGGCGAGGATGATCACCTTGATCGGCTTGGCGAATGTAGATGAATTGAATGCGCATAGGATCGCTGCGGCGAAAAAGATCGGTCTCATAATATTTTTTTAAAGGTAACTGGATACGCTACATGTAGTTATAGAATAATAATACTTCATAGGGAGCTAGAAAGTTAAGAAAATTTTTCTTGCCAACACGATCTATTTTCGTACGAGTTATTTCATGAAACAATTGCAACGAACTTCATTACCTGAGCAGGTTGCGAAACATCTGCGAGAAGGAATTCGAGTTGGACAATGGAGCGGTGCACTGCCTGGGGAGCAGTATCTGGCAAAAGAGCTAGATGTTTCACGTTATACGGTGAGGCGTGCATTTTCGATCCTTGAAAAGGAAGGTATATTGGGGTTGCGTGGGCAAGGTTATCGTCGTGGGATTAGTAAGGAACGGGAAGGCGTTGTAACGAAAAAAGCACTGCGGATCTTGATCTTGCGTCATGATGCTCAGCCGATGGCAAGTCCGCAGGCTTTTATCTTGCTGGCTGAGTGCGTACGCTCGCTGGAGGTAGCAGGTCATCAAGTGATCTATCTGAAAAAATCGCAAAACGAATTAAAACATGACGTCGTCCGTATATCACGGCTATTACAAGAAACTCCTGCTGACGCTTGGATCGTAGAATCGGGTCAATATCCGCTCTTGGAGTGGTGTGCCAGCCAGCCAATTCCTTGTTTAGCTCTCTATGGTAGAACGGAGGGCTTGTCGATTGCTCGCACTGGGCCAGATCTGGTGGCGGCCTATCGCGAGGCAACACGAAAACTCATTTCGCTTGGGCATAAGCGCATCGTGAGCATCGTCCGCGAAGGTTTTCGGAAACCAGCGCCAGAGGGCTGCGAAAAAGCATTTCTTGATGAACTGGAAGCACACGGAATTCCCACTGGCACCTATAACCTACCGGATTGGGAGGAGACAGCCGAAGGATTCCATCAGTTGCTGGAGCGATTATTCAAAAGCACGCCACCCACAGCAATTTTCATTGATGAGACGTGCTGGTTTGTTGCGGCATTGGCATTTCTGGTTCACCGGGGTATTCGCGTTCCGGAGCAAGTATCTTTAATTTCAGGAGAATGTGAGTCCATTCTTGACTTATGTAACCCGCGTTTTGCGCACATTCGCTGGGACAATAATCACATCGTGCGACGGGTGGTCCGATGGGTGGAAGCCGTCCGGAAAGGCAAAGCAGATCGCAAGATCATTAACGTGCAAGCAAAGTTCGTGTTAGGTGGCAGTATCAAGCCTGTGATCAAATGATGAAATCGTCGGGTTTACGGATTTTTCGATGCCCTACACGCTCAGATGCTGAGATTGGCAAACTTGACAGAAGAAAGCGTCCTAGTACATTGATTCGCGAATGACCACAGCAAACTACAAAATCGGCAACGAAGCACTGATCAAAGTTTTAGATGCCGCATCCGCTCACTTGCGCGGCTTGCTGGAAAAACAAGGCCGTACTGATGGGGCGCTGCGCATCGCCGTGATCGGCGGGGGCTGCAGCGGTCTCCAATATAAAATGGATCTCGTCGATGGCCCGCGTGATCGCGATATTTTAGTGCCGAGTAATTCCGTCAACGTCGTGATCGACCCAAAAAGCGCTCTCTTTGTCAGCGGCAGCGTGCTCGATTGGTCAGACGATCTCCAACAAGGTGGCTTCAAAGTCAGTAACCCGAACGCGCTGGTCACTTGCTCCTGTGGAGAAAGTTTTGCCGCATGAACTATCGTGAAGCTGCGGATCTGATTCAGATCGCCGAACCATTATTGGCCGATGAAACGGCGCTACGTGAGGCATTTCGCCATGCCAGTAAAACCCTTCACCCTGATGCTGGGGGCGATGCCGATCAATTTTCGCTGCTACAACAAGCACAACGCCTATTCCTACGCCCGGGCGAACGCCTTCGTTCTTGGCTCGAAGTGCATCAGCTTGCGGGCGACGTGCGCGGGAGCTTATCGAATGATCTTATGGATCGTTTCATTCACGTCGCCGAAATGGTGCAACGTGCGCAGTCCCTCGCGAAAGAATCCGATGCTTGCCGCAGCACGCTCGCGAAAGCCCTGCTCGAGAAAAGGAGAAATCAAATCCGTGAAGAAATCGCAACATTTCAAGCAGACCTTACAACTCTCGTTTCTCAACGATGCGAACTTTTTCCTGCCATCGCTGATGGAAAAATCAACCCCGCAAGTGCGTGGCAAACGGTACGCGATTTACTATTTTTAGAAAAATGGCAAGCGCAACTCCGCGAGGAATTTGCAAGGACGTTTTAGTGGTCCGTTACTTACCGTTTTTTTGCCACTGATCTTTTTCGATCAACACAGAACGAGCCGTAGCACTGTTGAGCCATGATTTTGCTGCGGGATCATTTTTTAAATGCATATCCCAAAACGCTGTGCTCAACGCGAGAATGGCACGATGGTAACGGGGATCTTTCTGTGCTTTGCCGCGTAATTGTCGTTCGCCAAATGACATGTGATTGGCACCGTCAAAAACCACTTGCCATGCTGGCGCTTGGGTAAGATGCGGAAAGACTTTAAGCCGATCTGCGGGCGAAGAATTTCCGATCGGACTATCGTCTTCCGTCCCCGTCATTAACAGGCACGGAATGGTAATTTTCGCAAAAGCCGATGCAGGATCGCCAAGCTGCGGTGGGCTTGGACTCAACATCAGCGCGGCATCGATGCGCGCATCCCGATATGGTGTCAATCTCCCCGCAAACGCCTGCCCCGCGATTGCTTGCGTGGTCACAGCGCCAAAGGAATGCCCAGACATTCCTATTTGATCCAGATTCAGCCGCCCATATAGGGAATATCCCTTTTGCTTATTCCACATTGTCAGCGCGTCGATCACGGCAGGAATATCGCGATTCCGCAGCGTAAAATTTTCTGCCGAGGCCGCATTTTTCATCGCGACCATGCGTCGCAATGCAGGCACCTCTTTCCACACTGCTTCATCGCTTCCAGGGTGCTGAACGTATACCACCACATAGCCGCGCTTCGCCCAGTGATTGCCGAGATAGGGATTATTGTCGCGAGAACCACCAAGGCCATGAGAAAAGAGAATCACAGGTGCGGGTTCTTTTGATTCAGGAAAATAAACACGGAGGGGCAAATTTCGCTTATTTTTGTCATCGTCCACTTCGTAAATCTGCGAGACTGCATCTTTGCTATCCACGACCAAAGGATCATACCCGTGCACCGCAGAGAGCGACAAAAACATCAGCAATAGTATTTTTCTCATCATACCGCATATAACTCCTACCGAGCAGAAATGTTGCAAAATCCCTGTAATTGGCAAAAGAAAAAATCTTGCCAAGTTGCCTGCCTCTGTTTCACTACTCGCGCATGACAGACACATCCACCATCGTATGTAAGCCCACCCCATGGTTTTGGTCTCGTGCCATCGGCATGCTTGCCATGTTCCTGTTCCTCGGCGGCTGGTTTTACAAAGATGCTTCCACAGGCTATCGCCAAAAAAACCTGATTTTCTATTACGAAAAAGCCTTTGAAAAAGTAGCGAACGAATACCTCGCCGATAAAAATGCCGGAAAAACCGAGGCCGATTGGACGGCGAAAGCGGCATCGCAAACCATCCAACTCGGCGACGATCCTGCTATCATTCCTGCCGGCACCATCAACCCTGCTCCATGGCCGCCCGAAATGAAAGATCCTGCCATCATCAGCAAAGGCCCCGCCGCAGCATGGGATCAATGCCGAGCCCGTGAAAAATGGAATAAAGCCGACGAAAAAATCCACGATGCGGCATCCATTCGCGAGCAATGGTACTACGCTTACGGTCTTTCCGCGCTGGCACTTTATACATTGTTTATCGTCATTCGCACCGCAGGCCGAAAAATCTCCGCCGATGCCACCGCCATCACCACGCAAGAAGGGCGCGTGGTCCCTTATTCCGCCCTCTATGAACTCGACCTTCGTAAATGGTTGAATAAAGGTCTCGCTTTCGCCAAATACAAATTACCCGATGGGAAATCCGGCGTTGTCCGCATCGATGGTCTTACCTACGGTGGCTTTAAAGTCGAACAAAACGAACCCGCAGAACAATTGATGCGCCGCATTAAAGAACATTTTCAAGGCGAAATCATCGACTACGAAACGTCAGAATCCAAACCAGATTCTGAAGCGGAATCACCAGAAAAAAATAACGGCGCAGGCAGTCAACAAGGCGAGCCAGATTCTTCAACAATTTCCAACTGAGGGGAAGTAGCCCTTTTGCTTTTTCCCTATCATGTCTGATGAAAAGTGATTACCGAGTAGGGTGAGTGTTTGAGGCAAATAAAAATCCCGTCGCACCACAAATTGCTGTGCGACGGGAAATTCGAAATGTGTGGGGCGACTTATTCCGTTGGAGGAAGGATGACAGCATCAATGATGTGGATGACGCCGTTGCTGCATTCCACGTCAGCGGTGGTGACTTTAGCAGTTCCGTTCAAAGTGAGTTTCTCCTCTTTGACTTCCAGCTTGATGTCTTTTTTGCTGAGTGCGGTTGCTTTGCTGAGAGTTACCGCCGTTTTTGCTGGCACCTTACCGCTAACGACATGGTAGGTGAGTATGTCCACCAACTTCTGCTTGTTTTCTGGTTTGAGCAAGGTTTCGACCGTGCCCGCGGGTAACTTGGCGAATGCTTCATCGGTAGGAGCGAAGACGGTGAGTGGGCCTTCCGCTTTGAGAGCATCGACCAATCCAGCGGCTTTCACCGCGGCGACTAGGGTCTTGAAGCTTCCGGCAGCTACGGCGGTATCGACGATGTCTGACTTGGCTTTGTCTTCTGCGGTAGCTAGGCTAACCATGGCGATCATTCCTGCGAGTGTTTTGACGAGTGTTTTCATATTCTGTTGTTTGTTTTTGTTTGGTTGTCTTGTGTTATAACGTGAACCCGTAAGTGGGTTACATTGAGGTGTTCGCCGGGTTTGAAATTTCGGATTCAAAAAAAGAAAATATTTTTCTCGAATCCCCAAAAATCTGGTCAAGGTGCCGCAAATGCCTTGATTTTTCAGGGCTTACGTAAGGAATTCTTTTTTCTATGGCTCGATGATTGTCGCATAAAAAAAAGCCGAAATGACGAATCATTTCGGCTTTGGTCGCTATGATGAAGTGGTGGTATTACCCTTCGGTTGGTGCTGCGGCTTCTTGTTGTGCAAGTTCGCGGAGGTGAGCCTTACGACTCATTTTAACGCGACCTTTTTCATCAACACCGAGGCATTTCGCAGTGACCATGTCGCCTTTTTTGACAACGTCTTCGACTTTCTCGACACGGGCTTCGGCAAGTTCGGAAACGTGGATGAGGCCATCTTTGCCGGGAAGAACTTCCATGAAGGCACCGAAGGCGGTGACGCTAACGACGCGGCCTGTGTAAGTTTTGCCGATTTCGATTTCAGCAAACATGCGCTCGATCATGGCTTTGGCGCGTTCTAGGCCTACTTGTTTCGCGGCGTAGATGCGGACGGTGCCGTCGTCTTCGATGGAGACTTGTGCGCCAGACTCGGCTTGGATGCCTTTGATGTTTTTGCCGCCAGGGCCGATGAGTTCACCGATGCGGTCGGCGGGGATTTTCATGGAGTGGATGCGTGGAGCGTAGGGGCTGAGCTCGGCGGGGCGTGAGATGGATTCTTCCATTTTGTCGATCACCTTGATGCGGCCAGCGTGCGCGACGCGGATGCCTTCTTCGAGAATCGAGAGCGGAATGCCGGGGAGTTTGAGGTCGAGCTGGTAACCGGTGACACCATCGCGGGTGCCACAGAGTTTGAAGTCCATGTCGCCATAGAAGTCCTCGGAGCCGATGATATCGAGCAAGGTCGTATAGGCCTTGAGGTTGCCGTTTTCATCGAAATCAGTGACGAGACCACAGGAAATACCACCGACGATGCCTTTGAGCGGCACACCAGCACTGAGGAGTGACATGGTGCCAGCGCAAACGGTGGCCATGGAGGTGGAGCCATTGGATTCGGTGACTTCGGAGGAGACGCGCATGGCGTAAGGGAAGACCACTTCGTCAGGAATGACGGGGAGAATGGAGCGCTCGGCGAGAGCGCCGTGACCGATCTCACGTCTGTTCAGTCCACCCATACGTCCTGTTTCACCAACGGAGAAGGGAGGGAAGTTGTAGTGAAGAATAAAACGTTTTTCCGTTTCTCCCCCAGTGTAGTCATCCATTTCTTGCTTCTCGTCCGCAGGGGCGAGGGTAGCGATGGCGAGGGCTTGCGTTTCGCCGCGGGCGAAGAGGGCTGAGCCGTGAACGCGGGGAAGAAGGCCGGCTTCACCGTAGAGAGGACGAAGATCGCCGACTTTTCGGCCATCGGCGCGAATACCTTTTTCCATAATCGAGATGCGGAAGGCTTTTTTCTGAAGGTATTCAAATGCTTGCTCGATCTCGAATTCGGTGGTTTGTGGGAAGCGTTCCATGATGGCGGCTTCGACTTCGTTGCGCAAAGCACCGACTTTTTTCCCACGCTCTACTTTGGATGCCGCATAGATGGCATCTTCGATGCGGCTGCCTGCGATTTCGTAGGCGACTTCGAGGAGTTCATCCTTGGCGACGGTAACGGTGTATTCGCGTTTGGGCTTGGCACAGAGGGCGATGAGTTGCTCCTGTCCGGCGATGATTTTTTGCACGGCTTCTTGGGCAAAGTGCAGGGATTTGATGAATTCATCTTCGGGGAGTTCCAAGGCGGAACCTTCGATCATGATGACTTCATTTTTCGCACCCACGTAAACGAGGTCGAGATCGCTATCGAGCCGCTCGTCGTGCGTGGGATTAATGACAAATTGTCCATCAATGCGACCAACGCGAACAGCACCAATCGGGCCAGCGAAGGGGATGTCAGACAGGCAAAGTGCGGCGGATGCTCCGTTCATGGAGAGGATGTCGGCATCGTGGATGCCATCGGCACTGAGGAGTAGGGCGACGATTTGAGTGTCGTAGAGATAGCCTTTGGGGAAAAGCGGGCGTAGGGGACGGTCGGTCATACGGCAAGTGAGAATTTCTTTCTCCGTTGGTCGACCTTCGCGCTTGAAGTAGCCGCCAGGGAATACGCCGGCAGCAGAGGCTTTTTCTTTGTATTCTACGGACAAGGGGAAAAAGTTTTGTCCAGTTTTAATGCGGGTAGCAGAGACGGCAGTGACGAGGATGATGGTGTCACCGCAGCGGACGGTGACGGCACCGTCGGCGAGTTTGGCGAGTTTGCCGGTTTCGATGGTGAAGGGGTGATTGCCCACTTCGATGGTAACGTTGTGTATATTCATGTGTATTTTTCTTTTAACTTCTTGTCGCCACGCACCCTGTGTGCGCGGTGATGATTGGGGGATTTTCAGGCAGAATCAAAACTAGTAAACAACTGGTTTTGTCTGTCTGCGGCGCCATGCTTATGCAAATGCAGGGTGAAACAAGCGGGAGCCGTTTAAGCGCGAAGGCCACAGGATTTACCTGTGGCCGTTGCGATAAAGGGTTTTGGGATTAGCGTCTTAGGCCTAGTCCGGAGATGATTTTTTGATAACGTTCTTCAGAAACGCCTTTAATGTAGTTGAGGAGCTTGCGGCGCTGGGCGACAAGCTTCAAAAGACCGCGGCGCGAGGAGTTGTCTTTGGTGTGAGTGTTAAGATGCGCCGTAAGGTCATTAATGCGCTGTGTCATAGAAGCAATTTGATAGTCGGCACTGCCAGTATCATTTGCGTGGATTTTATATTCGTCGATATTAATTGTGCTCATTTTTGTGTGCGGTTCAGTTCAGCGTTTATTCGCCAATCTGTCCTAGTAAGGCACGGAGAGTAAATCTTGCGAATGGGCTTTTGACAAGGATTATTTTTGCTATTTCAGAATTGCGCGTTGCCGATTGGTTGTTTGGCAGTCGATTGACACACTGTCTTAGTGGATAAGAATCTACAGAATCAACATGCAGTCGCCATAGCTGTAGAAGCGATACTTCTCACGGACAGCCTCAGCATACGCGTGTAAAACAAATTCGCGCCCCGCCAATGCACTGATCAGCATCATCAAAGTGCTCTGCGGTAAATGAAAATTCGTAAGCAAGGCATCCACAGCCTTGCATTGATAGGGTGGTAAGATAAAAATATCAGTCTCCCCCGCATGAGTCCCTTCCGGTAATCGATGACCTGCGGGAGAATTTTTTGCCAGATGCTCCAAAACCCGCGTCACCGTAGTCCCCACCGCCACCACACGCTTGGCGGCATTCACTTTCTCGACAACATCACTCGCGATGTGATATTTCTCCGAATGCATATCATGTTCCTCTGGTCGATCCGCTTTCACAGGCCGAAAAGTCCCAACGCCCACATGCAAAGTTAAAAAATCGTGCGGCAATTTCGCCAAAATTTCTGGAGTGAAATGCAGTCCCGCCGTCGGTGCGGCAATCGCCCCTTCTTCTTTGGCATACACCGTTTGATATCTTTCCCGATCACTCTCCTCGTCTGGACGCTTCATGTAATGAGGTAACGCCAAATGCCCATGCTTCTGCAAATCGGGCACCGCATCCCAGCGAATTGCACGGTCGCCATTTTCATATACCTCTACTACCTCACCGCGACATCCACCCACACAGATGACCCCTCCTTCACGTAGTTTTTTCCCGGGCTTCGCTAAACACCGCCACGTATTTTCGGTATTTCGATCCAAGTAGAGCAATTCCATCGTCCCATCGTCTGACATCACCCGCGCAGGAATCACCCGTGTATTATTGAGCATTAACAAATCCCCATCCTGCGAAAATTCTACGAAGTCCCGAAACATCCGATGCTCAATCCGCTCTTCTTTTCGATGCAACACCATCATCCTCGAAGCGGCTCGATCCACCAAAGGGCGGGACGCAATCAATTCTTCCGGTAATTGGTAATCAAAATCTTTCGTTAGTAAATTCACGCGCTCAACTCACGCTCATTTCCAGAAATTTCAAGAGAAAATATCCTTCTCGTAGCTTATTCTTGTCTATTTCCCAAAATAATCATTACCATCGCCACCACATGAACACTGACCTTGCTGCTCTTCGCTCCATCCTGCTCAATAAGTCCGTCCGCACTGGGAACTTTACCTTAGCTTCCGGAAAAACCAGCGACCTCTATATCGATTGCCGTGTCACCACCCTCGATCCTCACGGAGCCATCCTCGTCGGACGTTGTGGCTTCGAGGCCGTTTCCACATACTGCGCGGAGCACCAACTCCATCCGGCGGCTATCGGCGGCATGACCATGGGGGCCGACCCCATTTCGCTCGCCGTAGGTATGGCGAGCACCTACTCGGACTCTCAAGTCCTCCAAGTTTTCACGGTCCGCAAAGAACCGAAAGGTCATGGCCGCGGTAAACAAATTGAAGGAAATTTCCAAGAAGGTGACGAAGTGATCGTCGTCGATGATGTCATCACCACTGGCGGTTCTACCTTGAAAGCCATCGATGCGATCGAAGCTGCAGGAGGAAAAGTTTTATTCGCCCTCGTTCTCGTCGATCGACAAGAAGGTGGACGCGAAGCCATCGAAGCCCGTGGCATCCCCATCGTGAGCCTCTTCACCCGCGCTACTTTACTCGAATCTTAATGCCATGATTAGCCGCTGCAAAATCAAATACCCCCCCACGATACTTCTGCGGCAGTATCTCCATCGCTTCGGTCGTCGCATCGAGATCCCCACCATCTACGAAGACCTCACTCGCTTCGAGGCCGCCAGTCCCTACGAAGACCCACGCGGTCGCGAAACACTTTGGCTCTCCGTGATGTATGCGCCAGAATTGCGCCAAACGCTCAACAAAGACCTGATCCAAATCTACACTCAGCTCAAAATCGGCACCGATACCAGTAGTCTCCACCAGCATTTACGTGTCGATCGCATCGACTTCGGCGACTTCGGAAATTCCCGCCCTTTCCGCATCCGTATCACCAACCTCTACAATGACAACTCGGACTACTTCTACGTAAAACAAGCTGATTCCTCACGCATTTACGGACTCGA
>CAMAYN010000060.1 GCA_945862285.1 Akkermansia muciniphila | reverse complement strand
CGGAAGCACTTGGAGGAAATGCCACTGGCAGGAATGTTTTCTCGCATCGAGGTGTATCAGGCGTGGCAAGCAGCAGAAATCGAGGCGATTTTTAAGTCGGCGCTGCAAGCGGATCATGAAGGATTGATCGCGAAGGATGGGGCGAGTTGCTATGCGCTGGGGCGACGCGGGAAAGCTTGGATCAAGCTCAAGGGCGTGATGCCGACCTTGGACTGCGTGGTGGTGGCGGCGGAGCAGGGACATGGGCGGCGTGCGGATGTCTTGTCCGATTATACCTTTGCGGTGCGGGATGAGATGAGTGGAGAATTGAAAATTATAGGGAAAGCGTATTCGGGACTGACTGATGAAGAAATCGAGCAATGCAGCGATCATTTCCGCAAGCATACGAGCGCGAGAGAGCACCGAAAACACATCGTTGAGCCGAATTTGGTGTTAGAAATTGCCTTTGATTCCATTCGTCGATCACCGCGCCATAATTCGGGCTTGGCACTGCGTTTTCCACGGATCAAGGCAATCCGCTATGACAAATCGTTGGCAGACATTGATACTCTGCAAACGGCGGAAAGCCTATTGAAGTCCAAGGTGTAGAATCGTTAATTGTAAGTAAGAATCGCGCTGGCGGTGGTGTCTTCGCTAGAAGTGAAGCGAATCCAGTAGGCGGAAAATGCGGCGTCGAATTGGTGCGTGAATGGCTTATCGGCAACTAGCGGGAATTCGTGAATGACAGTCCAGTCGCCGTAGCCTGAGAGATCGACTTCGACCTTGATGGTGGTGGTTTTCGACGATTCTAGGGTGAGGGATTTTTTATCGAAACCCGTCATGAGGAATGGATCCGATGCCACATTTTTTACGACGGAAGAATTTTTCCATGGGCCACCGATGCCGGTAGGTGCTCCAAATTTCCATAAATCATCAATGCCACCGGCCCAAAGTGCGGCGTTTCCGTCGTTGGAGCGCACGATGTGAGCTGGATTCGATTTCGTTAGATCGATCCCTGTGAGTAGCAGCAATCCATGCCACGAGCAGAAGTCTTGGATGTGGCGGTTGTGGGTGGAAATCGGGCGCGCCATGGCGTATCCCCCGGCGTTGTTGGCGGGGAGCTCGTAGAAAATTCCGGCGAGGTTTAATAGGTCGCGCTCGGTGGCGACTTCGCGGGCGATGCGGTGATTCGTGAACGATTCTGCTATTTCTGAAGAGAGAGGAAATCGCCAGCGTTTGCCTTCATCATCGATGATCAGTGCCGATGATGGATCAATGGTCGCGGCGTTTTTCGGGAATTGAGTTTCTTTTTGCAACGTGGAAAATCGTTGCGGCCCCTCAACCTTGTTGAGTTGCATGTCGGATTTCATCTCATAGTAGCCAATGGGCTCACCCTTTTTGTTTGTGGCGGCATAGGCGAGGGATAAATTATCGTTATCAAGGGCGCGGATTGTGCCTTGCGAAACTTTGGCGGATTGGTTCGTGGCGATACCTTCGAATAGGGTGAGTTCTGCAATTCTTGGAGCATTTTTGTAGGTGAAAACAACGGAAACATCTGTGGCATCGGCAAGGGCTTTCGCGCGAATCCACGCAGCTTGTTTTTCGCTGGAAAATGTGTGGAAAATCGCTTGATGAGGAGGCACGGAAATTTTTTCTAGTGGTCTCCATTTTCCGTCGCCCACATCGACTTCAAGTTCGAAAGTCACGGGAGAATCATTGCCATGAACCAAGTGGACTCCGCGGGTTTGATAGCCGGAGAAAAGATAAGGATCAGAGGATTGATTTGCGGTGAGATTTTCCCGTAGCCACAGTGAACCGCGTCCGATGGGTGAACCGATGTGGTCGAGCGTGGCATCGGTGACGAACCAGAGATTCGATTGTGAGCGGGGTGCGGGGATGTGGCCTTTGGCTTTGCGTTTGTTGAGAAATTCGGATTTGGCGGTATCGTCGCAACCTAAAACGATGCGGTCTTGCCAACGGGCAAAATCGCCTACGACTTTGAGGTAATTCGAGCGTGGGGTGATACCGCTGGAGTTCGTTGGTTGGAAATTTCTGGGAAAATTCCAGAACGTGCCATGCATGGTCATGAGGAGTGGTCCTTTACCATCGGCACTGACATCGCGGATGCGTGGCCATTCGGTATTCCAGCCATGGGCACCATCGTAGGAATGTGAGCCTTTGGGAAATCGATAGGTATGCCATTTGTTTTGGTGAAGGCAGAGCAGGAGCACCGATTTATGATCCCAACCTACCGCCCATAAGGGAGCAGAAGAGTCATCGGCATGACCACGAATGCCGCCAGGTCCCGTGACTTCGGTAAATTGATTGCGGCGGACGATCGTCCACTTATCCGCTTTGCCATCCCATTCGGCAAGAACGCCACTGGGAACACGAGGGTTTTTCTGAGCATCGCTGCCATGTTCGCCATTATTGGAATAAATGTATCGCCCATGAGCGGAATAGAAACCCTTGCCATGGTAGCCAGGGAGGTTGGCAGGTTTTCCTTTGAGGACTCGGGCTTCGCCTTTTTTCATTTTGCCGCCTTCTTGGAGTTGCTCGTCAATCCAGAGAGGTTTGACAGCGAGGGAAGTAACATCCACTTCGTAAATCCCTTCCTCCATGGTAGCAAAAAGGATTTTTTCTTTGGGATTCGTAAGATGGCGGGCTAATCCGGTGAGTCTGCCGAACATGGCATCGGTAGAAATTGTGCGAACTTTCCGTTGTTCATCAATCGCGTAGGGGCCGATAAATAACTGGCCTGACTCTTCATGAATCATTCGGTTGGCTGGCGTGCCGCCTATGCTTTCAGGGCGGATGATTTTTTCCAGCGATGGCGTAATTTCGCAAAGCTTATCCGATGAACCAGTAGGCTTGTGCGGTGCATAGGTAATGACCCACAGGCGATCCGCCCATGGCACGACGGCGCCTGTGCCGCACTCGCCTTCGAGATTTGAAAGCACGAGGTGCGGGTAAATTCCTGAGTATGAGAGTGGCTCAGCAGAAATACAGGAGCAGGCGGCAATTGCGATTAGGATCGGTTTTATTGGGTTCATTAAAATACCGAATACGCAACAGAATCAAAGCTCTTTCAGTCGTTCGCGACACCATAAAATCTGACCACGGTAATCGAGATTATCTGGGTGAATTTCTGCTAACATCAGCCATTCCTTTTCTGCGGCCAAGAAATGTTCTTTTGCCACATTTGGTTGTTGCGAGCGATGATACGCATGAGCGATATCGGATAATAACTGGGCAAGATTCATCAAGATATGTTCTTTGCGTAAATGCTGATTGAGACCATTTTTTTTCATGCCGACTAAAATCGCTTGCGCTTCTTTTTCTAGGGCAATTTCTTGATCGCGACTGTTTACTCCGAGTAATCGCCCCTTCTGCCAGAGCAGTAGCGCGCGGTAGTAATGAGGAAGCGGATCTTGTATATTTTCTGATAAGGTAAAATCTAACAATTTTATCCCCTCATTACACAAAGCAAGCGCTGCTGCCGAATCGCCAGTGTCTTCCTTCAAGCTCGATCGAAAATAGGTATGTGCTGCTAGCTTCGTCGCTGCGGATTGATTGCGAGGATCTTTGGCGAGGATACGATTGAGTAGCTCTTGCGCATCCTTGTTGTGCTGTTCTAGGGAGGTTATATCCCCAGCAAGAAAAGCCGCATGGGCGAGAGTTGTGTATGTTTCACAAAGCTTGAGTTGAAACGATTGGTCTTGTGGGTGGTTTGCGACGATTTTTGATAGTTCTGCTACAGCTAAATTGCGAACTTCTCGTGCATTTCCCAAGTCATTCATGTTTTCCAGCACATTTGCGGATGCCAAAAAACACTCTGACAATTCTTTGCGCAAGTAGGCTGAATCTGGATGAGTTTTGGTAAGGTCATTGAATTGACTGGTGGCAGCGTGCAATTGTTCAAGTGCCTTTGCGTGATCGCCACTTGCAGAAAAATTTTGGGCTTCTTTGTAATTCAAAATTGCGCGTAACAAATTCGTACGATCAAGAAGATCTCGTTGCTGGGGAATGGCGGAGAGTGCTTTTCTCGCGTCTTGGAAAGTTTGGCTTGATTCGGCACGACCATTCAACTGCTGAAGCATGGCGAGGTGAAGTAAGTCGGCGGCAACTCGGACTTGAAATGCCGCAGGCGCCTTTTTCAAATCATGCGCCGCGATGGCCTCCATAAGACGAAGCGAAGCTGAGGTGTCATCTTTTTTGTGAAGAGCAATTTCCGCGAGTTGTAGCCTCACCTTTGGAATTTGTTCAACGATGCGCAAATCATTCGACTTCAAAGATAAGAACTGTGTTAGATTGCCTTCAAGTAAGGCCAGACGTCGGTAAACATTTTCTGAATCAGATTGAAGACGATCTGTCGGTTCGAAAACACTCTCGAATAAAATATCCGTATTTTGCTTCATCGCCATGATTTGTGCGAGCCACGCCGATTCATTGTTGTGCTGCCCTGCAAGAAGCAATCGTTTCTCATGGTCAAATTCAGCTTGAAGCGTATCGATTTTTTTCAACAAATTCTGTGACTCTGTAAGCGCTTGAGTTAGTTGGACTTGAGACTCGTCATTTCGCTGTAGCAGATTAGAAATTTGCTGATTTTTTTTATTGTTTTGAAAATAACTTGAACTAGCGACGAGCAGCAATACAAGCAGTAACGCCGCTACCGGATATTTCCATGTAGGACTCACTTGAGGCGAAACGCCAACTTGATCTGGCGTATTTTTTTCCGATCGTTGGTTCTTTCGAAGATCAATTTCGCAAAATTCACGATGCACCTCAACCATTGTCGCAGGTCGGCACGCAGGGTTGAGATTCAAACAACGCAAAATGACTTCACGAGATTCCCTCTCTTGCTGATCTGCGGCAATGGTTGGCCACGGAAGTAATGATGTAATTGTTAGATGTTGAGCAATCGATTCAATGTCAGCAATCACGCCATCGCTATTGGCTGCATCAAAGATCGGGTCAACTTCGTTGAAAATCTCATGGCAGCGAGGGAAAGTTCCTGTCAGAAGGCGAAACGCAAGAACCCCAAAGGCATAAACATCCCATCGGTATCCAGCGTCGAAATAATACCCCTCTGGTTCTAGCAATTGTTCGGGTGGGGCGTAGAGAAAAGCGTCAGTGTATTCCTGATTCGCCACATCCGGCATAAGCCCCGAGCACCAATCCGTGAGTAAAATTTCCCCCGATTTCGTAAAAAAGACATTTCCTGGTTTGAGATTACCATGCGCGACCTGACATTCGTGAAATTCCGACAAACCAGTCGCGAGTTGATGCACTAGCGGCCATGCATTTGCGCCTGAGAAATCGCGAAAGCGATGTTGCAACGTATTGGGCAGGCCGTTATCGCCAAGATACAACTCCGTCAATCTGCTGGCATTTTCCATGTCGTAGCTTGCAGAAAAAATCGGCATTGCATGCTTGGGCCATTCTCCAGCTCGTAGGCGTTCCAAACTTTTTCTCAGCAAGTTACAATTGATTGCTGATGTGTCATATTTTTTGACTGCAACTTCCCGCCCTTGGCCATCGATGCTTCGAAAAACTTTACCACAAGCACCACTGCCGATGAGCGACAGGATGAGCTGCTGGTCTAATTCTTCAAGGTGCATTTTCAAAAAAACACTATCATTTGAACGGTATGTGAAAAGGTTTTTATCTGGATTTTTTATATATGAAATCTCGATCAAATACCGAACTCCATCAATCATTTGTACAAATCGCTAGACATAGTACGATCTAGAACATAGAAACGCGCATGGAACATCACGTTTATTTTTGGCTTAAAGAAGAACAAAAATCTGCCGCGAACAAAGCTGCATTTGAAGCTGGATTAGCAAAACTCCTTACAATCCCACTCATCGAACGCGCTTTGTGGGGAAGACCTGCTGCGGTGATGCCGCGTCCCGTCATCGATAGTTCATGGGATTACTCTCTATCAATCACTTTTTCTTCCGTTGAAACACAAGACGCCTATCAAGTAGATCCCATTCATCAGGAATTTATCAACGAGCACAAAGAGCGATGGGAAAAAGTTCTCGTCATGGACGTAGAGCCAAATGCTTAATTATTCGCTGCAATTCCCTTTCGACTAATGAGGCTCGCCCGCTGCTTTGAGAAGTCTACGGAATTCTACGCTGGTTTTTTCTAGTTCATCGAACGTGCCATCGGCTAAGACGCGTCCGTGTTCAATGAGAACTACTCGTTGAGCTAAGCGGATCGTGGAAAATCGATGAGCAATCAGCAATGTCGTTCGATTGCGGCATAATTCCGATAGACTTGTTGCTACAGCGGCCTCGCTTTCGGCATCAAGAGCACTCGTCGCCTCATCCAAAATGAGTATGGGTGAATTTTTAAGAAACGCACGAGACATAGCAATTCTCTGCCTTTGGCCGCCCGATAAACTCGATCCGCGCTCTCCGACAATGGTTTGATAGCCCTGCGGCAAACTCATGATAAACTCGTGAGCTTGAGCCTTTTTGGCAGCAGAGCGAATATCCTCTTCTGAAGCTGTTGGATCCCCCACCAGAATATTTTCATAAATGGATGCTTGGAATAGCACCGGCATTTGCGGCACGACGGCAATTTGGGAACGCAACGCAGACAGTGACCAATGACGTAAATCAATATGATCCACAGATACAACACCTTGCGTAGGATCGAACAACCGCGGCAACAAGTTCACCAAGGTGGTTTTCCCCGATCCGCTTGGCCCCACCACAGCCACCATCTCGCCGGGCGCAATTTGTAAATCAATTCCGCATAAAACAGCATCATCACCGTAGGAAAAGTGTACATCGTGGAAACGAATGTTGCCTCGAATTTCTCCATGTCCTTGAATCTCTTCTTTTCGCGGCTCTCCCACGGATTCCTCAGCATTGAAAATATGCTCTAATCGCTCCGCAGCCGCTCCTCCTTGGCGAAGTAACGCATGAACAGATCCTAATTTTTTTATCGGTTCATACGCCATAAAAAGAGCCATGCCTACTGCAAGAAAGTCATCCAATCTCATGCCACGTTGCACGCCTAAAAACAAAGCAAGCGCAAACCCTACCGAAGCTACAATTTCAATCGATGGCGAAATGATCGATTTATATTTCACCACCTTCAATAGATTGCGTAAAATGGATCGAACTTGCCCTGCAAAGGTCTCTTGCTGACGCTTTTCGAGTTGATACACTCGAATCTCTAACGGCGATTGCAAGGTTTCATTGATCGTCGCCGAGGTCTCTCCCATTTGCGCCTGCACCTCGCGACTGCGCTTCGCAATGCGTTTGCCAGCACGCGATATCGGCAACACGCAAAGAGGGATCGAAAGTAGCCCGATAAATGCCGTAGCCATACTTTCATTCTTGATCGATTCTTGGATCAGAAATGTCAGCGCAAATAATAAAGTGGCAGGCTGTTTGATTAAATCATTACTCCCTTGCGCGATGGCACTACGGACAATTTCTGCGTCATAGGTCAGGCGCGAAAGTAGATCACCCGATTTATTTCCATGGTAGTAACTCATCGGCAAACGCTGTAATTTTTCAAAAGCCATATTGCGGATTTTTTCTAAAATCAGATACCCTGTTTTATTGATTAAATACGTATTTAAAAAGCCCGAAATACCACGCAAAGCAAAAGTTAGGGGGATCAATAAACACACGAAAAACGTCAACATCTGCAAGTCTCCGCCTAAACGATTCTGGTAAAAGTCCATAATCCATGGCGGCAGATTTTTGATTTTTTCTTGATCTTGAAACAGGATCGGAAAAACGAACTTCGACATGGTAGGCAAGCCAAGCCCACTCGCCGCTCCGTAAATCAGACCCGCGACAATCCCCGCGCCAAAAATCCCCCTTACTTGCCCAAGCAAATTATAATATCGTCGTAATGCAGAATCACCCACGCGCAAAGATTAGTCGTATCACTCATCACTGACAACTGCCAAGTTTCTGCATCGTTACGCCGTGCAATACAAATGAGGACTTATTTTTCTGCGGGCGAAAGATTTTCATCTCACTTTCATGCACCTCCATGCGCCCACCACCAATCAGGTCGAGGCAATAGGGAATGGCAGGAATAACCGCACCAAGGCATTCGCCGATCGCTTTCGCTTTGCCCGGCAAATTTACAATAAGCGTCTTGCCTCGGATTCCTGCTGTTTGTCGAGAAAGGATCGATGTCGGCACATACTGTAACGATGTATGGCGCATTAGTTCACCAAATCCAGGCATCAATTTTTCGCATACCGCCTCCGTCGCCTCAGGTGTCACATCCCTCTTCGTGGGCCCCGTGCCGCCGGTAGTGACGATCAACGAACATCCTATAAAGTCTGCAAATTCGATCAATTTCGTCTCGATCAGATCTTGCTCATCTGGGATTACCGCATACTCGCACTCCCACGGAGAAGATAGCACTCGCGCGAGCCACGCTTGCACGGCTTTCCTAGGAATGTCTTTATATTCTCCACGACTCGCCCGTTCAGATACATTCACAATCCCTATTTTCACACAGCAACTGAAATTTTTACCCACACCTGTATCCAGAAAATTCAAACGAATTACCATCTGTAGCTCGTAACCACATAGGAAATACAGGCAAATCATCTGCCAAGATGACGAAAAAATTTGAAAAATGTGCTCTTTTCGTGTGTAATATTTTCATGCGATTTTCTTACAGTCTCCTTCTATTATCCATCCTTTCGGCATCAGGAGAAGAAGTGCGCTTTAATCGCGATGTCCGCCCGATTTTGTCGCAAAATTGCTTCGCATGCCATGGCTTCGATGCCAAAGAGCGTAAGGCAAATCTCCGCCTCGACATTCCCGATAGCATCAGCAAACCCGCAGAATCGGGAGCCATCGCGATTGTGCCGGGGAAAGTCGAAGAGTCAGAAGCGTGGAAACGCATCATCTCCACAGATCCCGACGATGTCATGCCACCACCAAAACATCACGCGCCACTCGGCGAGAAGGAACGGCAGGTCATCAAGCGCTGGATCGAGCAAGGGGCAAAATATGAAGGACACTGGGCCTTCGTCAAACCTTCAGCCCCGGCTGCCACCCAACTTAGCAAGGAAATCGACCAACACATCGAACGCACTTTGATAGAAAAAGGCATGGCTTTTTCCCCGCAGGCCAGCCGCAGTAATCTTCTGCGCCGCCTTTCCTTGGACATCACAGGTCTTCCTCCATCGCCGACAGAGGTGACGGAATTCGAGCAAAGCACTGACCCGAATGCCTACGAAAAAGCCGTTGATCGCTTGCTAGCTTCTCCCCATTTTGGTGAGCGCATGGCACAACCATGGCTGGATGCGGCGCGATATGCCGATACGAATGGCTATTCCATCGACGGTGGGCGACATGCTTGGCTGTGGCGAGATTGGGTGATCAAAGCCTACAATGACAACATGCCCTACGACGAGTTTCTCACCAAGCAACTCGCTGGCGATTTGCTGCCCGCTGCCACCGATAACGACCGCATCGCCACGGCATTTCAGCGCAACCACAGTATCACCCACGAGGGAGGAACCATCCCTGAGGAAAATCTAACAAACTACGCCGCCGATCGCGTCAAAACGTATGGCGAAGCTGTTTTAGGTCTGACCCTCGCCTGCGCGCAATGCCACGACCATAAGTACGATCCCATCACGCAAAAAGACTACTACCAAGTTTTTGCCTTTTTTAATCAACTCGATGACAAAGGTCTCGACGGCGATGGAGGAAACAATGCCGCTCCGAGCATTCGCGCCACATCTCCGCTCTCGTCCGCACCAGAAATCGCTGAAGTTTCTCAAGCCATCAAAGACGCAGAAACCCAGCTCGCCGCACCGCAGCCAGAGCTACAATCACAATGGGAACAACAGCATCGCGACCTCAGAAAAACAAGCGGCGCAAACCTGAAAACGGCACTTTGCGAGGCCATCGCCGTCACCTCGCCGAATGGCAGCCCCGATCAACGAAAAATCGCCCCCGACCACGCCGTGCAAATCCTTGGAGGCGACTACGCCGCTTACACTGTCACCACCAAGCTCCCACAAGACCTCAAGAGCATCAGTGGAATTCGCGTCATTTTCGAGCCTGCCGCTCATAGGAAAAATCTGTTAGGCTATCATGAAGGGACATTCGTCATGACCACCGCCAACTTCATCGCCAGCACTTTTCCCGCAGGCAATGTCGATCCCAATTCACCCCTCCCCGTCGCCCGCATCACCGCCAGCGATCAACGCGATGGCTTCCCCGTTTCTGCGCTATGGACGTCCGACACCCTGACTGGCTGGAGTCCGCCTCCCGGCGCCGCATGCCACGCTACATGGACGTTCAAAGAACCCATCTCGCCGAGCGAAACACCCTATCTCACCGCTGAATTAGTCTTCAACCACGGCAGAGGGAAAAACCCTGCCCAATTCCGCATCGTCGCCATTTCGGAAACCACTGACGATTCCGAACTCCCAGCCGCTATCAACCAAATCATCCACACACCAGAGGAACAGCGCACCGAGCCTGATCGCACCACACTAACAAATTATTTCCAACAACACAGTGAGCAAACTGCCCCACTCCGCCATCGCCTCACCAACTTGCGCGAGCGACTCCACGTCTTGCAAGGACAGCACCCGATCTTGGTGATGAATCAATCAAAAAATCCCCGCAAAACTCACATTCTCGAGCGTGGCGTTTACAGCGCACCCGCCGCAGAAGTATTTCCAGGTACGCCCTCATTTCTGCCAGAAATGAAACCCCGCGCCGCCCAAGCAGATCGGCTCGATCTCGCACGCTGGACGGTTAGTCGCGACAACCCACTCACCGCCCGAGTAGCCGTCAACCGGATTTGGGAAATTGCTTTCGGACGCGGTCTATCCACCTCCACTGCCGATTTCGGCTCGCAAGGAACATGGCCGACGCATCCAGAATTGCTAGACACACTTGCCGTCCACTTCATGGATCACGGCTGGAACGTGAAACAACTCCTAAAAGCCATCGTGATGACCCGAACCTATCAACAAAGTTCGCATACAACAGCGGCCAGCATGGAAAATGATCCACTCAACGAATGGCTCGGACGCGGCGCTCGCTTCCGCCTTAGTGCCGAAGCCATCCGCGACCAAGCACTCCACGCCGCTGGACTCCTCGTGCCACGCATCGGTGGACCATCGGTGAAAATTTACCAACCTGGTGATTTATGGCGTGCCGTGAGTCACTACGGCTCCACACCAGCCACCGCACAAACATTCATCCAAGACCACGGCGAAAAACTCTACCGCCGCAGCATTTATACCTACTGGAAACGCACCCTGCCACCGACGAATCTCTCCACCTTCGATGCACCCAATCGCGAAGTCTGCACCGTCGGTCGCACCAATACCAACACCCCGCTCCAAGCCCTTGTTCTGCTCAACGATCCGCAATTTGTCGAAGCTGCCCGTCACTTCGCTGCCCGCATGATCCACCATAGCACTGACGACTCCACCCGACTCCGCTTCGGCTTCCAGTGCATCACTTCACGCCAGCCTAATGAGAAAGAACTCGCCATCCTGAGCGATGCTCTTGCCAAAGAAAGGGAAAAATTTTCCTCCAATCCCCAACTCGCACAGCCCTATCTCGCATCGGGTGAAAGCCCCATTGATGCGAGCATCCCACCCGACGTTCATGCTGCATGGACAGCCACCGCCCAACTCCTGCTTAATCTCAGCGAAGCCATCACCAGAAATTAAACGCCATGTCACCCTTCCTCACCACCCGCCGCGCCTTTCTGGGCACCTCGTCAGCAGCCTTGGGTCAACTCGCCTTATCCTCACTCCTCGGTGGCGAATCATCCGCCGCTGCCAGCAAAACCTTAGTCAGCCAATTCGCCCCACGTGCCAAACGCGTCATCTGCCTGTTTCAATCCGGCGGCCCGTCGCACATGGATCTTTTCGATGGCAAACCCTCCCTGACCAAACTTCACGGAACGGAACTTCCTGACTCCGTGCGCGGCGGCCAGCGTGTCACTGGAATGACCTCGGGGCAAACATCATTTCCCGTTATCCAACCCATCGCCCCCGGCAAACTCTGTGGGCCATCTGGCGTGTGGATCAGTGATTTATTACCCTACACCCAAAAAATCGCGGGTGACATCTGCGTGATCCGCAGCATGCACACCGAGGCCATCAACCACGACCCCGCCATCACTTTGGCCAATACCGGCAGCATGCAACTCGGCAACGCCTCCGCTGGTGCGTGGATCAGCTACGGCCTCGGCAGCGATAACGCCAACCTCCCCGCCTTCATGGTGCTCGTTTCCCAAGGAACCGGAAAAAACCCTGGACAGCCGATCTTTTCCCGACTCTGGGGCAGTGGCTTTTTACCTTCCCAACATCAAGGCGTCGTCCTGCGCGGAGGCGCCGAACCCGTCCTCTACCTCGATAACCCTTCCGGCATCGAACGCGCCCACCGCCGTAGCCAGCTCGATGCCTTGGCCAACCTCAATCAATCCTTCGGTGAAGCCAGTGGCGACCCCGAAACCTTTGCCCGCATCCAACAATACGAAATGGCATTCCGCATGCAGGCCTCTGTCCCCGAACTGACCGATCTCTCCACCGAGAGCAATCAAACCTTTGAGCTTTACGGCAGGGAATCCCGCAAGCCCGGTACTTATGCCGCCAATTGCCTGCTCGCCCGTCGCCTCGCCGAGCGCGGCGTGCGCTTCATCCAACTCTTCCATCGCGGCTGGGATCAACACATCGCCATCAATCAACAATTACCGAATCAATGCCGCGATACCGATCAACCCAGTGCCGCGCTCATTGCCGATCTCAAACGCCGCGGCATGCTCGATGACACCTTGGTGATCTGGGGTGCCGAATTTGGCAGAACGGTTTATTCGCAAGGGAAAATCGGCAGCCCCGTGGCAGGTCGCGATCACCATGGCCGTTGCTTTTCCGTCTGGCTGGCCGGCGGCGGCATTAAGCCTGGCTACGTTCACGGGCAAACCGACGACTTCTGCTGGAACATCGAGTCGGGGCACGTGCATCTGCGCGACCTCCATGCCACTATGCTCCATCAACTCGGCCTCGATCACAACCGCTTCACCTTCCCCTTCCGCGGCCTCGATCAAAAACTCGTCGGCGTAGAGCCCGCCCACGTGGTGAAACCGATTTTGTTGTAGCTCCTGACTACGTGCCCTTCAGAAAAAGGTAAGATCGATTTTTCTAATTTTTCTGTGACCAAAGAAACCTCTCGTCCCACTTCTCCGCTAAGTTCTCGGGGCTGATGAGGCTGACACCGTCGGAGTGCGCGATGCTCAGGCCTTGTTGCGATACTTTCTTGATCGTTATATTAGTATATGTTTTCCCATCACGCGTAGTAATGGTGTCGTACTTTTCGCCAACACATTCAGCCCAAACGTGGTTTTTATATCGCATTTTATATGATGCAAAATCTTCCTTGCTGCGCTTGATTTCCCTTTGCATCGTTTCGATTAGCGATTTTGCGTTTGCTAGTCGCGTTTGATTCTCTTTGTCCTTGATTTGAAAGTGGGTCGCACTTGCTGCGGCTTCCTTACGCACGGTGTTCTCCTTGCTGTATCGCAACTGAATCTCTATCAGATGACGATTGAGATTGTTGATGATTTCTTGATTCTCGGGAATGGAAAGAGAGAGATCTTTCTTCGCAGATGCGTAGTGTAATCGTTGTTTGGAAAAATAGCCTAGTACTAACGAAATGATAACGAGAATCACGATGTAGGTGCCGATTTTGAGCACCGCGGAATCAGGAAGATCGAATCCAAATTTCATTACTTGGGGGGCGTTGCTTCCGCCTTCGCCTTCAATTCTTGGATCATTTTAAGACGCCGATTTTCGAGTTCGCGGATTTTGGTTTCCATCGCCCGAATATCAGTTTCCTTCTTGATTTTCATATCGGAATAATTCGTTTGAATCGCGCTAAAATTGGTTCTCTTGGCACTTTCATTGGCGATTTTACTTTGCAGGCTCTCAATCTGACTTCTGAGTTGATTGGTGTTTTTTAGCCCCTCTTTGTTCGCCTGTGCCGCGATTCGCTGCTGCAAGGAGTTGATTTCCGACTCATACGAAGCGATGCGGCTGGTCACACCGGCAGCATCGTTTTGCTTTGATTGATAGATCTGTGTGGATTCGCGAATCTGATTATTCTGGAAAGCAATTTCTTCCTTTAATTCGTAAATCGCTTTATCGAGATCTGCGAGATCGTTGCCAGCGCGTTCGCCTCCTAGCGATTTTTCTGCGGCCTGTTTTGTCATTTGAAATCGATCAATCATCGCGTCGGGAATGTCATCGAACAGCATGGTGTTATTCCCATCGGAATGACTGAAAGATATGCGTGCATCTTCGACTTTTTTAATGACGGCAGCTTGATATTTTTTACCTGATTTTGTGGTCAAATTACCGATGAGTTCTTTCTCGGCGCGTTTGCGTTCAGCGATGCGATACTGTTTTTTATACTCTTCCCATTTTTCTAATTCATCATCGGCAGCATTTTTCAATGTGCTAATGGAGGCGATGAGATCAGTTTTGTGATTTTCGCGCAGTTCCATTTGACGAACCGTTCTTGTTAGTTCCTCAGCGACACTCGTTCTTGTAGCGGATTGATCTAAGGTTTGCGTCGAATATTCGAGTCGAGATTGTAGCGATTTAAGTAACTCATCTTGTTCCTTAATTACGGTTTGTATGGACTTTGAACCACCTTGGAGGCCTTCATCAAAAACAAACATGTAGAGTGAGCCGAAGCCGACCAAAACGACTAGTGCGAGTAGGGTGCCCATAAAGCCCGCTCCGCGACTACTGGAAAACATGTCTTCAAAAAATGACATAAAATTGTTCTATCGATGGGGGTGAAGATTTTAGCGATTGAGGGGATACTTTTTCTTATAATTTTCGACTTCGTCATCGAGTGTGCGCTTCTGCTTTTGTAAGTCGGCCACCTCATTTTCCAGCTTTTCGACTTCGCTCGTTTGCAGTTCCGCTTTTGCCTTGGCTTGAGCAAGCTCATGAGATTTGTCGATGGGCATCGACTGGATCATTTCTTCTTTGATGGCAATCTCGCCTTTGAGTCGCTCGATTTCGATTTTTTGCTGCTCGCGCTTTTTCACTAGTTCGGGGTCGTCTTTACAGCCTACGACGAGGAAAAAAACGGCAACGATGAGAACTTTTTGTCCGATGGAATGTGATAACATAAAAAGGTGATTTAGGGAGTGAAGGGAACGATACGATCGGGAGCTTGCACAGGTCGAACAATGAATCCCCCTTGAGCCGGCGTGACGGTGTAAGGTCTGCAAGGGTTGCCGTAGTTGTAGTTGAAATTGTAAAAGTAGGTGGTGGGACGGGAACGCACGCGATAGTTGGTCGTTTTCGGCGTTTTTGACAAGGTGCCGCCCTCTCCCACCGCGCGATATGTCGTGGAGGTAGAAGCAATCCTCGATTGCGCCTCGGTCTTGGCATTTTCTGCGGCGATTTGGCTCAATTGTTTGGCTTGATACTCGACCATCTCTTTCTCGGAGCGGGCGATGTATTCTTGTTGTTGCTTGGCTTCTTGGGAAAGAATTGCGTTTGCTTGTTCGATATCGAGTCCGAATTCATGCCGTTGTTCGGCAGAGAGTTGCATCGGCTTTACACGTGCGGAACCAGTCGCGTGGACGAGGTGGAGTCCGGCATCGCTCACAGCTTTGATCGTCACACTCTTGTAGGTCTGGTCGTTGGTGATGAAGGTATCGAATTTTTTCCCCATGACGTTTTCCCGCTTCTGGGCGATACTATTTTTCTTGAGTTGATCGAAGTCTTTTTGGGTCTGTGAAATGGAAGAAGCAAGAGCATCCCGTTGCTTGCGCAGATCATCCGAGTGTTGGGTCATCGCATCGATTGACTTGCCTACCTGCTCCACCGTCTGCACCGAAGGACCCGCTTGCGCCAAGCGCATTTCAAGCAGACGGAGATGTTGCGTGAGGCTAACACAGACGGCTTGGTCTTGCATGATTTCAATTTCAGTAGTCGATTGATCCTTGCAATTTGATAACGCAACGGCAAGAGCTACCAAAAGCACATCGTTAACTCGCCTAAATTTCATGTGACTAGCATGGTCAAATCCGTTGTGTGTGTCAAAGAAAATGATGGCAAAAAAACGGGGAGCCTAATAAGTTTCGTCAGAACATCGTTATCTCAAGATCTCTCAGCGCTTACGGGAACAGCCCGCGCAGAGATTTGGCATCTGCGACCGTTTTCACAGCGATGGATTGGGCGGCCATACGTTGGGAGACTTTATAACGATCAGCGAAACTCGCAACTTTCTCGAAGGCCTTTTGTAGCATGGTTTCGAGCTTGCTGATGACTTCATTCTCGCTCCACTGAAAGCGTTGAAAATTTTGCACCCATTCAAAATAAGAAACGGTGACACCTCCCGCATTGCAGAGGATGTCGGGGATGACGAAAATGTCACCGCGTTCATCAATGATGCGATCGGCCTCTGGCGAGGTGGGGCCGTTCGAGCACTCGGCTAGGATGCGGCATTGCAGACGGGCGGCTATGTCTTTCGTGATGGCAAGTCGCCTCGTCCATGATGAAAATCCGTGGGTTCGGTACAAGTTCGCCATCAAGGCAGGCGAAATCGACATGGCGGAATTCGAGAGTCTCGATGCCTGCGGAATGACCATCGGGCGCGATCTGACGCTTTCAAAATATTATGGCCTTTCGGGCGATCAAATGGTTCATGGTCATACGCCAAACTGTTTTCTAATCTGCCGCAAGTGCTTGACATTGGCGACGGGAAAACGACCTTGCTTCTTCTTGGCGAGCTGTTATTTGACTGGCCCTTGTGCTGCCAGTCGCGGCGGCGATGACACAACTCGTTCACCAAGCAGCAAGGACGGTGTGGATGATAGCACAAAGGCGTTTCTTAATGCTTTTGTATGTTGCCAAGCGAGCAACCTGCTATGTAGCCGGAGTGATTTTCATAAGAAGCAGCATTTGATCATGCTGTCCTTTTCAAACGTCTTATAGTTTTTCGGCATCGGGGAAGTTTTGTTCGGCTCGGGTGAGGAATTTAGCGTGAAAAAATAGCGCTTCTATCCCGAAATGGCGACTCTACTGACCCTACTGTCGGGTGGGACAAAATGGCGATAGAGTGGAATGAGGCTTTGTCTTATTTTTTGATCCCGAATCATTGATCGTGCATTTCTGTTACGTATGCGATAGGAAACGTCATTGTTCTATGCAGTTCCTATTTTCCTCATGACGGATTTTCCTATACCTCATAATACCTCATCGCCATTTTACACAACAAGGTGGACTCGTGTTTGTTTGGCGAAATCCAATACGGATGAAGGTCGTAAAGCGTTAGCTGATTTGTGCGCGGCATACTACGAGCCTGTGGTTGCGTATTTGCGAAGTGCTTTGGGCAATGCTGATGCAGCACGAGAAACGAGTCACGCCTTCTTTCTGGAAATGCTCGGCGGGGGGATTTTTCATCATGCCGAACGCGAGCGTGGTCGATTTCGATCATACCTATTGGGGGCGGTGAAACATTATGTGAGCCATCAGCGCGAAGCCTCGCAGCGCTACAAAAGGGGCGGCGGCACGATTGCCGTTTCTCTCAATGATGACGAAGTGGCTGAAGTAGCAGACCTACGTCAACTATCGCCCGATCTGGAATTTGATCGGCAATGGGCGATGACGGTGATTGCGCGCAGCACGGAAGCGCTACGGATGCAGTGCGAGGCAGAAGGGCGGGGAGAATTTTTTGCGGCGATGAAGGGTGTGTTGCATGGGCATGCGAGCCATGGTGAACAGACGAAACTTGCTGCTGAGTGTGGCATGACGTTTGATGCTTTCCGTATGGCGGTGAGTCGCCTGAGAAAACGTCTGCGCGATTGCGTGAAGGCGGAGGTTGCCGGTACTTTGGATGATCCGTCTGCGGTGCAAGAGGAAATGGAGTCTCTTTTTGCGGCGTTAGGAAAATAAATAGTTTGTTCGGTTTTTTATCATGAAACGTCATATACTAGCATGAGCGATTCGCCATCTCACCACCCTTGTCCCATTTGTGGTTTAAATCTATCTTCAGGAGTTCCCGAAAATCAATGCCCGCGCTGTCTGATGGCGCAGATCATGGAACCCACGGAGTTGGGAACTCGTGTGACAACCGTGCCTTCATTAACACCGGAGGAACTTGCTCCACATTTTCCGCAACTCGAAATCATCGAATGCCTTGGCCGTGGCGGCATGGGAGTGGTCTATAAGGCGCGCCAAAAGTCGCTGAATCGGATTGTGGCACTGAAACTGCTCGCACCCGAACGGGCCGACGATCCTTCGTTTGCCATTCGCTTTGAAAAGGAAGCACAGGCGCTCGCAGCACTGAATCATCCAAACATCGTCGCAGTCCATGATTTCGGGCAAGCTGGTGGATTTTATTTTTTGCTTATGGAATTCGTGGATGGGGTGAACTTGCGGCAATTGCTGCAAACAAAACATCTCACGCCAAAGGAAGCTCTCAGCATTGTGCCTCCTGTTTGCGATGCCCTGCAATGCGCGCATGATCACGGTATCGTGCATCGCGATATCAAGCCGGAGAACTTGCTTATCGATAAAGCGGGAACGGTGAAAATCGCCGATTTTGGCATCGCGAAAATCATCGGTGATGCTGAACAAACGGAGGGAATTCCACGGACGGATGGAACCATGGCACAGGGTACGCCCGACTACGCCGCTCCTGAACAGGAAAAAGGCAGCGCTGATCATCGCGCCGACATCTATTCGTTGGGCGTGGTGCTTTACGAAATGCTCACGGGCGAACTCCCTGCCGACAAACTCCAGTCGCCCTCGTCCCGCTTGCGCGGGATGCAGATCGACGTGCGCCTCGACGAGATTGTACTGCGTGCGTTGGAAAAGACACCCGAACTACGATTCCAGACCGCTAGGGAATTCCGCACGCAAGTGGAAACGATGGTGCAACAGCCTCCTGGTAATAGCGAAAACTCAGAGGCTCGCGTTTCCACATCGGAAATCGACAATCATCCATCTGATGTATCCACGCGCTTCTCCCGTGCGGCCATCGTCGGTGCCTGCTGGGCATTAGCCGCTGTTCTCCATTATCTAGTGCCCACGCTCGGTTACCGGATGAAGAGCGAGTTCGTGCCTATCATGATGAACATCCTCGGGCTTTCCGCCCCGCTCGGCACGACGATTCTCGGCTGGATCGCAGTCTGGCAAATCCGCCGCTCGGCGGGGAGATTGCATGGCCTGCGGATGGCGGTGTTTGATGGGCTGCTTTTCCCGCT
>CAMAYN010000059.1 GCA_945862285.1 Akkermansia muciniphila | reverse complement strand
CCCCCAGAGCAGTCCCTGCACGGCATCACCATCGCGGTAGATGGCCGCGGCACTGCGGAGATGGCGGGCGATGCGTTGACTGCCGAAAAAGCGACCGTTTTTCTCATCGATGAGAATTTTCACAACGTAATGCCGCCCAGGAATCATCGCTTTGCTTTGCTCGCGATAGGGCACGAGCAATTCCTTCGGCAGTCCCCAATCGAGAAAGGAGCCGATGTCGTTTGTGGCGGAGCAGGTGAGCAAGGCGATGTCACCAGGCATGGCCAGCGGCATCTTACGTGTCGCGATCGGACGATCTGCGGAATCGAGATAGAGAAATACCTCCACATCCACGCCTACGTGCAGCTCGGAAGTGAATTCCGTGCCAGGTAGTAATACATCGCCTAAGTCGCCAGCATCCAAATAGAATCCGGCGTTTCGCGACTTTACGATACGCAGTGTGCAGCGTTCTCCTATGGATGCCATGTCGCACTCTGGGTATGATAAGCGTTTTAGGCAATGCAATTATCCATGATTTACTCTGCGATCTGGGCTGGTGGTTTTTACCTACGGATGGACTTAGAGTTCTCGGATGGTAAGCGGTCATCAACTCCTCTCTGGCAATTTTGCCATACTGGTATGCCGCACGTCTTGGACCTTGGGTGGGATTCGTCTTTGATGAAAAGTGTCGTGTGTGTCATCGCACAATGGCACAGCAAATTTCTACGCTTGCTACGATCGAGGAAATTTGATTCCCTCCGCGCCCCGAGCAAAATACCAATACTATGGCTAATAAAGACCTTACAGATCCCGCCCGAATGGAAAAAATCGTGTCGCTGAGCAAGCGCAGAGGATTTATTTTTCAAGCAGGTGAACTCTACGGCGGTCTTAATGGATGCTGGGATTACGGCCCGCTGGGCGCCGAACTGAAACGCAATCTCAAAGATTACTGGTGGCGGAAAACTGTGCAAGAACGCGATGATGTTCTCGGCATGGATGGTGCCATTTTGACCATGGAACAAGTCCTCCAATCCTCCGGCCACGTAGGGGGATTTAGTGATCCAATGTGCGATTGCTTGCTCTCCAAAGCACGTCTCCGGGCAGATCAAATTCCCCCACAAGATGGTTTCGTTGTCTGGTTCAGCGGTGCTAGCCATGCGGCGAGTGCATGGAGCGTAGAGCGCGAATACGCGGTTCTTGCTCCCTCTGAAGAGCGTATCGGCGATGCTCACAAAACCGCTCGTAAGTACTACGCCGATTTTTTACCCAATAAACAAATCTCTCCGAAAGAAATTGAACTCGTTGAAACGAAGCGCGAAGCCGTATCGGGCACCACACGCTTTAACCCAGAAAATGGCTCGCTCCTCACCGAGCCACGGCAATTTAACTTAATGCTCCAAACCAACTTTGGTGCCACTGGTGAACAAATTGCTTACCTTCGCCCGGAAACCGCGCAGTCGATCTTCGTTCAATACAAAAATGTCCTCGACTCCAATCGGATTAAACTCCCCTTCGGTATCGCCCAAGTTGGGAAATCCTTCCGCAACGAGATCAACCCGCGGAATTACACTTTCCGTTCACGGGAGTTTGAGCAAATGGAAATTGAATATTTCTGCCGCCCAGAAGATGGCATGCGCTTGACCGATGAATGGCTTGAAACACGCCTGAATTTTTACGAGGAAATTGGCATCCCTCGCACCAAGCTCCACATCCTCGATGTGCCCGATGGCGAGCGCGCTTTTTATTCGAAAAAGACCTACGATATCGAATACGAATTCCCCTTCGGCGTGCAGGAACTCGAAGGCGTGGCCTATCGCACGGATTACGATTTAGGTGTCCATCAAAAAGGCAGTGGTAAACCGCTCGAATATTTCGATGAGGAAACAAAAGAACGCTTTTTGCCCCACGTCGTAGAGCCCAGTGCTGGATGTGATCGCACGGTGCTCGCACTCATTTGCGAGGCTTACGATGAGGAAAAATTAACGGATGATAAAGGCAAAGATGACAGCCGGGAGGTATTGCGATTTGTGCCGCGTATGGCACCAGTCAAGCTCGGGATTTTCCCCTTGCTCAAGAAAAATGAAGAGCAAGTGCGCATCGCTCGCGAGATTCAGAAAAAACTCCAGCCGTGGATGAATGTCTTTTACGACGATGGTGGGGCCGTGGGTCGCCGCTACCGCCGACAAGACGAAATCGGTACGCCATTCTGCGTGACTGTGGACTTTGAGACACTCGGCGAAGGCGGCGAGGAACTGAAAAATACGGTGACGATTCGCCATCGCGACAGCATGCAGCAAGAACGGCTTTCCGTTGATGCGCTCCTGCCTTGGCTACTCGAACGTGTGCGTTAATTCCAAAGTCAAAATTTTTTCAAAAAAGTGTTGCCATAACTTCGCGCTTGGCTAGTCTTGCCCTCCGCAGATTCGTTCAACGAATGAATCTACAAGATGGTAAATAAAAGCGCGGTTAGCTCAGTGGTAGAGCACTACCTTGACACGGTAGGGGTCACAGGTTCGAACCCTGTATCGCGCACCATCCACACTACGAGTGAAAGTAAAATCAACGCTCAGTCGCATCAGTCTTCCGGTTTTAGACTCCTATTCTCGCGATCGCGTTTCGCTTCAATTTCGCAATCAAAAAAAACCGCCAGTTTCTCGTGGAAACTGACGGCTTTTCGCTAACACACATTAAAAAATTCGACAGGGAATCAGACAAGCACTGGTATTCTAGGCAATGACGTTGGGTTTTGTTGCTTCTGGGGCTGCGACCGCATCGGCGACGATTTCTTTCACTTCCACGGCTTTTTCTTGTCCCGCTGACTTGCCTTGTTGCATGCCTTTTTTCACGCCTTCTTTTACGGCTTCCATCCCTTCTTTAACAAAGGTCGGGACGAACTCTCGTGAGAAAGCCGCAGCGAAGCAGGCACCAAATGCCGCCCCATAAGCTACATCAAATGCCGCGTTTTTGCAGGCATCTTTGACCTTTGGAGCTGCATCTCGCGCCTTTTCTTCGGCATTCCGACGGGCTGTTTTGACAGCATCAGAAAGGGTAGAAAAGCGAGTTCTGGTAGTTTCGACAGCAGCCTCTGAGTTTGGATTGTTGACTGGTGTTGCATTGACAATTTCTTCGTTCATATTTTGATTCATTGATTGTTGTTGAATGACGTCGATAGTATAAGCCGATTTTATCGATCGCCCACAGGAAAAATGGTGATATTTTCCACTCGGTAAATTCAGACAATAATCCACGGAAGCAAGCAGATGGACACGGATATTTCCTTGCTTGGTGGTGCGATTGTGCGCTTACTGCTGCGGTGACGATTCAAGATGGTATCAATTTTCTGGGCCAGTATCCCGGTGTAGTGGCAGGGACTCTGGCGGCGCCGCCTGTGGTGGCATGGGTGCTGGGCCTTTTTCAACCCGCTGGTAAGCGACTGGCTTCATCGCCCGTGCAATGGCTTTACAGCACGGTGATTTACTCGGCATGTGTGCCGGGCATGTTGGCGGCTACGCTGATGGCCTACGCCATGTTCTTCATTCGCTCGAATGTATTGCAAATGAATCTGTTGGTGACATTGGTGCCACTGGCTACGATGGCATTGACGCTTTTTCTCGTAGGACGAAAGGTGGATTTCACCCCGCTACCGGGTTTCGAGCGGTTGTGGTCGCTTATTGTGGTGTTGGCTCTGACATTTTTCCTGATGATCGTGCTGGATCGATTCCGCCTGATGGTAGTCTTTGGCGGTTCGCTAGGGATGCTCGCCGTGATCGGAGTGGTGTTTTTTGTCATCCTGCGCACTGCTCTCAAAAAGCTTTTCCGCGAGTAAAAGTTTTGCGCGATGGGTCTGGATCTCGATGGGGGGCGCAACGTCATAAAAGCAACGTGCTGCACCGAACGATTTCGATGACTCACTGGCCATATGTGATGTGTTTCACCTAACTGGGATGGTTTCTCTTTGCTAATGGCGGAAACTTTTTTATGATCGTGGTCGTCAACGCAACGCCGCATCCTTTTTACGAAACGTCTATGAATTCCTTATTGATCACAAATTGCCAAATTGCTTCTGAAGATACGCCGACTTTGCGTAGGGCTGATGTTTTTGTGGAAAAGGGAATCATTCGCGCTGTGGGAGGTGATTTGCCTAGACCCGAGGGGGTGAAGCACATCGAGGCGGGCGGACGGATTTTGATGCCGGCGATGTTTGATGCGCATGTGCATTTCCGCGAGCCAGGCTTTGAAGCGAAAGAAAATATTGCCAGTGGTGCGCAAGCGGCGATTCATGGTGGCGTTACGGGCGTTGTGATGATGCCCAATACATCGCCCGCTCTTGATAGTGCTGCGACGATTCGCACGGTGCTGGATGCGGGTGCCAAGACGGGCATTACGGTTTTGACTAGTGGATGCATTACCAAAGGTCGGCAAGGGAAAGAGCTTGCTGCCATCGATGGCATGAGGAAATTGGGCGTGAAAATGTTGACCGATGATGGCGACAGTGTGGACGACCCCGCTGTGCTGTATCGTGCCATGCAATATGCGAAGGAGTTTGGAATGTTTTTCGCGAGTCATTGCGAAGTGCCATCGTTGGCGGGCCCGCGTGCTTTAACGGAAGGACCTACGGCTTTTCGTCTTGGCATCAAAGGTTCGCCGCCGTGTGCAGAGGAGATTATTATCGATCGAGATATTCGGCTTGCTCACGCAACGGGTGCGCACATTCACATTCAGCATGTTTCATCTGCAATCGGCATGGAGACGATTCGTTGGTGGAAGCAACGCGGCGATGTGAAAGTCACCGCTGAAGTGGCACCACATCACTTGCTTTTTAGCGAAGATGACATTGGTGACTTCGATACGCATTATAAAATGAATCCACCTTTGCGCACCAAGGCGGATCAAGCGGCTTTGTTAGCAGGGTTAAAGGAGGGCGTTTTTGACTTGATCGCCACGGATCATGCACCGCATACACCTTATGAAAAATCGTTAGACTTCGTCAGTGCGCCGAATGGGATTACCGGACTGGAGACGGCATTGATTAGCTTGTATGATGCCTATGTAAAAAACGGAATCTTTGGCTGGGACTTGGTGGTGAAGCGCTATTCGGCAGAGCCGCGTCGATTTATGGGGCTGGAGCCAGTGCCGATTGTCGAAGGTGGAACAGCGGAATTTTTATTGTTCGATCCCGGAAAATCGACGTCGTTTACCAAGGCATATATGCGTTCTCGCAGTCAAAACACCCCGTTTCTGGATAGGACATTGCAAGGATCGATCGATGTAGTGGTGAAAGATGGTGCCATTTTGTTAGAGCGTGAATCACGGGATAAGGAGGATTGATTTTGCAGGCGATTTTCTGGCATTTAGTTTGTTGGATGAGCGGCATGATATTGCTGCGCGCAGAGCAATTCGTCGTTGAGACGGGTCTGCCGATTTTACCCAATATGCCGCGTATCGCAGAGCTTCCCGATTCTGATGCTGCATGGAAAAACCGGAGCGTTGCGGACGTTGTGGCGTTGTGGAAAGATGCGGTCAAATCGCAGCGCACGGCTGAGGCGGTCATGGCACGAAATTGGCTCGCGATTAACCGTGGGAAAGATGGCGATTGTTACGAGGCCGCGGTAGCGAATGCGCGCTGGGGTAAACAGGAGTTGGCGTTGCGATTTTTGTTAGAGGTTGCGCGGCGGGAGGATTTTTCGGTGTCGGACATTCTGAGCGAGGAACATTTTTCCTCATTATTGAAGCATCCACGCTGGTCTGAAGTACGCAAGGATCTGGAGACCTGTGCGACGTTGTGGAAGGAGAGTCGCTACGCGAGAGCGATTTTGACTTTGCCGAAAAAACATATCAAAGGCAGCGAGATTCGCATCGTGGTGGGTCTTCATGGCTATGGTTCATTGCCGGAAGATTTTGTAGGTGATGATTTTCAGAAAATTTGTGACGAGCAACAGGTGGCATTTCTTGCCGTGAGTGGGAGAGGGGTGATGACGAGAAATTCTTTCGAGTGGACGAGCGATCTGAATGCCGACGTGGCACATATTTTTTCGCAGATCGAAGCCGTGAAAGATCACGCGAAAGAGAAATCGGGGCAGACGGTAATCATGGGGTTTTCTCAAGGCGGGCAAATGGCACTGCAACTCCTTGCGATGCATCACGAGCGGATGCGCGGTATCATTGCGATGAGTCCGGGTTCGCGCAATCCCTCGCAGATGCGGCGGGCCATTCCGGCAGCCAGCAGTGAAAAACTCGCGGGTAAAACGGCGTTGATTTCTTGGATTCATGGGGAAGGGAAAGGAATGGCGAATCGTTGTGAGAGCGACGCAGCTTGGTTACGAAGCCACGGAGCGAAGGCGACAATTCGAGAATTCCCCGGAGAGGATCACAGTTGGCCGGATGATTATGCTGGGTATTTTTTGTCATTTCTTAGAGAGATCAATTGATGGATCAGCCTATGCCGCCTTATCCTGCGGGTTCTTTTGATGCCGCTGTCATTACCGCATGGTGCAGGGATGTGATCGGCACTTGTTTTGGGTTTGTTTCGATCGCGAAAAAAATCGATGTGCAATGGAATCAGCGCATGCGAACGGCGGCAGGTAGGGCGTTCTGGCCGTCGGCTCGCATCGAGCTTAACCCGCGGCTGCAAGCGGTCAGCCTAAGTGAAGTCGAACGCACTGTACGCCATGAACTGGCGCACATCGTCGCTTACGCCCGTGCGGGACGCAGGCGCATCGACCCGCATGGAGTGGAATGGCAGATGGCATGTCGGGAATTAGGAATCGGAGGCGAGGCTGTCTGTCATCGATTGCCTTTTGAAAAACGAGTGATCCCGCCACGTTACATTTACCAATGTCCGTCCTGTCAAAGATACTTTCCAAGAGTTCGTCCGATTGTTAAAAAGCAGGCCTGTCTCGACTGTTGCAAACGGTTCAATGGCGGTCGTTATGATTCACGCTTTCGCTTACTGCTCGTTCCACTAGTCGAGTAACGGATCTGATTTTTTGATTTGGACAAGAGCCTGCCACCAGGTGGCGTTGGATTACTTGATTCGTTTCAGTTCTTTTAAAACGTCTTCAGTAATATCGATGACCGATTCTTTTTTAATAAAGGCAAAAACGGAAATACCTGTATTGGTATTGCCAGACGTTTCAAAAACGTAGTCGAGATCTTTTTCTTTAGCAACCTTCGTGACATGTACAATGATGTTATTCAAAATACTGCGCATTTTGAGCGCCATTTCTTGGTTGAGTGCCTGGGTTTCTTTTTTTTGGAACTCCTCGTAATCTTGCATCGCCGATTGCAGTGCCGTTTGTTTTTTCCCACGTTCCACACCTAATTCCTGAATTTTTTTCGTCGCATCAGCTTTCTGGGTTTCTGTGGGGAGGTCTTCGAAGGATTTAATGAGTTTTTTTACTTCAGCATCGATCATCTGAAATTCTTGTGCTTTCAATTGCACGTTGTTTTTGCGCTCGTTGTTAGAAATCGCTTTGATCTGAGCCTGAGCTTTTTCTGAGTAAGCCAATTTCTCGGGATCATCCAAAAATATGGCATCCATTCGCACAACGCCTACGCGTAGCTGGGCAAAAGCCGCTGCGCAGCCAAGAAATGTGAACGCAAGGATAAGTCGAATCATATGGCTTGATTGCATGATTTTCACGAATCCTCGTCAAGCTTTTCCTGCATGTGTTTCCAGAATCTGCTATCACCTCAAGTTGGCCAATACTTGCATTCGGTGCATCGCAGACCATGTGGAGCAGAAGCAGATGCCGTGACGTGCATGAGCCTGTTGGAAGGAAAAATGATTCGCTTTCTTGCCTGTGAGTGTTAAAATCAGCCACCATGTGGAAAACTGCTGCTACTTTTGAAGACATTCGCTACGAGACAACCGACGAGGGGCAAATTGCGAAAATTACCATCAATCGGCCCGAGGTAAGAAATGCATTTCGTCCAAAAACTGTTGCGGAAATGTTGCAGGCCTTCGATTTAGCTCATCAAGATTCTACAGTAGGTGTGATCATTCTTTGTGGTGAAGGCCCCTTGGCGTTCTGTTCTGGCGGTGATCAAAAAGTCCGTGGACATGCAGGATATGTGGGGGATGACGGCATACCGCGGCTAAATGTGCTAGATTTACAGAAAAAAATTCGTTCCTTGCCCAAGCCCGTCGTAGCGATGGTTGCAGGCTTTGCGATTGGTGGCGGCCATGTGCTACACATCGTGTGCGATCTCACCATCGCCGCCGACAATGCGCGATTTGGTCAAACCGGCCCGAAGGTTGGCTCCTTCGACGGCGGACTGGGTTCGAGTTATTTGGCTCGCATTGTTGGACAGAAGAAAGCTCGTGAAATTTGGTATCTCTGCCGCCAATACGATGCGCAGCAAGCATTAGAAATGGGGCTCGTTAATACGGTGGTACCTCTTGATGAGCTTGAGACCGAGACCTTGAAATGGTGTCGCGAAATGTTGGCCCACTCGCCGATTGCCCTGCGTTGTTTGAAAGCAGCGCTTAATGCCGATTGCGACGGACAAATGGGCTTATTAGATTTAGCCGGTAATGCGACCTTGCTCTATTACATGAGTGAGGAAGGAAAAGAGGGGAAACAGGCTTTCCTTGAAAAACGAAAGCCTGACTTCAAAAAATTCCCTCGAGTTCCGTAGGGAATGTGGCGGAATTTTCGAATGGGAAAGATTTTTCAGGAAATATTCCAAGTCGATGTTACATTGTGTCGCCAACTTGCGTAAGGATGGCACACGTTTTTTGAAATGCTTGGAAAAATTCTACCTCCCCTACTTTTTCTCGCCTCTGGTGTCATTGCATGGCAGTGGCTGGGGAAACCCGTGGAAAAACCTAAGCCGGTTCTAGTGGCCGAGTTGCCAATTAAAGCTGAGGTGATGGAGTTACAGCCGACGGATTATCAAATCTGGATTGAGTCTCAAGGGATTGTGCGAGCACATTACGAGACGACTGTTACGCCTCTGGTGGCGGGCGTGATTGTTTCCATCCATTCGTGTTTTGAAGATGGTGCGTATTTTTCACAAAATGATATTCTTGCGGAATTAGATCCTGCCGATTTTCAGGCTACGCTGAGTGCGGCTGAGGCACGTCTTGCACGTGCTGAGGCGCAATTAAGCCAAGAACAAGCTCGTTCTAAGCAAGCGCGGTTGAACTGGGAAGACATCGGCTATGACGATGAACCATCGCCACTCGTTTTACGTGTGCCGCAACTCAAGGAGGCCGAGGCATCCGTGAAATCTTCGCTCGCCGATGTAGATCAAGCGCGGCGCAATCTAGAACGCACGAAGATCCGAGCCCCGTTCTCTGGCAGAGTGAAATCGCGCGGCGTCGGACTTGGGCAAGCGGTAGGGGCGAGCACCGCGCTCGGTGTGATTTTTGCGACCGATTGGGCCGAGGTGCGTTTGCCCATCGCGCCGTCACAACTTTCTCATGTGAAACTGCCCACCCAGGAAAAAGACACGCCTGTAGAAGTAGAGCTTCTCGATGCTCTCAATCTTTCCTCCGCCATTACTTGGAAAGCGAGCATCATCCGCACCGAAGGCACCTTGGATAATACCACACGCGAGCTATTTGCGATCGCCCGCATTGAAGACCCCTTTGGTCTGCAAAATCCTGCGCAGACAAAGACGCCATTGCGCATCGGGCAACCTGTTAGAGCACGCATCAAGGGAGAAAAAGTGGAAAAAGTCTTTGTCATTCCCCGCACCGCCATGCGCGGACTGAATCGAGTGATGATGGTGCTCGGCACACCTCCCACGCTACTTCGCCGCACCATTCTACCGTATTGGACAAATCAGCATGATTTTGTTGCGAAAGAAGGCTTTGTCGCTGGGGAAACACTGTGCTTATCTCCTCTAACATACGCGCCCGATGGCGCAACAGTAGAAATCGTGCAACCCGCGCCTGCAGATTCTGCCGCAGAGATCACAGAAAAAAATACTTCCGCCGCAGATGCGCGAAAAAAATCGGGTAATCCTTCATGACGCAAAAAAATTTTAAAAAAATGTGGATTTTACATTTTTTTATTTACATCTCCTAACTATTAAGAGATCTTATGCGGCATGAAAATGCAATTCGCCCGTCTCTTGTCCGTCATTTCATTTGTCACACCCGTTTTTTCGGCGACTCATACCGTGAAAGAAGGGGATAATATGTATCGCATCGCGCTGAATCACGGCGTGACTTTACAAGCGTTACAATCCGCCAATCCATCGGCACGGGTGGGAGGCTTAAAAATTGGCCAAACATTACAAATTCCGAGCGGTGGGAAAAAAGTAGTTGCAACGACTACTTCCAGCGCGTCACCTAAACCATCATCCGCATCGTTGAAGGCCACAACAACTCCTAGAGCGACCGGGAATTACGTTATTGCGGAAGGGGATACGTTTTCCAGTATTGCCAAAGCTCGTGGGATTTCGGTAGCAGACTTGCAACAACTCAATCCCGACGTCAAGCCAACGACAATGCGAATCGGTCAAGAAATCAAAGTCGCCGGAAACAGAAACCTCGTTTCTCCAGCGCAAGTGGCGAGTAAAAATAACACCACGCCGACAGCCAGCGAGTATGCGACTCCCGTTGTTGCCCAGAAATCGCCAAAAAACCATTCTGCGACTCCTTCCTTAGCCGAAGTGCCAAAACAACCCGTCACGTCCGCCTCCACTTCTTCAAATGCGAAAGTCCCGGAAACCGCGGCAGTTACATCGACTCCTCCAAATCCGGTTGAACCACCGCAAGTTTCATCGATTGCGGAGGTTTCGCCACCCGTGGAAATATCCGCTGCCGCAACGAGTGTTCCCTTGCCTGCCGAAGCCAAGATGCCGCGGGCGACAGCGAAAGAGCAGCCAAAGCAGGTGAATTGCCAATTGATTAGAACCAGCCGCGAGATGACCTTGGCGGATTTCGCCGCGGAACATTCTGTCTCCGTTGCTGCGTTAAACGAAATTAACGGATGGAATTTCCCCGCCTCTACACTTCTTGCCGTGGACTCAGAGCTTTTATTACCCGCCCAGCCATAAGCGGAGCCACTTGAGTCCTCGGTGTTCCTGCCCGCTCGGAGCTATCCCATCCGAGCGGGCTTTTTTGTGGGATTTTTACGAAAGTAATTCATGAAACCCGCAGAAGAGCTTGGAACTCTCGGGTGGCACATCGGGCAAGTCGCGTTTCTCCTCCAAGGCTTTTTGACAAATGGCGAAAAAATCCGCCGCCGTTGCCACGCGCCTCATCGCTTGCTCCGTTTCTTCTCCGAGTCCTTGCACGATGTAGAGCATGGTTTTTTTCATCCGTTGCACATGAAGTCGCTCGTCAAATTGCTTCGTTTCCCGTGCCATTTCTTCGTAAAGATCGCCAATGTATTCGTGCAAGTCGTGCGTAGTCGGAACGGGAGAATTTCCGCTTCCATAGTGACGAATTTGCTCAAAAATCCAAGGATTCCGAATCGCCCCACGTCCGATCATCAATCCCGCCGCCTTGGTTTTTGCGAGCAAATTCCATCCCGCTTGCGCATTCACGACATTGCCATTCGCAATCACGGGGCAAGGCAAGGTTGCTACGGCATGTTGCACAAAAGCAGGCCGCACGGGTGTTTGGTAGCGATCCGTCACCGTGCGTGCATGAATGGTCAATCCATCGATGGCATGTTTGCGAAATACGTCTAACAATTGGCCAAATTCTTGTTCATTTTCATAGCCGAGTCGTGTTTTCACCGTAAATCTCCCTGGAATGGCATCGCGTAAGGCACCAATCATGCAATCAATGGCGGCAGGGTTTCGCAGCAATCCGCCGCCCGCGCTTTTACCGCACACCGTTGGGCTGGGGCAACCAAGGTTGAGATCAATGCCAGCGATGGGGTATTGGTGCAGTTCCCTTGCCACGCGACACATCTCCGCCGCGTCCGAGCCAATGATCTGCGCAAAAATCGGCAGACCTGTCTGATTTTCTACAATCGAGCGCAAAATATACCGATCGGGCCGAGCATTTTCATGGACGCGAAAAAACTCTGTGACAAACCAGTCTGGCCCACCTCGTTTGGCAATGACGCGCATAAAGGGGAGGTCTGTCACACATTGCATCGGTGCCAGAACGAGAGCTGGTCGGTTTACTGGAATGAAATCCCGCATGACCCGAGCGATTTAAAACTCGAATCTCACGCTCACCGTGCCGAAGCTGGATCCACCATCTTGTTCTTCCTTATACTCGGCGGAACGCCAAGTGTGGGCATAACTAAACTCGACACCCTTGATCTGAATACCAATTCCCGCATAGACTTCTCCCACGAGGGGTTCTTTGCGATTTCCCGTGGAAAAATCACTGAAAAATGGGCCGTCAAGAGAGGCATCGTGCATGACCCATGTGCCGCGAAAGCCGCCGAGAGCATAGACTGACCAACGATGATCTCTGAGTTCGCCACCAGTGAAGTATTTGTGCGCGTAGGCGGTTTCCGAAAGTCTTGGATCGCTAAAATCAGCGGGCAAATAGAGCCCCACACGGATCATGCCACCCAGAAGCGCATTCGTGCGGAATGTACCCAGTCGCGCCCCCCACTCGCCAATACCGTCCACACTGAATGGTCCACCCGTTTCCAAGAAATCTAACCTCCGCTTCTGAATAAATGCCAAATCCGCAGTAACCTCCGTAGGAATCTGATTTTCCCATCCGTCGAATTCTTCGATGCCACGACTTTCGTGAATGAAATTTTGCGCATCTTCCGCGAATGAGTATTTCCCCGTAATCCCAACGAGAAATTCTACCGAGTTCAAGATTTGATCATCTTTCGTATGTAGAGAGAAACCCAGTGCTGACCAGCCCGCATAGCGACGCTGCCCTACTGGTTGCGTTGGCGATTGAAAGTCCTCAGGCGTGAACATCAACTGCGTGAGCGATACACCATAGTTGTACTGCACGGCATCGAGATCTTCGAATCCGGTGATGTTTTTAAAGAAACTCAAAGAATCTCGATCTCCCGCAAAAGGCTGCAACGCTCGCTGAAATGACCCCACTTGGTTCAAGTTCCGATTCCCCGATATCCAAGAAATTCGCGTGCCGTTCGTGTAATCTCGATCCGTATTCGCAAATAAATCATTATCGAGGTAAAACGTTAAATAACCCGGGCCAAAGTCCGGCATTGGGTTATCGCGATAATTTTTTTCCTGCCCTGAAGACGGCAAGCATAGCAAAAGGAGGAGATGAGAGAATTTCATGTGCATAAAATATCGATAAAATCAAAATAATGCACGAAAATTTTCTTGGCGAGACATCCAATTTCAGTAAAAAGCACTACGTGAAATACCTTTTGCACCTCGTCGCTATCGCCGCAATCTCCTTTGGTTGGTTCAACCATCTTCAAAATAAAGCCATGGTGACAGAGGCAAAATCACTCGCCGCTGAAATCACGAGCCGTAATTTATTGAGCGATGATCTTCCCGAACTACAAAAACAAGCACAAGGAACCCGTGCCGATGTATTGAAAAAACTTGCGGCTAAAATTGGCAGTAAACAAACCGATTCCGATGAAACATCTACGATTGCCGAGGCATTGGCTGAAAGCATCGATAATAGCTCCACCTTCATGGGTATTTTTATGGCCTTTCTTTCGGCAGGCTACGGCGGGCTAGTATTTGTCATGTATCTGCTGCCCATGCTCGCCCACCGTGCCACGCATTCCGTATTCGACAGCGGAGAAATGGTCGAAAAAGATGCCATGGCAGAAGCGCGGAGCAAAGCGGCGCAAGGCGACTACGAGGCCGCCCTTCTCTCCTACCGTGCCGCAGCGGAAAAAGACCCAGAAAATCGTATGCCTTGGGTGGAAATTGTCAAAATTCAACGCGATATTTTAGAACAACCTCAAGCGGCCATCGACAGCATTCGCGAGGCACTTGAAAAGCACGTGTGGCCAGAAAATGATGCCGCCTATTTCCTCTTCCGCCTCGTAGAGCTATATCAGAACGACAATCAAGATCAAGATACTGCGGCTGCGATCCTCAGACAGATCATTGAGCAATTCCCCGAAACTCGCCACTCTGCTAATGCCCGCAATAAACTCCAAGAGTGGGGCATGGCATAAACGATTCAGCGGTTTCCTGCACCTCAGCCAGCGCAACCGCCTCGTACTGCTCACCATCGCTTGCGTGTCATCTGTTTTTTTCAGTGATACGCTCGCAGAGCCATCCCATACGACTTACACTGCGCTGCTGGCATACCTCGTCATTCTCCTGTTACTATTCTGCTCATCTCGGCGCATTTTTCTGCTATTTTTGTTACTGTCTCTCCTGTGCGGGACGCTCCACTACTGGCGCCTCCAGCGCGAGATCCGACTGCACCAACGATTGCAAGAAAAACAAATCCACGAGGGTGTATTTTCGATCATTTCGCTTCCGAAATTATCCAATTCACGCTGGTCAGCCTTCGCGGATTTTGAAGGAAAAAAATGGGAAGTCAGTGGGCGCTATCCCGCACCACGAATCGGCGATACTCTCAAAGCAAAAGCCATGATCGAAAAATGGCAAGCCCCACGCAATGAAGGCGAATTTGACCGTGCGTTATGGCTCAAGCGCAACGGCGCCATCGCTTCCGCCCGACTCGTGCAGGTGATGAATCAGCCGGACAATTCTAATCGTGTGATGCGCACGCTAGATGATATGCGCCTCGGCCTCCGCCAAGCCATCACTGCGGGTATTGCCGAAAACGCCGATGAAGCAGTCGTCATACGTGCCATGGTATTAGGCGAGCAACCGGCACGCGATGACGAGTTACTAAAGCCGTTCATCCATAGCGGCACGATGCATTTATTCTCTGTAAGTGGACAACACGTTAACCTCGTAGCTGTGATTCTCTGGGTGGGCATGCGCTTGCTGCGGATTCCCCGGAAATGCGCCATTCTTCTTCTCATTCCTGCCATTTTCCTCTATGCCTACGTCACCGGTGCCAGCCCGCCAGCGATTCGCGCCGCATGGATGGCCGCTGTTTTTCTCTCCGCCTTTTGGTTTCAACGCAAGCCCTACCTTCTCGGCGCTCTTTCCATCGTGATGTGTACGGCTTTGTTTCTTGATTCACACCTGATTTTCCTGCCTGGAGTTCAGCTTTCTTATGGCGTCGTGGCCGCTATTTCCATCGGCCTTTCGCTCTGCCATCATCGCATCCAGCGCTGGAGTTTGATGGATGATTACCTTCCACGAGAACTCTACACCCCATGGCAAGAACGGCTAGTGAAATGGAAACAAGATTCGGCTCAATCGCTCGCCGTTTCCACTTCTGCCTGCCTTGGTTCTGCGCCGTTGGGCATTCTGCACTTTGGGATGTTTACGCCTATTTCGATTGTGGCAAATATCGTGATGACACCCTTTGTCGCGGCACTTTTGGCTTTGGCGATCATTTCTTCGGCGATCTATCCCGTATTTCCCGGAGTCGCGGCTCAAGTCAATCAAATCAATGTGCTAGCCGCCCGTAGTTGCATCGGCATTAGCCAATTTTGTGCAAAAATTCCTGGTGCCAGTTGGCAATATTCGATCCATCGTGCGAAAGATGATACCATCCGGATCTTCGATTTACCGCGCGGAAATGGAGCGACGATGTTTCAACTCAACGATGCGGATGTCTTGCTTGATACTGGTTCCAAGCACGATGCCAGAACCATGTCATCTTGTCTGCAATACTTCGCCGCAACACCAGAACTCCTCATCCTCAGCCACCCCGAATCAGGTCACATTGGTTACGCGGCTGACCTGATCAGCGCCTTCGAGTTGAAAGAAATTATTTCCCCCGTTGCCGAATCTCGCGCCTCCAGTTTTCGTAATCTTCTCGTAGAAACCAATCAAAGGCAAATCTCTATACGGGTCGCTAAGCCATTTACCTTCGATTTGTCTGATCGTGTTAGTTGTCAATTAATTCCCACACCGGGATGCGCCGATAAACGCTTAATCGCCGATGATCGTGTCTGCCTGCAACTAATCGATTTCCATGGTTTCAATATCCTCTTCGCGCACGATATTTCCCCCGCAGAACTTGAAGCACTATGGCCCACGCTGCCAACTCCCATCGATGTTTTAGTGCTCGGGCGTCACGAACTTTATACCCGTCCCATCGATTCTTGGCCGAATCACCAACCACGAGTGATTATTGCCTCGCATGCAGATTTTCCTACAGAAGAAATTATCCCTGAGTCATGGTGCCGGCACGTCGAATCCCAAGGCATTCAAGTCCTTTGCCAAAAGCAAACGGGTATGGTATCCATCCACGTAGATGAAAATCAGCAACTTTGCCTGAAAGGACACTTAAGTGGATCAATCAATCTCAGCCGTCTCTTGCCAAAGTAAATCTTCCATGCTAACGCTATGCCATGCCAACGTATGAATACGAATGCCAAACCTGCGGAAAACGCTTTGATCTTTTTCAAAGTATGAAAGATCCGAAACTCGAAACCTGCCCTACATCCGTTTGCCCGAATGGCGGCAGCGTGAAACGCCTCCTCGGCACGGGTGGCGGCATCATCTTTAAAGGGGGCGGCTTTTACCAAACAGACTACCGCTCCGACTCTTACCAGTCCGCTGCGAAAAAGGATTCCGAAGGTTCACCTTCCACTCCTAAGCCAGCGGAGAGCAAGCCATCGCCCACTACGCCTACCAAGTCATCCGAAGCGTAACTTTACTATTGCGATAATGGCATAGCCGAAGTAGATTTCGTCGTTATGGAACATTTGTCTCCATCGAAAAGATTCGTCGATATCCTCGACACGCGAGGTTTGCCTACCGTGCATGTCAGCTGGCCTCTTGCACCGCGCAAAAATCCTCTGCCGGGCATGAAGAAAGTCCTCTGTCCGACAGTCAGCGATGAAAACCGTGCACTACTGGATCAAGTTAGCCTCACAAAAACTCCATCCGTATTCTTCGGCAAAATCGCGTTCGCACTGTCGATGACTAATGTGGTACTTTTGATTTTACTCTGTTATGTAAATGCCAATGAAGAGGTTTTTGCACAAATGACTGCCAAAGGTCTTTCGCTTTCAATGATTATCACACTTTCGATGATGGCGACACCCGCAGTGATGTTAGTCGGGCATCTCGACTCAAATGGTCATGACGAATGGTCGATCCGCGCGATGATGATTTATTGGATCGTATGTCCCGCTCTCGGCATACTCTCAACCTACATGGAGTAATGCCTCATCGAATTTTCCCCAATGGCTCGAATCTTGAGAAATCACCCCTACTATTTTATCCATGCAAATCATCAAAAAAATCTGCGCGCTCATCAGCGGATGGATTCTGTTTTTTATTATCGATGCACCAGGATTCATCGACGAATTCATCGCCCTGCCGGTTTTTATCTTGTCCATGAAAACCTTAGGAGTCGATCTTACCCGCTACGTTCCATGGATTAAGGCACGCAAAAAAAAGTCCATCGTTCCTGGCCAAAACAATCAAACTTCAGGCCGTGGCCCTGTCATTGATGTCTAACTTTTCTTGTTTCACCCTGATAGAACGTAACTAAATCAACTGTATATTTTTGCGATGAATAACCAGATTCCAAGTCAACTACGGAAAAAACCAATTGGCATCAGCATCATGGGTGCGATACTCTGTGTTGTGATGTTAGCCTTGCCTGCTTGGGTAGGAACTCCGCCGATGGATGCCATTCCCGACCTTGCTCGCTTTTTCGGACGTTTTCACCCTGTCATTCTCCATTTGCCAATCGGTATGCTAGTGCTCGCCGTTTTTTTGGAATTCGGTTCACTTTTCACCCGCAAAGAGAGTCCCGCTCTGCAAGGCACATTATTTTTTGCAGCAGCTACCTCCGTTGTTGCCGTGCTTCTTGGCTTTCTTCTCTACATCGGCGATGAAGACATTAGAATCTCCCCCGGTGCGCAAGATCACCTCTGGGGCGGTATCGCTTTCTCTTGCCTTGCCATTACCACATTTCTCATCAAGGCATGGACAGATGCTGGCGCTTCAGCCGCATGGGTTTACAAGTTGATGCTCGTTGCGTCTTCCGGCGTTATGGCTTACACCAGTCACGATGGAGCCTCCCTCGTACATGGACAGGATTACCTCACCGAATTTGCTCCAGAACCCCTTCGCGGACTCCTCGGCGGTAAACCTGCGAAAGAAGATGCAAAACCAGCAGATGGATCAGCCGCAACTCCTGAACCACTCGTTTACCAAGACATTGTCGCCCCCATGCTAGAGGAGAAATGCTGGAAGTGCCACAATGAGAAAAAAATCAAAGGCAAAATGCGCATGGATGCCTACGAACTACTCGTTAAAGGTGGTGCGGATGGCCCAGGATTAGAAGTCGGTCATGCAGAGAAAAGCAACATCATCATCCGTATGGAACTCCCCATCGACAACGATGAACGCATGCCTCCCGACGAAAAACCCGGCTTGAAACCTGATGAAATCGAGGTCATCAAATGGTGGATCAATACAGGGGCAAAAGCAGATGTAACCCTCGCCACTGCGAATCCTCCCGCAAATATTGCTGCCATCATCGCCAAGATCAAACCCTCCGCGACCGTGAAAACAACCGCGGGCACAACCGGCTCTGCTGCGCCTGTCGCCCCGGCTGTTGATACCTCGAAAGAACGCACTGCCATTGCCGCCGCCATGACGGATTTGCAAAAATCCTACCCTGGCGCTGCTCAATTTGATTCGCAAGCATCGAACTCGGTCAATTTTACCGCCGTCAGCATGCGTGGTTCTTACAGTGATGACGATGCAAAAAAAATATCTACGCTAGCACCCCATCTTGGCAGTGTCGATTTCACCGCCACTCTGATCTCTGATGCGGCTCTCTCCGTTCTTGAACCCGCCAAGAACCTGCGTAAGTTGAATCTCGGCGAAACGAAGATCACCGATGTCGGACTTTCGACCATTGCCAAGTTTGACTCCCTCGAGTCCCTCAACCTCTTCGGCACCGAAGTCACAGACGCAGGAATTCAGCAACTCGGCTCGCTCAAAAATCTCAAACGCCTCTACGTTTGGCGTAGCAAAGTCACGCCGGAAGGCATCGAGGCACTACGCAAACTGCTACCAAGCTGTGATGTCGTGATGGGAATTCAATAATTCTCCCTGATTCCCCCCATGACGTTCAGCGAACAATGTCCAGCAATTCACGTGGCTTTTCCGCAATGAATTTCGGATTTGCCGCTTGCAACGAGGAATGCGAATTAAAGCCCCATGTCACCGCAGCGCAGTCAATGCCCGCTTTGTGTGAGGCTTTGATGTCGCGGATTTCATCGCCAATATAAAGAAGTTCGTGCGCTTTCAGCGAAAATGTTTTTTGAATCGCCCGCAGATGCTTCGCCTTTCCCGTCAACTTTGAGGTCGATGAGAGAAAGGTAAAATGCTCGCGCATTCCATGCGTTTGCAAAAATAAATCAACGTTTTGCGTAGAATTTGAGGTCAATACCCCAAAAAT
>CAMAYN010000058.1 GCA_945862285.1 Akkermansia muciniphila | reverse complement strand
GCTCGTGGATTTCCGATCGATGAATCGCTGATCGATTGGCATATTGAACGAACCTATAAAATTGGAGCCTATCGCCCATCAAGTATGATCGACTGGCAGGAAGGGCGGGAAATCGAAATCGAACCGATCTGGGGTGAACCATTACGCATGGGGAAAGAGTGCAAGCTCGAATTGCCAGAACTCCAACGATTGCATGAAGAAATTTCCAAGCGCTGTATTTCAAACTAAAGCTTACATATCTTTATCGAAATTGAAAAAAATTTGCTTCGTGCTTGTAAGAACGGCACTGATGCATTCTCTTATCTCCGAAAAATGAGCCTTCGCAAACAGCTTAATGATATTTTGACGGCGTTGCTGCCGACAAATCCTGTCGATTCCATCAAAGGGACGGAATTGATTCGGCTTGTGCGTTTGCAATTGGATGGAAATTACTCCGACGCTTCCTTGCGCTATCATTTTTCGATCATGTCTTGCGACCCGACATCCGCGATTGCTAAGGTAGAAAAAGGGCAGGGGTACTACCGGCGCGGCATACCTGCACCAGCGTTGTCGAGTGCACAGGAACTCGTATCGCTCACCCAAGGGCGGTTGGATGAACTACAGCAGGATCGAGGATCGTTGGATGTGGTGATGCTGCGGATTCGGAAATTTCGAGCGATTGTGCATCGCTATTACGAAATCAACGGGCGTTTCCCATTCTTGTTTCGCGAGCCATTCAAACGCGAGGCACCGATGGGGAATTTATGGAAATACCCTGAAATTTTATTGATTGACTGGGAAACGGGCGATGCGCCAGACGATGACATCCGCCTCGATCCAACGATGGTAGCGATGCGGCAGCGACTCGGCATGACGCCATTTGGCATACAGGCAGCACGTTTGCGCATCCAGCCATCACTGCAAACATACCGCGAAGATTTTTTCCAAACCTTGGCTGTATCGCAATTCGCGCAAGGAGGTGAGCTCATTTACGCGGCACCGATCACCGATGAAGCCTTGGCAGATAGCTTGCGGCGTTTGAGTAGTAGTTTTGGCGTCGGCGTGACATCCTTCGGGCTGACATCAGAAGTGCTCGATGAATTGCCACGTCCCGCACAAATTCTCAACGCTCACCCGCGCGAAACAGAAGCGATTATGGCTTGCTTGGAGATTAACCGCATCGCGGCACCAAAGCTGCGACCACACCTCGATTGGCAAGAGCTGCATCGACTCCGCGCCGAAAGTCACGAAGTAAGGCAAATGCTTGATTGGTTGAACCGTTGCTTGGAAACAGGAAAAGCCGAGCCATTTCAGGAGAGTCCGTAGTTTTTTCGCAACTTCTCAGATTCCGCTACGTTTATCATACAATCTCAGTATGAAACGTTTTTTTTCTATTACTCTAGCGGGAATCAGTTGCCTGTGCTGCCTCGTCATCGCTGCACCTGAAAAGAAGGGCAAAAAAAAGAAAGATCAAGCGAAGGAAGAATCGCTACCTGCCGACAATACGCCGCGTGCCACATTTTCATGGCATCAATGGACTTCATCGGGTGGCGAAACCTTAGAGGCGAAATATCGTGCCCTAGAAAACGGCATCCTCAGCATCGAGACTAAGGAAAATAAAATCATGCGCTTTCCTCTTGCGCGCTTGAATCAGGAAGATCAACGCATTGCACAAGCCTGCAAAGCCAGCGAACCTCGTCCACCACTGGCTCAGACAGTGATCGATGCCGCAGCGGCGCGCTTGGATCAAACCATCCATGCGGCATTGAAGGCCAACAACACCACGCCGAATGCCCCAACCCCTGATGCGGTCTTTTTGCGTCGCATCTATCTCGACACCATTGGGCGCATTCCCACGGCGGAGGAGGCACAAACATTTCTTGCCGATTCATCACCTAACAAACGCTCCACACTCATCAATAACCTGCTCAACTCTCCCGGCTACACCATGCACATGTTCAATTGGCTAGCCGATATGCTGCGCGTGAAAGATGACTACGGCAAAGGTGCCAAAGGCTTTCTCTACGAAGATTGGCTCAAGGAACAAATCGCCATGAATACTCCATGGGATCGCATGGTTCATGACATGCTGGTGGCCGATGGCAAACTGAATCAAAATGGTGCCGCAGGTTTCCTCCTCCGCGATGCACAAATGCCCCTCGATGGTATTTCCAACATGCTCACCACCTTCCTCGGTGCAAACGTTTCCTGTGCTCAATGTCACGACCATCCCTTCGCGGAGTGGTCACAGCATGACTTTTACAGCCTAGCCGCCTACTTTGGTTCCACAGATGGTTTCCACGAAAAGGTTTTCCGCCAAACACGGCAATTGCTCAAATCAGACGAACTCGCGAACGTGAATCGTGCACTCGTCAATCAAGTCCTCGCTTCCAACCCCTACAACCTTGTCGATCTAACAAAAAATAAACTCCGATTCCCCGAAGACTACAAATACAAAGACGCCACTCCCGGTGAACTGACCAAGCCATCCTTCATCCGTTGGCCTGACACCAAGGAAAACAATCCTGCTTATCTCCTTGCGGAAAATGCGTCTTCGCAACAACCGCGGAACCAATTTGCCAATTGGATGGTTCATCCAGAAAACCCACGCTTTGCCACAGCCATTGCCAATCGACTTTGGAAAAAAGCCTTCGGCATCGCCGTGCAAGAGCCTGTGTCCGACATCGATGACCCACGCGATAGCAACCCAGAGCTACTCGCCCACATCACGAAATACATGAAGCAAGCGAAGTTTAATTTGCGTGAATTTCAGCGCATCATCTTCCACACCGCGGCTTACCAACGCATCGCCAGCAACGTCCCCGAAGACCCGAAAAAATATCTCTTTCCCGGCCCGGTGATTCGCCGCATGAGTGCCGAACAAGCATGGGATTCCATCGTCTGTCTCACAACCGGCAGTGAGGCTGATCAAATTTTACTCCGTCGTGGAGATCTGCTGCAAAAAACCCATCTCGACGATGACGAAATCACACCAGAAGCCGTGAAAGCACTCATCGCGGAAATCAAAAAAGATCTCCCCGCCATGAAGCAAGGCGGCAAGAAAAATGGGAACAACAAACAATTGGCCAACAATGGCAAACGCACAGCCTTTTACGAAGGCGGCATACCTCTTCACAGCAATGGACTCGTGCTCGCAAGAGCCAGCGAGACACCTCAACCTGCTCCGGAAAACCATTTCCTGCGACTCTTTGGACAAAGTGACCGCATGATCGCCGATGGCAATACCGTTGACGGCAGCGTCCCTCAACTACTCCAATTGATGAACGGCCCGGTGCAAGATTTGATCACCAAAAATTCCCTCGCCATCCAATCGGCCACAAAAGCATCCACCACCGAAGATAAAATTTCCTCTCTCTACTTGAGCTTCTTCGGACGCCAACCGCGCCAAACGGAAATGTCCTATTTCACCTCCGCCATGAACGATGGACTCACCACCACCGATATCTCATGGGTGCTCCTCAACTCTCGCGAATTCCTTTTCCTTCCCTAATTTCTGCCTAGCAATTTCAGTAAAAAATCAACCCAACACCATGAAATCAGATCACCACAAAATGAACGAAGTCACACGCCGGATGTTTGTCGAGCGCATGGTTCATTCCGCCTTCGGCATCAGCCTTCTCCCACTGCTCCCAGGGCAAAGCGCCGCAGAAAAAACCACGCCCTTCAAAGCCGAAAACGCCGGCCTACCTGGCTTCGGCAAAGCGAAAGCCGTCATTATGCTACAACTCTCCGGCGGCCTGAGCCAGATCGATAGCTTCGATCCGAAAACCGGTGCATCCAAAGGCCCTGGCTCCGCCGTGAGCACCAAGGCTGGATTCCAGCTATCTTCCTTCCTCCCGCAAACGACGAAAGTCGCCGATAAAATTGCCATCATTCGCAGCATGACCGCTAAGGTCGGCGTGCATGACCAAGCCCAGTATTTAATGCGCACCGGATTCGAGAAACGTGGCACCATCGTTCACCCCACGCTAGGCGCATGGGCGCACCACTTCTTAGGAGCCAGCCATGATACCTTGCCAAGCAGCGTTTGTGTGAATCGGCCCGCGAAAAACGGCAATGGATTTTTTCCCGCTACCATGAGCCCTCTGCCCATTCTAGATCCCGATGAAGGACTGAAAAACTCGATCAGCAAGACCAATTCCACCGTCATGGAAAAGCGCTTGACCATGCTGCGGCAAATCGATCGGCAGTTCACCGACGTGGTCAATGACCCCAGCGTGATCGCTTATAATGATTTTTATCAAAGCACCTTGCGCCTCATGAAAGGCAAAGACCTCGCATGTTTCGACATCGAAAAGGAACCTTCCGATCTTCGCGAAAAATACGGACGAAATCGTTTCGGCCAAGGCTGCTTGCTCGCACGCCGACTTGTCGAAGGTGGGGTTCGATTTGTGGAAGTCGAAAGCGGCGGCTGGGACATGCATAAAGACATCGAAGGCGGCATGGAAGAACGTGGCGCGGAATTCGACCAAGCCTTTGCCGCTTTGATCAGCGATCTTTCATCGCGCGGATTGCTCGAAAGTACGATGGTCGTTGTGGCCACCGAATTCGGACGCAAGCCGCAGTTCGATGGCAGTGGTCGCGGCCACCATCCGCTAGTCTTTTCCTCCGTCATCGCCGGCGGCGGTGCGAAGGGAGGTTTCGTCTATGGAGCCAGCGATGACAAAGGCGGTGAAGTAGCCAGCGATCCCGTCACAGCAGGCGACTTACACGCCACCATCGCCCACGCCTGCGGCCTGCCCACGAATCAACCCGTTTCCAGCACGAGTGGTCGTCCGTTTACCATCGGCAACAAGGGTAAACCAGTATCGGCGCTGTTTTCCTGATGAATCACGACTGCTAGCACCCACGCCTCTATTTCTGCTATTTCTGAGAGAAATTTTGAATTTGGTATTATTTTACTTGCATCGTTCACAGTTTTCAGTATTTACTGAAAACACGGAAAGAAAAAAAGATGAAAATACCGAACGGAAATGCAAAGAAAATTGAAGTATATTACGATGGCCGCTGTGGCATGTGTTGCACCTTTCATGAATGGATTAACAAGCAGCCGAGAAAGTTTGCGATCGATTTTATTCCCTATCAATCCGAGCGCGCAGAAATGGTTTTTCCAGGAATAGGAATGCTCGATCCCGCCCGTGCGATGGTGGTGAGGAGCGATAGCGGAGTAATCTATCGCGGTGCCGAAGCATGGGTAATGTGCTTGTATAGCTGTTCCAATTATCAGAGCGTGGCGAAAAAACTCGCCGGACCTGCTCTTTTATCCGTAGCGATTCGCGCCTGCCATGTCCTCGCGGCGAATCGACATTCGCTGAGTAAAATTTTCTTTCGCAGCAAGGATAAACTGGTGCGTGAGAATCTTCACGTCATGGAAGAGCCAAAGTGCGATAGTGAATATTGCGTCGTCAAATAACCTAGCAGAAATATGGAAATTTCACAAATGGAATGGTTGCTGCGCATTGCCGGGGCCATGTTAACAGGCTTGGTGGTGGCGAATTTTGTTGCCGCGAAACGCTGGAAATATGCAGAAAATCTAACGAGTGCATCGTTGATCGTGCGGCAGATTTTTTACGTCCACTGCGCCTACATCATCGCGATCATTACCGCGCTAGCAGTGCTGTGCTTGGCGTGGCCGCATTTGCTATTGACCGATGGAATGGGACGAATCGTCGCGGGATTTTTCGCGATTTTTTGGTTGAGTCGCGTCATTGTGCAGCTCAGTTATTACGATGCCGAATTGCGACGAATAGATCGCTTGTGGGACGTATTTTTTCTGCTCGTTTTTCTTACTCTTGCCATCATTTTTACCCTTGCGAGTTATCAGCCATGAAAGAATTGTTAGAAATTGGTTTACAAATCGGTGGATGGTCATTGGTGCTGTTGTGCATTGGCAGCTTAGCGATACCTAAAGCACTAGGTTGGCGAGATCATCTCGTCGCACTGCCGCCGCTGATGCGCGAGCTGTGGTGGACTTATTCGATTTATATCCTAAGCAGCCATGCATTCTTCGCCGTTCTACTTCTCGCCTTCGATGATTGGCTGATGAGCGGAACAGGCGCAGCAAAGGCAATGAATGTTTTCATGCTATTATGGTGGGGTATTCGTTTATGGTTGCAGTTCTTCGGATTCGATTTCGCGGCAGTCACAGTGCAAAATCGTTTTAATACCATTGCTAAACAGATTCTCAGCGCACTATTTATCGGTCTCGTCGTGCTTCTCGCTGGGTTGTTGTGCTGGAACTTAGGAATGCTCAAACCATGATGTTCGTCATTCCATTTCTTGTGCTATTTGGTGTTGCTACAGGTCCGCTGTGCGCCAAGGTGCCGTCGATTTTTCTCCGCCGATGTGTGGGGTGGTTGGTCGTCATCGTGCTGAGTTCTTCCGCACACCTAGCATTATTTCACGATCCTGCATTTCTGCGGATGGTCGGGATTTGTTGTGTGTTGCTGGCGGCGATGAAAGGACTGGTCTATGCCGAGTGGGCAGGGAAAGAAAAGCTAAGCTTGCCGCGCTATTTCATTTTTTCTTTCCTCTGGTTTGGCATGGATCCGGGGACATTTCGTGCAACGCGCCATAACCTAACATGGCGTGGCGACGTAATTCGTGGCGCACTGCTTATGTTACTCGGTATCGTTAGTGCGTGGTTCGTTTGGTTCATGGGCTGGAGGCATATTTTGGTGATGTTCGTACCGCTGAGTTGGGCCTTTCACTTTGGTGTATTGCGCATGCTCAAAGGTGCTTTGCGTTGGGCGGGATTTCCGGTGCGCACTCTTTTTCCGAATTTGTTAGAAGCCAAAGGGATTGCTGACTTTTGGAGTATGCGTTGGAATGTTGGTTATTCGCAAATGATGCAACGTCTGGTTGGTCGCCCCATCGAAACATTGGTTGGAAAAAATACTGGCATCATGACGGTTTTTCTCGTCTCGGGTCTTTTGCATGAACTCGCCATCACCCTGCCCGTGCGATCAGGCTACGGATTACCCACATTATTCTTTACGCTTCACGGATTCCTAACAGTGCTGGAGGGAAAAAGGCAACGACCTATCGGAAAAATCCCTGCCTTGCTCGCAGTCGCCGCGCCGCTTTCATGGCTATTCCCTCCCGTATTTCAAAAAGAGGTGATCTCGGTTTGCATTGATGCTTTTGGGAGGCTGTAGTTGCATTTTTTAGCAAAAATACATGAGCGAAATGAGAAGATTCCGATCGATTTACCAGATGATGCAGGAGTTCTTTGAGGAGTGATTCGTTGACGGGGAAGATCGATAGGAAATCATTTTTTCCTCTTTGTTTTTCGCTACGTTTCTCTATTGTTGTCGCACCATGTCCACTAAATTATCTAACGCCGTCAGCATTCACCCGTATTTCAACATTCGAGAAGGGAACCTCGAAGCATTCACTGCACTGATGCCGGATTTTGTCGAAAAAACTTCTGCCGAACCTGGATGCCTCTATTACGATTTCACCATGAATGGCAATACGGCCTTTTGTCGTGAAGCCTATATTGGTGCGGAAGGTCTGCTCGCTCACATTGCCAACGTAACGGAGCTTCTTGGAAAATTCCTCGAATTATCGGATCTCGCCCGCCTCGAAGTCCACGGCCCAGCAGAGGAAATCGAGAAACTGCGCGCCCCCCTCGCCGACCTCAAGCCAGACTTCTTTGTCCGAGTGACCGGATTGCTAAATCCACACGGGTGAGGTTTTTCGTAAGTGGTTGGGTAGCAAGCTGGTCATTGCCGTTGAATGATTAACTTTCTTCAGAGCAATCAAATGTTTCATTTTCTCGAATATACTAAGTTACCGTTACTTTTTTATCTGCTCCTGATTGCCGCTATTCCAGTAAGGTTATGCTTCAAAAATAAGGACGCAGCGGACTGGATGATTTTGATTTCTTGGTTGCTTTTTCTTATTTATTCTCTTTTGAGCATTGTCGGGTTGTATTATATCTCGGGAGATTTTGCTCAAGATAAACTTCATATCGTTTTTCTAGATATTAAAACCTTTGAGATTCCACGTCTCATCTGGCAAGTACTATTAACGATTCCCTTTCTCCTGATAAAAAAAATCCGTCTTTCTCAATACGCTCTCAGATCGCTTTTAATTTTCATTCTTATTGCTGGCATTGATCTATTTTTGCACTACTTGATTTTGATAAAAGTTTTTGAGTGGCAGATTATGAGCCAGGAAGCAAGGCGTGCCGAAGATTATGGCAATGAGTCAAGATGACTCTGCCACGTTTTACTAGATGCGACGGAAGACGACGCCGGTGATGAGCAAAACGATGGCGGCGATGACGAACGACGGGATCAAACTACGGTGTAGCGAGACGTTGAGCAGATTTTGACGGATTTTGTCTGTCTCGAATGGCGGGATTTGCGTGAAGATGTCTTTGAGCGTGGAGGTTAATTGATATTCTTGCGGATACGGACGAAGCCATTGCATGAGTTTGACTTTCCCATGGTCGGTGTCTTGGATGCGGACGTTGACTTGTTGGGCTCCATCTAAGGGAATGCGGGCTTGGTAACGACCTACTCCTGTCTCGATAATGCTTACAGGACGGCTTGCTGATTTTTCATCCAATGCAGCAGCACTCCATGGCACAGCGGATAAGGGACGTCCCGCATCGTCGCGTCGATTCATTTCGATGAGCCATGTGTCATCGGCTACCGTTGGCTTGACCTCAATGCCAGTAGCATCGGCGCGTTTGAGAGTGCCGCGCAGGACTTGCGACCAGAATTTTCCACAACCACTCCAGCTCAACCACTCCCCTGCCCAGCGTTCGGTGAGATCGGCGGTGAAACATAGACCTGTGCCAGTACCAAAGCGCCCGATGGCCAAGAGTGGATCGCCACTTTCTAAAGCGAGTATGACTTGGGCTGTGGGTTTCGGCTTAGTCATGACGTAGCCAAGCACGGCGGGGAGTTCGGTATCGGAAAAACCACTCAGCACAGGATGGTCGCCTACGGGGATGGAGGCGAAAATGTCTTCTTTAATGGCGGAACGCGAGGCTTGCATGGTCTCACGAGTGAAAATTTGTGGCACGTTTTCAGGCGCATTGGTTTCGTAGTAGCGGCCTTTTCCTGCTTCGGCCATTTGGGCGAGAAGTTCGCGGGCGGCACCATCGCCCATGGCTACGGTGGAGACGGTCATGCCAGCATCGGCCATTTCTTGGCACATTTGCACGAGGTCGGCGGGTTCGGTTTGGCCATCGGTGAGGCCGATGACGTGTTTGATTTTCGCGTTTGCGCCGCGGAGAATATCGCGTCCTTGTGCCATGCCGGGCTGCATGTTGGTGCCGCCGCCTTCGGCAATGGAGTCGATGGCCTGGGCGATTTGGGCTTTGTTGCCAGCGGGGGTAAGATCGAGAACGAGAGTTGGTTGGTCATCGAAGGCAATGACGGCGATTTGGTCTTGTGCACCGAGAAGTTCAGCGGCGCTGCGGGCGGCTTGGCGGGCTAGCGCGAGCGGTTGACCAGACATGGAACCGGAGCGATCAAGAACGATACACATGGCGAGGGAAGGTTTTTCTTTTTCTTTTTCGAAGCGAGAAACGAGTGGCAGAACTTCTTCTACGGGAGTTTTATAATACCCGCCGAGGCCGTAGGTGTTTTCGCTACCCATCATGATGAGACCGCCGCCGAAGTGGGAGACGTAGGTTTTGAGGTTGTCCATTTGCGAGCGTTCGAGAGATGTGGCAGGGACATCGGCAAGCATAATGGCATCAAAGGCGAGGAGTTCATTCATCGAGACTGGGAGACCGCGGGCGCCACGGGTTTCCAACTCTACGCCTTGCTCTCGAAGGAGTCGCTCGGCGGCACGCATCGCCTGCGGGCGTTCATGTAATACGAGGATGCGGGGTTTACCGCGAACAGTGATGCCGAGAGAGAGTCGGTTATTTTCCGGGAACCAGTCTTTTTCAGGGGCAATTTCTGCTTCCCAGACAGTTTCTCCCGAGACGCCCATTTCTACATCGACGCGCTCCACTAGGGTTTTCCCTTTTTCGAGGCGGACGGCTTTTTCCGCGACGACAACACCACGATTGGTGATGCGGAGTTTGCCGTTCATGTCCTGATTCGCGGTGGCGGAGACTTTGAGGCGGACAATTTCCCCTTCGAAGGCGATGGGCGAGGGCGACTCAAAAGCCACTACGCCAGCCTCGGCATTCGCAAGCGGGGCGATTTGTTTAAATTGGAGATCTGTTTGTTCGCGGCGGAGTGACTCCCATTGCTTGCTGACTCCGTCGTCGTTCACGCCGTCACTGAAGACAATGAGGCGGCGGGATTTATCGGCGGGAAATTGTAATCTACTAAGCGAGAGAGCATCTGCCATGCGGGAATCAGAGCGGAAATCGGCATCGGTGCGGCCTTCTTTAAGCTCTTTTAGCCAGAGGTCGGCTTGCTCGCGGGTGACGGGATTTGTCTCTTTAGCAAAAAGCGCCATCGACCATGTATCGCCGGATTTAAGAGTGGCAACAGCTTGGTCGATTTCTTTAAAGGCTAATTCAATTCCTGAGACGTCAACAGACTCCGAAACATCGACTAGAAAGACGATATGGGCTTGGTCAGCGGAGCTTCGGGAATAGGGGCGGCAGAGGCAAAGGATGAAGAGAACGATGGAAACTGTGCGGCACGCGAGAGCGGCGACCTTCATCATGGGTGGGCGATCCACAAGCGATGTGCGCCATGTGGCAAAGGTGATCAATGCTAAAGGAAGCAAGAGCCAAAGTGGTAGTAGCGAAACGAATTGCATAGTTATCCAACTTTTCTGCGGTGATAGAGAAATGACTCTGCGGCGACCACGAGGATTGCAGCGAGAAGAAGAAATTGCGGCAGCGGGTGGCCACGGTCAATGTTTTGCGCAGAGGCGGCAGGGCCATTGGCGAGGAGGAGGGATTCATTTTTGGAGAGCAAGGCGCTAGCTGTCCAGGAGCCGCGTTGGTCTTGCCAGTGGCCGATTTCGGGGCGGGAATCTGCGGTGCCGGTGGGGCGCACGGAACGTGATTCACCTTCTTTCCCTGTGAGATGCGTTGCTGCGTTGTGGACGATCACGGGAAACCAGGGAGAGAGAAAAAATTCGGCTTCGATAGGGTCCAAATTTACGACCACGCCACGGCGACCAGTGATGTTAGAGAGCCAAAGCAAGGGATCGCCTAGGTCTGATTTTGCTAGAATCAAGCTGCCTGCCACAGGTTGGCATTTTTTCGCACCGGCGAAGGGGATGTTTTCACAGAGGAAATTTTTCAGGAGTGGATGATCTTTCATGGTGGCTTCAGCGAGAGATACATCCGCCGCATCGGTGCCGCCAGTCCAGTAGGGCGATTCGCCCTTTGGCGCAAAGAGTAAGAAATCTTGTTTGCCCTCAGGCACGGAGCCACGGGCGATGGCGACGCTGGCACCGCTGGAGACGAGTGCTAAGGTGCCGCTAGCGCGCTCGAAGGCTTCTACGCATCGAGTGAAAAAGTAGGCATCTTCTTTCGGGGCTTGCAAGGTGACGGGATCGCGTGGAGGCAGGCCCATTGGCACGGTATTATCGAGAGATAAGGCATCGTTGGTGATCAGGCGAGCTTGCCATTTTCCATCGGGCAAATCTTCTAGTTCCACTGTGGCACTGATCTCACCTTTTGCGGGAATCGTAAGAGGAATCAAGCGGTAAGCGGTGTTTGAATCGAGATGGCGTAACTCCAGATCGACATTTCGGCTCTGTTCCCATGATGAGGTGACTTGATAGAAAAAAGCAGCGCGTTTGCCGCTGATGCCGAGCCATTGCAGATCTGCGGCGACGATGCCGGTGTTATCGAGCCGGCCTGCGCCGATGCGGAGGACTTCGACATCGTTCGAGAGGCCATCCCAACCCGAATGGCCATCTGTGATGAGAATGACACGATGGCCAGATTTCGCATCAGCGTAATTTTTTTTGGCGTAGGCATTAATGGCGTTGATGGTGCTTTTCGAAATAGGAAGCTGGCAGCTTGTTAGATTGGTGGCGGCCGCGGTTAGGTCTCGTGGGTTATCGCTCAAGTGACTAACAAATCGCAATTCATCAGATGCACTTGCAATTGCCATGCGGCGTGAGCCATTCAGCGAGCGAATGATGTCGCGCACGGTTTCTTGGGATTGCGCGTGTAGTGGTTTTCCTTTGTAAGTGGAATTCATCGACGCTGTGACATCGACGATGACCAGCATATCGCGCGGGTCAGCGCCAGTCCAGCGGAGTCCCGAAGCGGCGAGCACTGCCATGATGAGAACAGCGAGGAGGAGAATTAGCGATACCGCATCCCTAAGGCGCTGAAATAGGCTGGAGGCTTTTTTTTCACGCAGTAACTTTTGCCACAAGAAAAAGGCCGTGACTTGGCGTCGGCGCGGGCGGACTTTGAGGAAATAGACAGCAGCCAAAGGAATCGCAGCGAGTAGCGACCATAGCATCCATGGGGCGGAAAAATTCATGTGGCTAGGCCTCCTTTGCGTAAAATATTCCGAATCACATCTTCAAAAGGCGTGACATTATCGGTTTGATTCAGGCCAATGCTGCGCTGAAGGCACTCAGCTTTCAGGTCGGAATTCCATTGTTTTACGGCTAATTCGTAGGCTTGGGCTTCTGCCGAGGTGATGGTGATACGAGCGCGGATGTTGCTCTCGATGCATTCGAGTTCGACATCGCCTTTCATGTCGCAAACGGTATCTTCTTGTGACAAAACTTGCAGGGCGTGGATTTCGTGACCAAGACCGCTGAGACGTTTGAGGCCATCAGAAAACCCACCGGGGAAAAGGAAGTCAGAGATCACGATCACCAGTCCACGGCGGCGATGGCGGGCTTGGAGATTGCGGACGCAGGCAGTGAAGTCCGTGTTTTCTCCTGAGACGGGTGCTTGCTCTAGCGATTTAAGTAAGGCGAAAACGTTCGACTTGCCACGTGCTGGCTCTAACAAGGGCGTGAGGCGATCAGTCATGCCGTAGGCGGCAAGGCGATCTTGGCAATTCAGCGCGATGTAGCCAAGGGCGGCGGCGAGGCGTTTCGATGCGGCTAACTTTGCGATCATCGAGCGCGAGAGGTCGAGAAGAAGATAAATCGTAGTGTCCTCTTCGACTTCAAAGAGTTTCACCACGAGTTCGTCACTGCGAGCGAAAACGCGCCAATCGATAGCGCGGTAATCATCGCCGGGGTGGTACTCTGCGTAGTCGGCAAACATGATGCCCGAGCCTTTGAGTGGGCTCTTGCGGTCGGCTTGCAGCGAGCCACCGAGGACGCGGCGAACGAGAAGAAACAAGCTCTCCAACCGACGGATAAATGCCGCGTTGGTTAGCTCGCCAGATGCCATGGCTGTTTCTGATTCCGGGGGCATGGTGGCTTAGTAGGCTTGACGAATCGCCGCTTTGACCAAATCCGCAGAACTAATGCCGTCTGCCTCACCCTCGAAGGAAAGAATCATCCGGTGGCAAAGTGCGGGGCCTGCGCAGGAATCAACATCCTCACGCGAAACATGGAAGCGGTTATCTAACAAAGCCTTGCAACGAGCGGCGAGTAGCATGGCCTGTGCGGCACGGGGGCTGGCTCCGTTGCGGACGTATTTTTTGATTTTTTCTGGAGCTTTCTCGTTCTCGGGGTGGGTATTGCGAACGATGCGGATCAGGTGATCTTGCACGTCCTTGGCGACGGGGATTTCACGAAGTGTGAGTCCCATGGCGATGATGTCTTCACCGTGGGCAACGGCTTGGATCTCTGGTTGCGAATTGCCGCTGGTACGATTGAGAATTTCGGCGAAGCCATCGTGGTCGGGAAGACCGACTTGGAGCTTGAAGAAAAAGCGGTCAAGTTGTGCCTCTGGGAGCGGGTAAGTACCGTCTTGCTCAATCGGGTTCTGGGTAGCGAGCACAAAGAACGGAGAATCTAAACTATGCGTTTGCCCGGCTACGGTGACGCGTTTTTCCTGCATGGTTTCTAGGAGAGCCGCCTGGGTTTTTGGCGTAGCGCGATTGATTTCGTCGGCGAGAAGAATGTTGCAAAATACTGGGCCGGGTTGGAAACGTAAGTTGCGGCGGCCTTCTTCTTCAACGAGGATTTGTGTGCCCACAACATCGCTGGGTAGGAGGTCGGGCGTGAACTGAATGCGTCCGAAGCGCAGATGGAGAGCCTTGGAGAGAGTATTGACCAGTGCAGTTTTTCCGAGGCCTGGAACACCTTCTAACAAAACGTGACCACCACAAACGACGGCTGTTAGAACATTGTCGATGATGTCAGTTTGACCGACGATAAATTTTGAGACTTCGGTGCGAATGGTGAGAAAGGTATCGCGGAATTTTTGTGCTTCGTTTTCGAGTTGGGACATAATGATAGTGATATGGAGAGAGTTGAGTTATTTCGTTTCTTCTGGGATTTCGTGGACGCGTTCGAAGTATTCGCGGATACCTTGTTTCAGTTCATCAGGGACATCGTCGCGTTGCACCAGCGCCTCCGCTTGGCGGCGGAATTCACGTTGTTTTTCCTCTGTGCTACGCCCCGAGGCACCGCTGCCGCTGTTCGCTTCTTCGATCGTGCTACGAGATGGCCCTTCCCCTTTTTTTCCCGTTAGGCGATCGTAGTTATTATTGTCTTTGAATTCGTCTTTTTTATCACGCTTGCTTTCAATGTGACCTTTTCCTGGTGGTTTTGCTGCTAGTCCAAGTTGCTGCAATTTGCCATTGAGAAACATTTGCCCTTTTCCTGCTGCCTTCCCGAGCATTTTCATTTTTTCGCGCATTTTGTCGCGGGCATCGGCTTTGCCTAAACGGAGTTCGAGCATTTCAAGTGATTCATCGAGTTCGTCTAGGTCTTCCGAGTCGTCCATTTCTTCTAAATCCTCGGGATCAATTTCTTGTGTATTTTCATCCAGCATTTCTAACAATTCGTCTAACTCCATTTCGCTTAGATCGAGCTTTAAATTTTTGTTAAGACGTGAAGATTTGAAATCGCGCCTTTTCGCTCCCTCCGCCATGCGACGGGTCATTTCTTTGAGTTTCTCGATATTTTCCTGAAGGCGTTTTAGTTCTTCTGGTGTTAGGTTCTTGTGTTCTTGTTTGGGATTAAGTTCGCCGAGTTGTTGTTTGGCGGCATTAAAATCCTTATTTTCTAATTTTTTCCCAAGTTGTTTGGCATCGGCCATTTGCGATTCGGCGAGTTCCGCGGCAGCGAGCTTGAGGATTTCATCATCCTTTCGCGACTCGATACCAGCGAGTGCCGTGCCGACATTTTGCTCGAACTTTGCCATGCGTTTCATGGCTTCTTCGCGGTTCTTCGTTCTGCCGATTTCCTTCGCCCATTGACGAAGAATCTCCGGTTTGACGAGTTGCTTTTCCTGCTCGGACATCGAACTGATCATTTCCTCGACCATCTTGTTTACTTCTTCTTGTAGCAAGCGTGTGCGTTCGAGCATGACTTGCTCTTCGAGCAGTTTTTGTTGAATTGCATCCGAATGGGGAAGCATCGCAAGGGAGACAACTGCAATGGAAAGGATTGCGGCGATGGTGAGGCGGCGACGATTCAATTTTGTTGGAATGGTCGAGAGGTCACAATCTTCGATACGTTGCAGTGTGGTTTTCTCTTGTAATACAAAGGCGGGGTGAGAAGTGTCTCGATGCTGGAAATCTAGGTACGAAACCAGAGATTCTTTTAATGAGAAATGGCGATCTGTTTTTTGTGCCGTTAGATCGAGATTGGGTTTTTTCCAGAAAAACCAAATGATTAGTGCGATGAAGCCCAGAAGGATTGCAACGAAGTAGCCGAAGGTAGGTGCAGCATATCCGAACAATCGCCAAGCGATGGCCCAGATGAGTGCAAGAACCATCGTTGCGGGGAAAATGGAATCCGACACTAGGCAAAGTAATTGCTTATTGAAGCGAATTTGAGCGGATTGAAGGAATTTGCGAATTTGAGGGGTCATATTTTGTTGATCATTTCGAGAGTGACAGCACGATTCAGTAGAATCTTATAGCTGCTGGATAGTATAAGGAAAAAATCGCCATGATGGTCTGTAAAACGAAAAAAGTACTATTTGCCGAGGGCAGACTAACTATTGTAGAGAAATAAATCAACCTCTCTTTACACATTCTTTTGCATTTTGAAATCGGTAGCCGCCTACGAAAAAGAGAATGAGCAGGATGGCGCTTGCTTGATCATAGATTATCGTCTAGCCTTTCGCATGACGCAGTATGTGGCAAATGCAGACTATGAGGATACGGACAGCAATCCGCTGTTTCTCAAAGTGGGTCAGGAAGTGACGACGGGTGTGACGGATCGCACATGGCCGGGATGGGTCTGGGCAGAGAGTGGAAATGAAGGAAAAGGTTACGTCCCTGAGGAAATTCTTGAACCATTAGGCGAGGGGCGATTTGCCGCGATCGAAGATTTTAATCCTACAGTGCTCAAAGTGAAGCGTGGCGATGGCTTAACCTCGCTCAGGCAAGTGCACCAGTGGCATTGGTGTCGCAACGCTACGGGTCAAGAAGGATGGGTGGCAGATTACTTGATGCAAAAGGCGTAAAAACATTACCATCAAAGAATCTATGGCAGTAAAAGCAACGTTAGAAAAAGCCTTAACCATCAACCTTGATCCGCAGATCTATGGAACGATAGCGGAAATTGGTGCAGGGCAAGAAATCGCCAATTGGTTTTTTCGCGCCGGTGGTGCCGCAGGGACGATTGCCAAAACCATGTCGGCTTACGACATGACCTTTAGCGATGAAATTTATGGACGTAGTGATCGCTATGTGTCACGCCAACGCTTGGACGCGATGCTGGATCATGAATACCAAATCCTCCACCAACGGTTGGATGCGAAAAGAGGCGACTGCACAACATTTTTCGCGTTGTGCGACACAGTGCGCGCTCGTGGTTTCCGCGATACCAATAGTGATGCCTGCAAAGGTTGGTTGGGCGTACGATTTCAAGACACGCCACGCGGAGAGCCGAATCAAATTGTTCTCCATGTTAAATTGAACGACGATACCAATGCGGAGCAAGCCTCGGCGATGGGGATTTTAGGAGTCAATTTGCTGACGGCGGCCTGTTACCATCGGCAAAGTCTAGCAGAATTGATGCCAGTGTTGATGGAAGGTTTGGATCGGCGCAGGGTGGAAATTGATATGTTTCACACCTCGGGTCCAGCGTTTTGTAAGGCAGAGTTTGATGATCGGATTTGTGCACTAGAGTTGGTGGAGCAAGGATTATCGGACGTTGCACTTTTTGGCCCTGATGGTTCGATTCAACAAGCGGCTGATGTCTTTCACGGTAAGCCGATTTTGGTCAAACGCGGCAGCTTTGATCCTGTGACCTCCTTGCACATGGATATGTTAGTCAAGGGGCGCGAGGCATTTCGCTCGGATCATGGAGCCAATGCCGATGGCTTGTTAGAAGTCATGGAAATTACCATGAATAACTTGCTGGTATCTGAGGGGAAGGTCAACAAAGAGGACTTCATTGCCCGCGCCGATGTGTTGCAGGCGATGGGCAAGTATGTGCTTATTTCCAAATTCGCGCGCTTTGTGCGGCTGAGCGAATATCTAACAAAATACACCAGAAAGCCTGTGGGTATGGTCTTGGGGGTTTTTCTATTTGAAGAATTATTTCAAGAGAAATGGTACGAAAACATTCCCGGTGGCTTGTTAGAAACCTTCGGGCGCATGTTACGAAATGGTCTTCGGCTCTATGTATATCCGCAAGGCGATAGCGAAGGTCGATTGCGCACCGCATATTCCGCGAAGGTGCCGGAGGAGCAGAGGAAATTTTTAGAATATCTCATTGGACTGGAGCAAATCCGCGAGACAGGACTCGGCGATGCCAAAGTAACATTCACGAATAGCTACGCCGTGCGAGAAATGCGCCAAAGCGGCGATCAAGGCTGGCGCGAAATGGTTCCGAAGGAAGTGCTAGAACATCCGCGATGGAAATGATTCATGCCTGAGGAATTCCTTGCTCTCTGGGGTGAAAGCGAACATAGTTTTCGTATTCGTATTGCATGAAGAATCACACTACATTCACTCCAGCCATGATTCCTGAAGCTCGTGAGTTTCACCTGTCGCGGGCGGCTCGTGAAAAATACTCGGTGGATGATACAATCATTTCCCTTACTGGTGCCGCCATGGTGGTGGAAATAGATGCGGCGAGGAATTTAGCAAACTCCTTGCAAACAGATGGGCGGCAGGTTTCTGCGGCGGATTTGTTAGCCATGGGGCTCATTGATGAAATCCAGCATTTGTTACTTTTGGAGCATCGGCGAAAAAAAAATGACAATCTTCTTGCTGCTGCGGCGGAGCATCTGCGCGCAATGCTGGGCGAGGATTCGTATGTCGCTACATTGAAAGAATTTGCGCGGAATTTCCCTACGGTGGCTCTGCACAAAGGGACGATTGCGTTAGAGGAATATTTTCTGGGGAAAACGGATGAGACGCTGAATGAGCACATTTTGTTAGAGGAAATGTTGATGCTTTGGTTAGAGAATCGCAATCCGGCTTTTTCTCCATATCGTGATCTTTTTGATGAATCGCTGCTTGATTCGATGGGCGTTCCGTATCAGAAATTGATGGCGCATTTTTCGCAATTTCTCGATGGAGAGCCAGGCACTGTGGCGAAGGGGAGTTTGCTGAAAGTTTTGCAAGCACCAGCGATGGCGAATCCTGATTCGCTGGCCGAGCAACTGCGTTTCATTGAGGAAATTTTCTTGCCCCAATTGCCGTCTTTACAACATCTCGTCGTGCGCATTTTGCATGGTCGGGATTTCATCGTAGAAGAGAAAAAATCTCTCGGTGCGTGGTTTTCTGAGGGATTCCAAGGCATGGGGACACCGGAGTTTTCTGCTCAAGAAATTCGCGCGTCGATCCGCACTGGTTGGGGCGATGGTGGCGTGGGCGGCATGAGTGCGGAGGACAAGGCAAAAGCGATGTATTATCCTGAATACGAGGCATACACGTCCGATCGCGAATGGATGCCGCAACTCGTGCTGATGGCGAAAAATGCTTACGTGTGGCTTGATCAACTTGCTCGCCAATACAAGCGGGATATTTATCATTTGGATCATGTGCCGGATGAAGAGCTTGATCAACTTCGCGAGTGGGGGATTACGGGTCTGTGGTTAATTGGTTTGTGGGAGAGGTCTGTGGCTTCGCGCACGATCAAGCAGCGCATGGGGGCGCAGGATGCGGTGGCTTCTGCGTATTCGTTGATGGATTATACCATCGCTCACGACCTCGGCGGCCAAGAGGCGATGAATCGTTTGGCACATCGAGCATGGCTGCGCGGCATTCGCATGGGTAGCGATATGGTGCCGAATCATTTTGGCATCGATTCCACATGGGTGGTGCATCATCCCGATCGTTTTCTTTCGTTAGATCATCCGCCTTACCCAGGATATACGTTTCATGGGCCTGATCT
>CAMAYN010000057.1 GCA_945862285.1 Akkermansia muciniphila | reverse complement strand
TTGCGGATAGTAATTCTGAATTTCGAAAGTGCGCTGGGAAAAATTCGCATGATCCATTTTGTTTCTCCCCTGCATCTCAAGGCTGTGTGACCTAGCGATTTGTGCCAACACTTCGTTGTTCACCAGAGGACTGAGATTTTTCGATTTGCGATATTCATTCACGTAAAGCAAAGTCTTGCTTTCCATACTTTTATGTTGAGGAGAAGTGATGACGTTTGTCGCCTGCTGTTCCGCGCAACTGGATGCGAAAATCATAATGAGGAAAGCGAATGCGAGACGTTTCATAGATGAGGAAGGATTCAATTTTCGGTTCACGATCACAGCCAATCCAAAATTGGCAACGGCACCCGCAGTGTAATCGAAAGTGTCTGTACGTCCAGATCATTTCCTTCCCTGCCAAAACGACGCGCGACCGCCTGCCGTAGGATAAGCCGCCTCGTTCGCCTTCTTAGGTTCTCGTCGGCTAACTTGGCATCGGCACATCGGGATTCATCCAGTTCAACCTCCAGGCGTTTCCGTCGGTGTCCAAAAATCCATGAGTGTAAATGAAGCCCAAATCCTGCGCGTCGTCATAAGTGCTACCACCTGCCGCAACAGCTTTGGAAACGATTGTATCGACTTGCTCCCTGCTCTCGCAGTCCAAACATAGAACGACACCGGTCACAGATGATGGATCTGATATCGGCTTAGGAGTGAAATTCTTCAGACTGCTAGCGAGATGAACCATCACCCGCAGTCGCTCACTCACGACCATACACTGACATTCATCGCTGCGAAATATCGGATGAGGTTCAAAACCAAGTTGGCTGTAAAAGCTCACAGCTCGATCAAGTTCATGAACGGGAATGTTGATAGTAATGCTATCCGGATTCATAGTGGGTGAGTGATCGTTTTTTTTGGTGAACGTCGAAGTCCTCTCACACCTGCGCGGGTTAGAGGCTTCGACTGTGGGTTGAAGGTGGAATGGTCTTGACGGATTCAACTGACGGCGGGGCAGGTGTTGAAATCGTTCATTGCGCCGTGAGATTAAGATTGGTTTTCTGCCTAACACTGTAATTCGCAGTCCCCCGATATGTGATATCGATTCTGCGTAACGCCTGGAAGAATGAGAGTAACTTATGATTTTGCAAGGATTATTTGCGCAGGGGGTGTGTAGATTAGCCCACGCATAAGCTCGTTTTTTCAGGGGGCGGCGGGAGGTGATAGACATGCTTTTAGCATGCAAATTCCCGCGATTTGTTTCCATGCTCATCTATCCCAACGGGATTCCGTAACCAAGCCTAGGGTTGCACGACGACTGTCGGGCTACCCTAGGGGGGATGCATAAAAAATACTCCATCAACCCGCGTTGGGGTTGATGGATGGCGGCGGGGCTTTTCCCAGGGTAGGCCATCGTCGCGATGTCCAACCCTGGTCTTTGATCCACAATCCCGTTGGGATTGAATGCCGTCTGGAAAATTGATTGCCTCAGACCGTAAAAGAGCACGCACCCCTACTAGCGAGGGCGGGCGTGGGTCGCGGGGTTGAAGTTGAAATTACGCGTAGACATGGAAATTGATCGGCTCCTAGTGGTTGTCATGATGCGGCTTGTTGGGCTTACTGTTAGATTTTCGCGTGGTGCCGAAGCTGGGGTGCTTTCTGTCATGCCGAAACACGACCATCAAGATCGTATCTTTGTCGATCTCAAATAAGAGATGATATGGAAACCTCTGCATGTTAGCCCTCCTTAATCCACAAGAGTCGTAATGATGACTTCTTGGATTCCGTTCGATGGGCACAATGACCGCATCAAGCTCATTCCAGAACGATGAAATACTCTCTCTGAAATCTCAGCATAATGCATCGCCGCATCGCGTATATCGTCAGCCAACTTAGGATGTCTGAAAACGAGCATAGCTTATGGTCGTCCGCATGCCTTCCAGAAATCTTCCGTGGAGAGTCCCTTTACCTTGCCCGTTCTTAGTTCTTCCAGACGCTCAAAAACTTCCTCGTCACTGACGTAATGTGGTTGTGGGTCTAGATCTTCAAGGAGCGACGATACAAGTTCAGCCCGATCACGGAGATCAAGCTACGCCTCATTGAGTAGTGCTGTGACTCGTGTCATGTGGAAAAAATAGCTGATTTTTAGGACAATGCCAGCGGATATTTTTTTCCTAACAGTTCTCATTCGTATCCACCCGCAAGGTGATATCACGGTGGTAATTGACGGGTGGAGGGTGGAGGGTGGATGATTTTGCTGCTATTGCAAGGATGATTTCCCCTGTCGTGCCGATAGCAAGGTGGTTTCGGGTTTACCCAAGAACGATAGCAAATCGGTAGTGTAGGATCGGTTGCGCGTGTAAGGAGATTCTTATGATCATCACTTGCCAAGGGAAGATCAATCTTACTATAATCACCGCCATGCCAAAACTGGAACAAGTAGAACCAATCGCCCTGATGCCCACACAGGGAGGTTGCGCGGTGTTTCTTGGAAATGGGAAAAAAGTGATCTATTTTTTCATTGATCCATCGATCGGTGCTTCGATCAACGGCGTGCTAGCGCAACAGGCCCCGGAACGTCCGCTGACTCATGATTTATTTATGATGACGTTGGAGAGTTTTGGCGCGCAGGTGTTGCGAGTCATCATTGTTGCTATGACTGATGAGGTGTATTTTGCACGGGTCATTTTCCAGGTGGAGAATGAATTGCAGGAAAGAAAGATCGTAGAACTGGATGCGCGGCCCAGTGACTGCATCGCTCTTGCTGTGCGGGCGCATTGTCCCATTTATGTGGTGGCGGAATTGTGGGAGCAGTTGCCCGATGTTTCAAATACCTTGGAAGAAATGCGCAAAGCCGCTGATGAGAGTGAATAACTCTGAAAATTAGCAATAAAGAACCCGACAACTCGGAGAGATGTCGGGTTTTTAAGGATGGAACGAAAGTGTTTATTACTTCTTCTTGCCCTTGGCTGGAGCTGCGACCGCCACGGGTTCTTCGATGACAACGCGTGGTTTTGCTACATGAGCTACGACAACATCTGGTGCGTGGGTGGCTTTGACACCTTCTGGAAGTTTCAGATCGCCGATGTGCAGCGAATCACCTACTTGCAGAGCAGTGACATCGGCGTGAAGGAGATCGGGAAGGTGAATCGGAAGGCAACGAATTTCCAAGGAGTGAACGTTATGCTCAAGTTGACCACCGCTGGCTTTTACGCCGATGGATTCACCTTCGAGGTGGAGTGGTACGTGTGCTGTGATTTCCGTATTTTCATCAATGGCCAAGAAATCGGCATGGATCGGAGCACCGGTCAGGTTGTGGTGTTGCACGGCTTGGAGGAAAGCCAGTGAATTTCCTGCGCCTTCGATTTCAAGGTTGATGAGGATGTTTTCCGAGGTGCTGTGAGCGAGAAGATCGCTGAAAGCACGTGCGTTAATCTTCAGGTTTTTGTTGGCATTTCCTAGCCCATACATGACTGATGGCAGCCATCCTTCTTTGCGCATTTGATTCAGACGGCCTGAGCCTGTGCGTTTGCGTTCTTCTGCTGTGAGACTTTTAATTGTGGACATGATTTGGCTTGTTAATTGTTATGAGGAGATTTCCAACCCCCTCGCGGGGCGCGGTTTTTATAGGGCGAATGGATGTTTGTCAAAATATTTGTTGCTCATTTTTTTAAAAAAAAGCAGATGCGGGGGAGATAAACTCTACGATTTGATTGATAAATCGAAAAAAGTCGTAAATATTTGCATTGCACGTCCGTAATGATTGACCTATACAGAACCTTGCCCTGACACATTCATTAGCACTATTACATTGTGGATCAACTATCTTTTACCCCCCCATCGATTGAGCGGCTGAATGAGATTCTGCCGTCGTATCATTTTACAGATTTTATTGCGCAAGGCGGCATGGGTGCGGTTTATCGTGCCATCCAGACGTCTCTTGATCGCGAAGTCGCGATAAAAATTCTTCCTAAAGAACTGTGCGAAGATCCAGATTTTCTCGCATCATTTAAGACGGAAGCTCGTGCGATGGCGAAATTGAACCATCCGAATTTGATAGGCATCTACGACTCTGGTGAAGCGGATGGTATGCTCTACATTGTGATGGAGTATGTAGCAGGAAAGTCACTTTATCACTCTTGCTGGAACAAGCAGATTGACCCAGATGAGGTGAAGCGGATTATTGGGGCGATTTGTAACGGGCTTTATCATGCTCACGAGAGTGGGATCATTCATCGCGACATCAAGCCTGCGAACATTCTCCTCACGCCAAAGGTAGAGCCAAAAATTGGCGACTTCGGTCTTGCGCAAGCGTTGGGAACAAAGTTCGAAGGCATAGTCATGGGCACGCCAGGATATACCGCACCTGAAATCATGAGTCATCCGGAGAAAATGGATCGCCGATCAGACATTTTCGCCGTAGGCATCATGCTTTACGAAATGCTTGTCGGGAAATTACCGGAAGGCGCTTCGTTGCCGTCGCAATTATCCACCTGTTCTCCTGAGTTTGATACCATTTACCAGAATGCAACGCATCCGAATCCTGCCCTGCGCTATGCAGAAGCAAAGCAAATGGGGGATGCATTGCTTGCGATTTCGAACACGAGCAATTCGGGGAAAAAGCTGCAAACAGCGCCTAGTAAGGCACAGCCGAAGATTGGTGGCGGGAATATGCCAGTAGGCGGGCGCATTGCGGACACCTTGCCGAAATCTCCTCTGAGACCAAATCAACCTTCCTTGATGGCGAAGCAAGCCGCGCCCATGGCGAAGGCTGCTGCTCCCGTGGCAAAGGCCGCCGCGCCGATCACGAAAGTCCCCGCCGTTGTTACAACTCCCGCTGTGCAACCAGCCATTCAACCTGCGGTTCAGCCAGCCATTCAGCCAGGTGCTACAGCAAAGCCCGCTGCGCCAAACTTCGATGATGAAGATGATTCTGACGACATTGAGCCATTGGTCGTCCCCACATTTAACCGCAAGCAGACGGTATCGTCTTGGCCGCTGATCCGGAACTTAATGATCATTTGTGTTCTGATTATTGCCTGTGTTTTTGCCTACCAGTGGAAAGAAGTGCGAGAAAAAAACGTTCGCCAGCAAGAGGCTGATTACGCTCGTACGCAAAAAGAGAAGGCAATGGCTGAAGAACGTGAGAGGAAAATTGCAAACGAGAAGGCGCAAAACACAAAAGATCCTGTAACGAAGCCATTCGTTCCGAAAAAAGACGAACCGCGCCGTGAGTTGACACAGATGGAGGAATTGGAAGACATGCAGTTTGCTCTAAGCCGAGGTGATCGTCAGGTTATGCCAAAGGGCACGAAGAGACGTGGCGAACTGGATTATCTTCTCATCAAAGACAAAATGAGGTGGGATCGCGCACTGGAATTTGCGGAAAAATTTGGCGCTCATGTGGCATTTCCCACTAGCCAAGACGACTTACCCTTTTTCACCGAAATGCTTACGGATGAGGAGACCATCTGGCTAGGGTGTGGGAAAAGTGGCAGGGACGAATGGTTTCTGATCGATGGCAATGCTTGGCCGATTGAAAAAAAACCATCAGGTGCAGGCCATTACGCTACGTTGTCATTCCTCGGCTTGGTCCAGTCCTCCACGAGCGAAAAGGAAAATTCCTTCATTTTAGCATGGTATCGAGATGGTTCTATGCCACACACCTTAGAAAGAATTTTAGAGAAAACGCGGAAATCACTGGATGATCAAAATCCGCAGTTCCCGCCAGGGGCTCTCATTTTCGGCAGCCGCGTGTTTTTGCCACTTTTACGAGAAGTCAATTTTGCCGATGCGCAAAAGCTTGCCAATGCAGCTGGTGCGCATGTTTCTTCACTATCGACGGAGGAAGAAAGTATTTGGGTCGATGACACCCTGCCCAGCGGGCTAACCGAGCATGGGCTTTGGCTCAACGGCAAACTCAAAGCTGGTGAGTGGAAATGGGGCACTGGAGAGAAATGGAGCTTTGCCAATTGGTCAAAAGAAGATGATCAAAATGAGGATGAAGATGCTACGCAGCTCGCTGTTTTGCCTAGCAAAGGCTGGATCAAAGCTGACCCCTCGGATAAGCTCGATGGCGTACTACTCGAATGGAGTAAAGATCCAGTCTCTGGGGCACAAGAAGCAATCAGCACGGATGCGAACGGCATTAAAGACTACAGTGCATTAAATACCAAGGCAACATCTCTCATTGCCACAGCGAAAAAAACGCGGGATGAAGATCACGCCAAAAACATCAAACAGTTCAATTGGGACATGGATGTTTGGTTCCGCACCTTGAAGCCAAGTGATCAAGCGCTTTGGAAGCAGATTTTTGAAACCGTAAAAACCAAGTGTTCGGAAAAAATCATCCCCGCCGACCAATTTGCGAATGCAGACGGAGAAATCCCTGAAATTCACAAAAGTATATCTGACATTCACATCTACTGCTTACAGAAACAAGCGAAAATTGATGCCGCGTACACAGCGCAAGTCACGAAAATCAGAGATGCCTACGTCGGCAAAATTAAAGAATTTGGCTCAGCCGCAAAAAGCTCAGGGCAAACACAACTTGTGGAAAAACTCAAAGGCTTCCTTGAAGATGCCGAAGATCTCGAAGCTTGGGCCGAGTCCCTTGCGGAAGATGACGATGAGGATGATGAATAATTTCGCCAATCAGTTCGTATCGAGAGCATGAATTTCACAGAACAAAACGACAAATCTGCTCACGATCCTCACGATGATGGTGATTTTGCCATTGCGCCACGCCCGCCACGCCCGCTGCGCTCTCAAACACCCCACAACCCCACATGGCGTGATGGTGCTCCTACAATTCCCCGTCGATCGAAAGCGCCATTGATTTTTTTCCTACTCATTGTCCTGATTCTCCTAAGTATAACGCTGTTTTTATTTGAATACGAGCGACGCAGCAAACCCGTCATTCATGCGCAGCAGACTCAAAAACAACAGCTTCCTACCGACGATGAGTCATCAACTCCCGCACCACCAACTGATACGATTCAAGCTGCGGAGCAAGCGCTGAAAGGCACCAATGCCATTCCTCAGCAGGTTTCGCCCAGTGATCCCTTTGATATCATCACCGCGATTGGTGATGCTTTGGCAAAAAATGATTTCGCCACGGCGGAGCTCCTCATTGGCAAAACTGCGCTGTCGGATGAATCTCGCGCCCAACTCCGCAAGCTAGCATCAGGGCAACAACTCAAGCTCAGGCATCCCAACGCGGTCCGTGAGGTCGGCGAATTGGAAATCAATCAGCGTCTGCGCTTCGCCTTAGAGCTCGCCGATCGGGAAGTGGGGAAAGACCGGATCTATTTCGATTTCAAAAAAGAGCAAGGCGTTTGGAAAATTGAGAAGATGACCCTGCCGCCCACCGTGGAGCAGTCGGCCCAGCCTGCCATGATGCTTGATGCACTCGGGATCACCGATGCCTTTCTGCTGGCCACACTGCAACAAAATTTCTCCCAAGCAAAAAAATTCGTGAATGCGGAAACCGTATCGGATGCCACCATCGCGGGACTGTGTATTTTATTTGAAGAAGGAAATTACAAGTTACGCCCGCAAAAACCCCTGCGCGCCACCTTGCAGAAAGAACTGCTTACCACATTTTTGGCCTACGTCGTCGCTGCCGATAATACCCATGCGGCGCAATTTGGTATCACGTTGCGACGCGAAAAACCTGAGGCGGGCTGGATGATTCACGAGCTTAATCTCGATCAACTTCTCAGCGATTACGCAACCCGCGTAGCAGGGGGGGACGTTCACTACACGCCTTTAATCAAGAACCCGAATGGTGGGGATACTTTGGTTCTTTATTTTGACTTCGATGCGAACGAGCTTACCCCTCGCACACAGCGGCAACTTTCCATCGTGGCCATGCTTTTAAAGTCAGACGAGAGGAAAAAAATCAATCTTTCCGGACATACAGATTCTTTAGGGTCGCGGCAATACAATCAGAGTCTATCTGGGAAACGTGCGGAAGCTGTTCGTGATTTCTTGGTGCAATCCGGCGTGAAAACAGCGCAAATCATCACCGCGGCGAAAGGCCTCTCGGAACCTCGTCGTCCCAATGTCACGGAGACGGGTCAGGATGATCCCGAAGGACGCAGAGTCAACCGGCGCACGGAAATTTACCTCGATTTCTAAATCGTTAGGTTTTGCAGATCGTTTCCTTGATCAGGCGTCTCGTTCCAAGGCAGCCGATCTAACAAAGTGCGATAATTTTTCTCCGAAAATGCTCGTTTTTCTGCGAGAATGGCATCCATTTCCTCGCCGAGGCAATCGGCAATTTCTTCGCGCGCGGCATCGTCAGACAGACCTAACGTGAGTAATCGATCATACGTTTTTTTCACGTAGGGCGTTTGCGCAGATTGCAACTGTTGATCTACGGCGAGGAGTAAGGATTGAAGAATTTCTGACATAACAGGAAGAATGATTTAGAGAATGGATTCGGGATTTTCACCCCAGCCGATGAGCCAGGGCGTGAATTCGGGAGGGATGGTGGCCATGAAGCGCAGGCGTTCACCCGTGCGCGGATGCTCAATGCCCAAAGCCCATGCATGCAACATCAAGCGGCCCGGTTTCACTGATTGTTTCGGCGGATGGGCGTAGATGGGGTCGCCGATCAATGGGGTGCCTTTGTGTTTCATGTGGACGCGAATTTGGTGCGTGCGTCCGGTGTGTAAATCACAGCGCACGAATGCTGTCCGCGTAGCGGCATCCGCCCACAAGATGGTGTAGTCGGTAATCGATGGTCGGCCCGCTGGCGGGGTCAATACAGCCATTTTTTGGCGATTGCGGCTGTCCCGCCCGATGTGAGTGAACACGGTTTCCTGCACCGGAGTCGGAATACCTTGGGTGATGCACAGGTAAATTTTTTGATTCGTCCGCTCGGCAAATTGCGCCGATAGATGTTGGTGTGCGTGATCATTTTTCGCGACCACGAGGCAGCCGGAGGTGTCTTTATCAAGTCGATGCACAATGCCCGGTCTCTCAACGCCGCCAATGCCGGAGAGCTTGCCGTGGCAATGATGGAGTAGAGCATTGACGAGGGTGCCGTCGGGATTGCCCGCTGCGGGATGCACCACCATGCCGGGGTCTTTATCGATGACGATCATTTCATCGTCCTCAAAAAGAATCTTCAACGGGAGATCCTGAGGGGTGGCGATGTCGGGCACGGCTTCGGGCAAATTGACTTCGATGCGATCTCCCACTTTCACGGCATCCCGTGGTTTGGCGAATTTCCCATTGCACAAAATGTATTGTTCGCGGATGAGGTCTTGGATGCGTGAGCGGGAAAGATCCGTCACACGCGAGGCAATCCACGCGTCGAGGCGATCATGGTCGGCAATGTCAACAGTGAGAATCAAGGAGTAAAAAAGTTAGTTTATGCGCGGGTGGCGACGGGTTCCGTGGGGCGTTTACTCATGAAAAACCAAGAAGCCAGCAGGGCGATGGTGAGAGCCAGCAGCCAATGCCGCCACCATGGATCGAGCTTGCTGTGGGCTTGAATAGCTTGGGCGTTAGCGGTTTCGAGGTTGCTTTGGGCGGCACAGTCGCGAAAGTCGGCCTCGCGGGTGTCGGCGAAGGCGGTGGCGGTGGTGAGGAGGACTTCGTCGCCTTGCCGCCATTGCTGGAAACCGATCGAGGAGGGTGCGCGAAGGGTGCCAAGGGGAATGTTGGCGCGCTCGGTGACTTTGCCGTTGACATCGGTGAATTCGAGGGTGAGGGGCGGGGCATTTGCTTCTTTGCGGGTGGCAAGGGCAATGCTCTGCTGGGTTTCTAGGTTGACTTGAGCGGGGGCGATTTTTTCGGCACGGAGCATTTCAAAATAACGCAGTAAACAGACGATGAGCGCGGGTTGGGACTCGATGTTCGAGAGGCGGGGATCGAAGTTGAAGAGGAGTTGTTTGGCGGCGGGTTGTTTTTCGGTGGCAGCAATGGTGCGCAGGGCGATGAGGGGACGTTTATCTTGGTAGAGTAGGCCTTGATCGGATTTGCTAATGTGGAGTGGGATGGTTTCGCGGATGAGTAATGATTGCCAATTGATGCCGTCCATGAGCGGGTGTTTTTCGGCAATGATGCCGCCGGCAAGATACTTGCCGCCTTGAGTGGGGTCTTTGACGAAGATGATGGCGTGACCGGTTACGGGTGTGGGATCGAGCGGATCGTAGGAGACGAGGGTGACATCGGGCGCGGGTGTGGTGCCGATGTTGATGTGGGAGATCGCACGCTGGAGCTTGGTGGCAAGGGCTTGGAGATTCGGTGGGTGGTCGATCTGGAGTGTTTTCGGCGCAGGGCGAACGAGCGGTAAGACATCGTCTAAGGGAAATGGATCGCTGGTGAGGTGGAGGCTCACTCGTTGGGTGCCAGTGGGGAAATTTGACTGGATGGTCACGAGGCTGCGGGCGGGAATGGTGATGGCTTTTGGCTGTGGGATGAGACCGGGGGACTCGACGTGCCAAGTACGGGTGAGGGCTTGGTCGGCGTAGTTTTGGATGGTGGCGCGCCAGAGTAACGTTCCGTCTTTTTCCTCGAAGGCGGCACCAGTAAAGCCAACGTTGTCGATTTTTTCGCCGATGGAAAGCAAGGATGCGCCGAATGGGAGCGAAGAGACGGGGTTGTCTGTGGCGAAGATGACATGACCTTGCTGGGAGACGAGCGAGCGGGCGAGGCGGAGCACCTCGGCGGGGTCATTCATGCTGGCGATGGGCTGCCAGGCGCGAAGGGCGGCGAGGAGTTGTTGCTTGTCGGTGCCAGCATAGAGCTTGGGTAACGTAGGGGTCGAGGGTAGGAGCGTGTATTCGACATCGGTGGCCATGCCTTGGAGTGCGGGGAGGCGGCTTTCGAGTTCGGTGATGAGTTTTTCTTTGAAGACGAGCATGGAGGCCGAATCATCAAGGACGATGGCGATGCGCTGGGTGCTGCGGGCTAGGGCGAAGCGTGGTTCGGTGAGGAGCCAAGTGAGGAGGAGCACTGCGAGGAGTTGCATCCATAGGGGGACGGAGTGGACGATGCGGTCAAAGCGGCGCCCGGTGGCGGCATCGCGCTGCGTTTTTTCCAACAGAAATAAGGTGGAAATAGGGAGAACGAGAGCCTTGCGCTGCAAGAAGTGGATGGCAATGATGGCAGGAATACCGATCAATGCCCAAAGTCCAGCGGGATTGGCGAAGCTCGGCATGGGGATTTTTTAGGCGATGCCACGAAGAATGGCGAGGGAAAAGCGCATAGAGTTTGGAAGCCGTTCGTATAAAGCTAGTAGCAGCGACATCCACACATAGTAGCAACGACATCCACACAGGGTAGGAGCGAAATCCTCACTTGCGATAAGCGCGGCCTCAACATGCTCGCAGGCAAGCAGAAACCTTGCTCCACTATGCTCAATTCCATAAGAAGCTGAATAAAAACACGCTTGACGAACAGTATGATTTTCCTATTGTGAATGCGCTTCAACTAAAAGCATAAACACTTAACCCTCCCGACTAACTTAAATTGTTATGCAGCGGAGGGTTGTAGGGTGCTAAGCCTGCTAGTGCCGCTGCCGTTTGACGATTTAGCGTGCCTAGTTCTGGCATCCAGATGAGTAGGGTGCGAGAGGTTATCGTTCCCACTCCCGCGATGTTTTCCATGGCCTTGATCTTGGCGGAACTGTTGGCTTGTTCTTGAAGTTTGACATCAATCTTATCATGGATTTTTTTGAGACGCTTGTCTAGGGTGACGATTTGCTTTTGTATGTCAACTTGAATGTCTTTTATGTCTGTGTGCTCTAGGCAGTTGAGTAGAGTGGTTTTGAGCTTTTTTAGCTGTTCTGCGTATGTGTGGTATTGCTTGAGTTCGTCTTGTTTTGTCCATTCATCTGTTACCTTCTGTGAAATTTTTTGCATGATCTTTGCCTTCATGCGGCGATTTCTTACGACGGTCCTTATAACGCCCATTTCCGCAACCCGCGTTGGGGTTGTTTGTTTTATGGGGTGGATTGTAATCCAGGGTAGGAGCAATACGCTCCAACCCTAGGCTTTGATGCGTAATCCTTTTGGGATCGTAGCATACCAAATGTCGACAAACTGTAAGAGTCGTTGATGCAGCAATAACATGATCCTTGAACCTCGGAAAAACGGGGGCGCTATCTCAAGGATGTTCAATTTTTTTATTGTGATCGTGAGTAATAATTTTCAGGGGCTGACACCGATCAACCCGATCACAGGACACGACATTAACGCCGCCTGCGGCCAACTGCGTCTGCAACAAGAATCCCAAGAAGGCATCATCGTGCACGCAGAAATCAAAAAATAAACGACAATCGAAGACTTTTTTTGTTAGAAATACGATTTTTTCACGCGATGGCACACTCCATGCTATTTAAATTTAGACTTATTCGTTTTATCAAATACAATCATGATCGTGAACTCTGGGAACTGTGCGATTCACTTAACTACCATCCTAAAAAAAATGGTAGCGGTCCTGTTTGCTGTTGTGTTTCTAGGCTCTGGGTTGCTTCAGGCGCAGAATCTTTTGACCAACGGTGTTTTTGAAAGTGGCTTTACAAATTGGAGCAATGTCACAAGCGGCAGTACAGCGCGAGCGACTTTTGCTTTGGAGACGAGCCAGCCTTATGCAGGCGTCCAAGCATTGCGAGCCACAGTTACGAATACGGGGCCCGATGTTTGGAACGTGGAGTCGCAAGGCCAGACCTTAACCAACATCGGTAATGGTAGGGATTACACAGTTACTTTCCGCGCACGTGCCGCTACGGCAGGATTTAAACTCCGCGCCGTGATGCAAAGCAGTACTTACCGACAACAGGAATTTTCTATTTCAACAAATTGGACATATTACGTTTGGAACGCCTCCACCGCCGAAGTGAGCCCTCGCTTCCGATTCCAATATCGCTCTGTGGGAACTGTTTGGATCGATGAAGTCTCCGTCGTTGCCCATACCGATCCAACTAGCGGCACTCTCGTAACTGTTGATCCATCCATTCGCCATCAAGTCATGGACGGCATAGGCGGAGCGATCGCGTTTAATTTGCCGCACTACGAACGGTTGAGCGCCACGCAAAAAGACGAGATCGAAAACCTGCTATACGACGATTGCGGCATCGATATTGTCCGCCTCAGGACCGGCAACTCTGATGCACTGAACAACGAGTTGGCCATGAGAGCCCAGAGGAATGGTGCCAAATCCCTTTTGACGAGTTGGTCGCCGCCGGCATCTCTCAAAAGCAACAACAGTACTACAAGTGGTACTCTCAGAACTCTATCTGCGAATCAGTATGATTATGCCGGTTTCGCAAATTGGTGGTATGACAGGCTGCAAGCATCCGGTTGGAGGCACGACTACATCTCGATTCAAAACGAACCCGATTACGATCCCGGCGATAAAGAGACCTGTCGCCTCAAAGCGACTCAGACTTTTCCCGCGACGACTGGGTCTGCCAGCTATAAGCTAGCCTTGGAGGCCGTTTACAACAAAATCAAGAATGAACCGAATTTACCTCAATTTGTCGCGTGTGACTCTGAAAGCCACAACGCTTTTGATACACTTGCACCGACGGTTTCGGGTCTCTCCTTTGTGAACCACGTGGCATTCCACAACTACGGCATAAATGACTTCGCCCAGGTCAACTCAAGGTATAATGGCAATCGAGGATGGATGACGGAATGGGGGAAAGATGCCTCAGAGACGGACCCAACCGGAATTTTGGAGAACTGGATGCTTCTCTCGACAAATATTCACGATACCTTGGTTCAGTCAAATGCCTCGGCCTACCTTTGCTGGAGAATGGTTCATGGTGCGAATACGGGCCAGGTCTGGGCGATGATCGGAGTGAACGCGCCGACTACTACGAATCGACAATATGCAGTCCAGAATGCGTTTTATGCCGTTAAACACTATGCAAAGCACATCTCTGCTGGCCACCAACGCATTGAGGCAGCAATGGGTGTCACCAATAACAACCTCCGCATCTCCGGCTACCTCAACCCCGCCGCGAATCAAATTACCTTGGTTGTCTTAAATACGGGAGGAGGAGACACAACGATTTCCTTGCGTTCCCTAGGCTTACCCATTGCTAGCGCCACTTCATTCCGGACAAGGGCTTTTAATATGAACCCCCCATTTCAATCAGTTTCCGTCAACCTTGCTAGCCCGATTCAAATTCAGAGAACGTCGGCTTACACCTTTCTCTTAAATCTTTCAGGCACTCTGAATCCGTACAATCCCTCACTCTTGCGCGTGGACGGCTTTCAACGACAAGGCAATCAAGTCTCCCTCAACATGCCAGCGCAGCCTGGACAAAAATTCATCCTCTGGCGCTCCAGCACCCTTGCGCCAGGCTCATGGCAACAGGTCACGAATGCGGTAGCTACGGAAGTCGATGGCCAACTTTTCCTCACCGATCCGACTCCAAGTCCAGAGCGAGCGTTCTACCGCGTGGAGCATGAATAAAGGGTCTGGAGCGCGATACGGAATAGCGTATTTTTTAGAAATACCTACTCCGCTTTCATCCACAATGAAGCGGTGACAAACCATATCATGGTGCCTGCCAAGAGGAGATGATTCATCATAGCCTCGCTCATGGTTCCATAGAAATTGAGTAAGGTTGGGATAACGATCAAAAGGAGCGATGCCCAACTCAAGGGCTTGGCGAGAGAAATAAGAGCTTTCATGTAGATTTTTTTAGGACTTTTTGGAGAAAAACATTTTACCGAAGACGATGTAGAGCAGCGCGGAAATGATCCACGCGGGAATAACGAGATAGGCTGCAAAAACACCACCTTTCAAGATCAGCCACAGCCCAGGAATCATAGGAATGATCCATGCGAGCAGAACCGCGAAGTTGAAGGAGGATTTTGTGGCATCGGCAGCGTCTTCTAGGAAACCGAGTTTTTTGGCGAAATAATGATTCACGAAAATGATGGCACCCATGGGACCGAGGATCATGCCGTATGTCCCCACAAAGCCCAAAAGCTGTGCAGAGAGGTTCGGGAAAGCGCCAGCAATCGTCGAGACAATGCCCGCGATGATCACACCTGCGGCGGCGGGAGCTTTTTTGAAAAGGCTCTGAAAGGCGAGTCCCGCACGATAGATCGTAGGGTTTGCGGTAGTCCAGCCAGCGATGACAACGCAGATGATGCCCGTCCAGCCAAGGGCATTCCACGCGAGGAATCCAGGGTCAGCACCTACTTTGCCATCGGCGCCGAGTGAGGCGTTCGGATTCGTAGCGATCACAGCGGCGAGCATTAGTGCGGCGCAAATCCACGCCATGTAGTGACCGAGAAACATCCCGATCGATGGCGCCCAACCAGCGGATTTTGATTTAGCAAAACGGAAGATCGAAAGGTCTGCCATGCCAAGGTGCATCGCCGCATTGCACAGCCAGGAAAGTGCAATGATTTTCCCCAGTCCGAAATCAGCCGCGCCGTTTTTCGTCTGCACAAAAGAAATGCCATCGCTCCAAATCGCTTGCAGCTTTGCCATGGAATGAGCATCCATCTGCGCCAAGGAAACGACACCGCATGCGGCGAAGACAAGGATCATCCACGGAGCGGCGATGTTCGAAAAATGCGCCACACGTTTGTAGCCGCCCACGGCGACGGCGGTAATGACAATGCCGACGATGGCAACGATCGTAGTAAAGGCCGAACCTGCGAGTCCGAAGGTTTGTGCGGGCACTTCAAAGCGGACATTGAAGGGAATCCCAATCGCCGAAGCAGAAACGGTGATCATCGCCCCAGCGAGGAAGCAGAACAAAACGCCATTGGTGACGTTGTAGATTTTCACCATGCTGCTGCCAGCGATTTTTTCGAGCTGGAAATAAAGCGTCAGACGGCGATTCATGGCGATGGGCAGCACGAGGTAACGCCAAGTGAGAACGGCAAGAACGTTGCCGATGAGTAAGCCAATGATGAGATTGTTCAGGCTAGCACCAGCGGCGAGGAATAAGGGGCCGATCATGAATTCAGTGCCTGCGGCGTGTTCGCCAGCATACATGCCCCAGAACGCTTTGGGGCTTTTCAGGGCGTGTGCGGGAATGGGTTCGCGATTGTATTCTCCGCCGTCGCTTGGTTGCTGGTTTTCTTCTTCGAGTCGATTGGTTGACATGTGGGTTTTGTGTTAGATGAAAAATCTTATTTGGTGGAAAATTTATTGACGCTTCGACAATACTTTTGCTTCGTACGCTTGGGTTTCTTTTAGCCAATTCATGCCAGTGGGGACATTTTGGCTTTCGCAGTATTGATCCCAGACATCGCCCCATGGCATGGACTTGAGCTCTTCCATCACTGCCAAGCGCGTGGTGAGATCGCCGATTTTCTCCGCTTCGCGTAACGATGCTGGCTCTAACAAGGCAATCAGCAAGGATTTCAACGTGTTGCGTGTACCGATCGTCCATGCGGCAATCCGATTGATGCTGGCATCGAAGAAATCAAGCCCGATGTGGGTGCGGGAAAGCAGATTATCGCGGACGAGTGCAGAGGAAATGGCTTGCAGGGAATCATCGAGAGTGACGACGTGATCGGAATCCCAGCGCACGCCGCGACTGACGTGGAGGAGGATTTCCGGCACGAACATCAATGTCGAGCCAAGTTTGTCGGCGATGGTTTCGGTAGGATGAAAATGGCCCGCATCAAGGCAGAGCAATTTTTGATTTTTTACCGCGTAGCCCATGTAGAATTCGTGGGAGCCGACGACGTACGATTCACTGCCGATGCCGAAGAGCTTGCACTCCACGGCATCGAGCATGTGTTTCGGGTTTTTCTTTTCGGCAAAGATGGTATCGAGAGATTTTTCCAGGCGTTGACGTGGAGAAACGCGATCCACGGGAGTGTCCTTGTAGCCATCGGGAATCCAGACGTTCATCACGCAAGGTGATCCGAGTGCTTTGCCCATCGCTGCGGAAATGTCGCGGGAGCGTTGGCAATGCTCGATCCAGAATTCGCGGATGGATTTTTTCGAATGAGAAAGTGTGAAGCCATCGGCAGCTTTCGGATGAGCGAAACAAGTGGGATTAAAGTCCATGCCCATTTTGTTGGATTTCGCCCAGTCGATCCAATTTTGAAAGTGTGCGGGTTCGATTTGATCGCGGTCGATTTTTTTCCCTGAGAATTCGCCGTAGAAGGCGTGGAGATTGAGTCGATGTTTGCCGGGGATGAGAGAGAGCGCTTTGTCGAGGTCAGCGCGCAGTTCATCGGGTGTTCTAGCCTTGCCGGGGTAGTTGCCCGTCACGGCGATACCACCCGAAAGTCCTTCGCTGGTGGTTTCAAAGCCGCCGACGTCGTCGCCTTGCCAGCAGTGGAGAGAGATGGGAATTTTTGCCAATTTTTTCATCGCTGCATCGGTATCCACACCAATTTCGGCGTAGCGTTCTTTAGCAATTTGATAACGGGAAGATTTAGGTTCTGAAGACTTCGACATAAGGATTTGGTGATGGAAGAATGATGGGTTGCGGGAATGAGACGGGCGAATTGCGACAAGGAGTCTGTAGTGAAGCTCACTATTTTCGATGTGACAACAGCGATTGCTGACATTGCCACGATTGACTATGAGAGAAATCCAAGTCAATCATTTTTTGTTGCATAACGATAGAATCTACCGTTGATGAATTCTGGAATGGCCTTCCATTTCATACTGCGCTCGTGTGAGTAAAGTCATGAGCAAAATGACCAGCACAGCAGAGAGCGCGCCAAGTGCTTCGCATGCAATTGTCACTTCGATAGACTCTGATTTTGCGGCTACCCGATTGAAGATGTTGTACAGAATCCACGACCACCACCACAAGAGGATTAGCCATTTGGGATAGGATCGGTTAAGCGTGTAATAGGTTTTAGCAAAAATATCATTCATGCATTGGTAGGGACGGAATAAGGACAGGATTGGTATAAAATAATACCCAACACACCAACCCGGTGAATACATCAAATTCATTCCCGAAAGCGAGCGAGCATTGCACGCACAGCGGTATTTCCAAATACAATAGAAAATGACCCCGAGGGTGAAAAAAATCGTTTTTAGAAGATCAATGCTAGTGAGTTGCTCCATTTCCAAGACAAGCATTCCCTGACTTAAAAGAAAAATTACAATGGCATAAGGAATGGTGAAGGCAATGCACAAGCCCGCCAACCATGCGAAAATTTTTGTTTCGCGAAAGAGATGCGGTTGCTGGAGGTTCGGCCTTGCGATGTATTCAGACTGTGTGTCAGGAGATTGATACGGGTTAATCGGTTGCTCGTCCATGCACAATTTCTATATGAACAGGCTTTTATATGTCGATCATAAATTGGTATTGCGACTATAAGAAATTCTCGGGTGTTATACAATGACAAGACTGAAACATCCATGTTTTTAGGTGTCACCAATCATGCTGTTGGTGCCGTTGGACTCAGAGTTATCGTCGCCACTACTTCCTCGCTTTCGATGCCATTCACCCACTCAATCGAAGGCCAAGCCTTGAGCGCCCTCACTATTCCGCTACCGATGCCTCTATAATTGAGAAGATCAGGCGCAAACGATGCTAGTAAAACGTTCCGACTGCGCCTAACACCTCTCCTAATCCGATCGACTGTAAGGCTGTTTGGTAATTTGCCTGGACTTCGGATTTCAATACGATCATCAAAAATGAACAGTTTGATCGAGTCCTTAATGAAATAGTCACGATGAATCAAGGCATTCACAAGAAGCTCTTCAAAGACTTTTTCTGGTATCTCGGGATTACCAGTTTGGTTAAAGGAGCCATCACCTTGAATGCGTGCATTCCACCGCTTGAGAAATCCCATGCCTTCGTCATACTGTTCGGCGAGCGTTCCCTCGATTCTTCTTTGATCATACCATTCGGACGATGCGCGTTCCGTGCCTTTGAACCAGACGGCATCGATCTTCATTTCAGGTAACAGTATGGGCAGTCGCCGGTTCTCACCGAAAAGCAGCAAGCCAGCTACAGTCACACGACCGGAATCCACTAGTTCAAGATTCTCTAGAGTTTGTTGATAGGCTTCGGATTCCTCTGTGCGGCTGGGTGGCGTTTCAGAATACTTCGTTTCATAAAAACGCTGGAAGCGATCATGATCAAAATCTTCTAGGGTAGAAGCCGCTACCAATTGACTTTCTGCATAAAGTTTTTCTCCCGATTGGAAAAGGCGCGCCAATTCTTCAGGACTTTGCACACGGCGTTTGTCTGGCCCATTTTTCACCCAATAAACCCCTTTGTTGTCACAATACGGTTTGGATGCACCATCTGGAATCTCGATAACAACAACAATTCCATCTGCCGTGGGAATCGACTTTGACAGAATGGAAAAAGGTGGACGCACGCTGTCCCACGCAATTTTCGCGATATCTTCGCCCACCTTTTCCGCCTCCTCACCGCTAAGCCCATGGATACTTCCATCTTTCTCTACTCCGATGAAAACACGACCGCCGCCACTGTTGGCAAAGGCTACGATCTCACC
>CAMAYN010000056.1 GCA_945862285.1 Akkermansia muciniphila | reverse complement strand
ATTATCACACGTCCACCTTCCAGACGCGGATGGTTTTGCTGACGGCGGATTCTGGGCCGTAAGGCTCGTTTCCATTGGCGGTCAGTAGTAGCTTTCCATCTGGCGTGGCCAGCAGCAATCGGGCTTGTAACTTGGTGCTTTGCCAAATGCGAATCGGTTTTGGATTATCGAGAGCAAATAGCACGATTTCCCCTTCGGCGGTGGTCACGGCAAGACGCTCCTTGCCGACAAAACAAGCCGCGTGTAGATGTCGCATCGGCACACGAAACTCGGCGATAGGTTTCGGTGATGGGCACGCTCCGGTCATCGCATGAATGCGCACCGACTTGTCCGTAGCAAGAAGGAGACAGTCGCCCGCGGCATTGAAGTTTACGCACCTCACCCCAGGTCGATCTATCGCATCGCGATTCTCTCCATCCACCTTTATACGAGCCACTTCTTTGCCGTTACGGTCGAGAATCAGGACCTGCCAATCTGGATTTTCGCCATCGGTCATCTCCACCTTTGCCTGCCTCCCCAATGCCAAATACGAGCTGTCGGATGTCCAAGCCAGACTGAGCGGCTCGTTCATGGGTTTGGGCAACGAGGCAACGCTGCCACCTGTGACGGCGTCGATGAAGAACTGTGCACGCGCTCCGGTGAGCACCAATCTGGTGCCATCCGGTGAGAGGCATGCCATGTCGCCCGTACCCGAGTCTGCCTGATTGTAGAACCATTCGCAGACTGTGTCCCAAGATTCTGCATCAAACAGAAAGGATCGCATGTCGCTTTTCCCACCTGGAACGATTTTGATGTATTGCGTTCCACAGAGGACGGGGCGATTTTCGATCCATCCTGCGGCAGGCACCAGAAACCGCTGTTCTTCTCGGGGAGCCAAGGGAAATTCTTTACCTGTTTGCAATTCAAAGAGAATCGCCGTGCTGCCTCCCCTGCTCATTCCCAAAACTTTTTCACCCGATGGTGATAAGACCATAGCATCAACGCCATAGGGAAACCCTTTCAGTTCCCGTAGCGGCTTGTCCTTGACAGGAGGCGGCAAGGGCTTGGGCTTCTCCGTCGTCTTGGGTGCTTTCCATTTCAACTCGTCCCGAACCGCTACGAGGAAATCCGCGAATGAACTGCCCATGTATTGGCCTTGTCCTGTATCGCCGAAATCGATCTGACGATACTGCATAGGAAGTGTTTTCAGGCTCAGGCAGTAGGCAAATGGGCCGCCGTCCGCGCCGATCATGACCAATTTCCGGTTGGCAAAATCATAATTGTCGGTGTTTGTCACCCATTCTTCCATGGGATCAAGGCGAATGTGCGGGGTTCCTTGCGGTATCGTTGCATAGGCCGTGTTGTCGGCTCCGTTACAGGCGCGGTAGAAATCCAGTAAATCGGAGGGTAATTGAAATCCGATGAGTTTCTGGGTGTCGGCGATGATCTCCTCGGTCACTCCGGGATTCTTCGGCAAGTGACTAAGCATGTTGGGGATGGCAGATTCTGGCATAATAAGGGATTATTTATTTGAAAAAGGCTATGTCTTAATTGATTTTTTATGAGGTTACGACGGATTTAGATATCGGCAATTTGAGGCGCACTAGGCTATGTTTCGCCCTAGTTCATGAAATTAGGGGGTTGCAATAGCTGTAGCGCGTTGGCTGAGCTTTGGCAAGATAACGTTGCGAAACGATCGATGAGCACATCCACCACTAGGAGCGGGGGCGGACGTGGATCGCGGGGTTGATGTTGTAAATACGGAAAGTCATGGAAACAGGGCGGCTCCTGATGGTTGGATGATACGTCTTGTTCGGCTTTTTGGTTTTTGTTACGAAGCCCAACCATTGCTTGAGCCGACATGCCCATTGTTTGGGTCGAGATGCTCGTTGCTTGGGTCGAAATGTTCATTGCTTAGTGTCAAATGCTCATTGCTTGAGGTGAAGTGCTCATTGCTTGGGGTGAAATGCTCATTGCTTGGGCGAAATGTTTATTGCTTGAGGTGAAGTGCTCATTGCTTAGGGTGAAATGCTCATTGCTTGAGGTGAAGTGCGCATTACTTGAGGTGAAATGCTCATTGCGTAGGGTGAAATGCTCATTGCGCAGGGTGAAATGCTCATTGCTTAGGGTGAAATGTCGATTGCTTAGGGTGAAATGTCGATTGCTTGCTCTTTCCGAACATTGCGAAACGTTGCGATTTATCAGGTAGTTGATGATTAGGAAAATTGGGCATGACGCTAGGCAAGCGTAGCACGGTGCTTCGTTTAGTGCTTGATGGTGGGGAAATGGTCGGTTTTGCTGGGCGGTTGTTGGTAGGGCATGAACAGGGCTTGGAGGTGAGGTTGTTGTTTGGCGAGTGCTAGCGATTTTTCGAGTGGGAGGATGCGCAGCGCGGTGGCCCAGGCGTCTGCTTCCATGGCACTGGGGGCGATGGTCGTGACGTTGAGGCGGTTTGACATCGGTTTCCGCGTGGTAGGATCGATGAGATGGGCTTGGCGTTGGCCGTCTTGTTCGATGAATTGGTAGCTATCGCCCGAGGTGGAGAGACAGGTGTTTTCTAGGCTGAGGGTGCCGATGATTTTTCGCTCGGGGTCTTCTAGGCCGATACGCCAGCCGTCTTTTCCCGGCGGCGCGGCGGCGAGAACGGTTTCTCCGCCGATGATGACGGCGGCATGGCTGAGACCGGCGGCTTTGATGCGACGCATGAGCTGGTCGGCGATGTAGCCTTTGGCAATGCCGCCGAGGTCAAGTTGGAGCGGGGCGAGCAGGGTGATGGATTGTTGTAGCGGATCGAGTTTGAGGTCGCGGTAACTGACGTGGCTGGACGGACTGAGCGGGGGCTCGATTTCGGCCTGCCGCTGACGCCAGCGTTTGGTTTGGGTGCCGATGGTGATATCAAATGCGCCATTGCTTTTGGCAGAAATTTCCTGTGCTTGGTTGATGACTGTGAAGAGTGGTTCGCTAACTTTATGCGCTTGGTTAAGCGGTTTGTTGCAGAGCTGGTTGAGTTCGCTATCGTCGATGTAGTCGGAAAATATATCGTTGAGTTCGCGAATGTGCTGGAAGCATTGCTGGGAAAGGCTGGCCGCGAGTTCGTCATTATCGGAGTAAAAAACGAGCTGTACGGTGGTGCCTAGATGCGGCTGCGTGTAGGCGTATTTTTTAAGCTCTGCTGCTGGCGATTGAGCTGTGGGGATTTTTTTCGAGTTGCAGTGGGCGATGAGCACAACGGTAGCGCAACAAATACAGAAAATCGCTAGAGATTTCGCGGCGGCGACTCGTTTGATTGATCGCATTTTTTAATAAACGGCGAATTCACCATCCGCTGCCACGCCTGAGTTCCAGAAATGATACATTTCCTCCGCCGTGGGGATTTTTTCTGGTCGTACGATGCGCATACCAAGTGTGCTGACATTGGTAAGGTACCAAAGCGACTTAGGGTTTTGAGGATCGATTTTTTTCCATTCGGGTGATGATGGGACGCGTGCGGCGGCGGAAATTTCTTCGACTTTTTGTTTCCAGTGTCCGCCTTTGGTGACGTGAGGATAGGGTTTGGTAGCCTTGATCCACGGGTTGAGGACTTTGTCTTTGCCAAAGTAGGCGCGTCGGTCAGGCACGTATTGATCGAGAGTCCACTCGAGCACATTGCCGTGCATGTCTAGCAGTCCCCAAGGGTTCGGTTTTTTCGTGCCTGGGGCTTGGTAGTGGGATGCTTCATCGCCGCCGAACCAGGCGTATTGCTCTGCGTCTGTGGGGTTTTCACCCCATGAATACTTGGCTTGACTGCCAGCGCGGCAGGCGTATTCCCATTCAGCTTCGGTAGGAAGGCGGTAGAAGTGCCCGGTTTGCATGCTGATCCATTGGCAGTATTTATTGGCAGCGTGTTGGGTCATGCCGATGGCAGGTCGTCCGTCGCGCGGCATACCAAATGTCATCGGGTGGTAAGGATCAGTGGGTCTGGCGATAAAATCCAGATCACTGGTGATTTGCGGACGTGCGAAATCTACGACTTGGCCGTCTTTTTGCCTTGGTATTTCATCATACATGAAAGGATCATACTCCTCCCATGTGACTTCGGCTTTACCCATCCAAAATGACGATAGGGTAACTTCTAAGACGTCGCTTTCTTTCTCGCCTTTCCAAGTGAAAGTGCCCCCTTTGATGGGAAGCATCTCGAATTGGGCACCGGAATTAAGGGTTTCCTTGAAAGCGGAAAGGGGCTGGGGTTGGTTGTTGTTCGTTTTGTTTTTGATTTCTTGGTAGTCCGTGATGCGCTTGTGAATGATTTTGGCGATGCGCATTTGTTCTTCATCAATGGCATCATTTTTTAATGTTGGCTTGATGTCGGCAACGGCGGGATCTTGATCGGCTACGACGGCAGGTTGCTGCGCCATACCATGGAACGGTGAAAGAGCCGCAATGACGAGGGCAAGGAGTATGCTATTGCGGAAGAATTTTTTAGAAAGATTAGAAAAAAGTGACATGTCGGAAAGGGGAGGTTAACTAAATTTCGTCTTGCCAGGCTCGGCACAGGGACGCGGGGTGAATGGAGTATTGAAATCCATGCCCTTGGTTTCTATGAGAAGGTTGGTGGATGACATGAGCTGTTTATCAGTCAGAAGTTGCCCCGTATAAGCGGCTTCGCGTCCCATGATCGAGATGGCGTGAGTGATCTCAAATTTTCCGATGATGTCATTGAAGACTTTTCCAGAGCGAATGTGTTGTGTGAAGATTTTGTGTTCGTTCACGTAGTCGAGATCGCCGGTGGTTTGCCATGTGGTTTTGCCATTTACGATGATGGAGGCGGTGCCACCGTCGAAGAAGGCGCGCCCTTTTGTGCCGATAATGTCATCGGTGCCGGCGGCAAACGTGCGGGGGATTTGGCGCCCAAAGAAATTGGCGGAGCGGCCATCGGCGTATTCGTAACGCATGCTGAAGTTGTCCCAAGCGTTCGCTCCTTCAACGGGAACGATGTTACCGCCGTTGGCGAAACATTTCACGGGCATGGCATCGTTCATGGCCCAGGACATGCGGTCGATGCCATGGATCATAAATTCCAGTGCGCCATCGCCACCGAGTTCGAGAAAGTTTTGCCAGTAGCGCTGGGCCCATTCCATGTCGGACATGGTGGGGGGCTTGTATTTCATATTCGGCATTTTGTTAGGTCTGCCGCCGCCGCAGTACATAGATGAGGTGGAAAGAACATCGCCGATGGCACCATCTTGAATGCGTTTGTGCAACTCCATGAGATGCGGGCTGTAGCGCCAGACTAATCCGGTGAGCACGGATTGTCCGTTGGCTTGGGCTTTTTTGGCACTTTCGACGATGCTTTTCAGTCCAGGAATATCGAGAGCAAAGGGCTTTTCTACGAAAACATGTTTTCCAGCGGCAACAGCAGCAGCGAAATGCAAGGGACGGAAGGCTGGCGTGGTAGTGAGTAAAATAATGTCGGCACCACTATCGATGACTTTTTGATAGGCATCAAAGCCGATAAACTCGCGCTTCCCTCCATCCGTATCGACGCGTCCCGAGAATGATTTTTGCAACGAAGAAATTTGCTTCATTGGTGCTTCAAAAATATCACCCGCGGCCCAGAGGATTGTATCGGGATCTGCACGGAGGATATCAATAACGGCACCCGAGCCACGTCCGCCGAGTCCGACGACGCCGACTTTGAGTTTTGGTTTGCCAGCAGCGTCTTGAGCGGACGCGAGCGACGGGAACACCAATGGTGCGAGCCCTATCGCGGCGGTGCTGAGTGCGGCATTTTTGACAAAATTGCGCCGTGTGACTTGCGCTTGTGAGTCTGGAAGAACGTTGGATAAGCTGTAATCTTTCATGATGATGTATTGTAGTAATACTCGATTTGAATTAAAGCATAAAGAGTAGAATGGGAAAAAATTATGCTAGGATTTGTTTGATCACCCGGCACGGCTCAACGCCGCTCAGTTTGAAGTCTAAGCCTTGGAATTTATAGGTGAAAGCGGCATCGTCGATGCCGAGCAGATGAAGCATCGTTGCGTGGAGGTCGTGCACCGAGGTCTTATTTTCAACGGCGGCGTATCCGAGTTCATCGGACTTACCATGAACGGTTCCACCTTTGATGCCGCCACCCGCCATGAGTAGGCTGAAGGCATTGATGTGATGGTCACGACCAGTCCCTTGCCCCATCGGAGTGCGCCCAAATTCTCCACCCCAAATAATCAGTGTATCTTCGAGCATGCCGCGTTGTTCTAAATCTAATATGAGTGCCGCAGTCGCTTGATCGGTATTTTTCGCAGCAAATGGCATATCTTTCTCAATATTTCCATGGTGATCCCAGGCGCGATGATAGAGTTGCACAAAACGCACACCGCGCTCGGCCATGCGGCGAGCAAGAATGCAGTTGCGGGCGAAACTCGGCTTATCGATGTCATCGACTCCGTAAAGATCGCGAACGCTTTTCGGTTCGCTCGAAAGATCGGTCAAGCCTGGCACGGAGCTTTGCATGCGGAAGGCCATTTCGTATTGGGAGATGCGGGCGGCGATTTCTGCATCCGAGCGCGACTCGGATAGAAGTCCGTTAAGATATTTCACCTCATCGACAACCTGTCTTTGCGTCGATTGGCAGATTCCATCGGGGCTACCAAGGTAATGCACTGCGGCACCATTGCTCTGAAATTGCACACCTTGGTATTTTCCAGGCAAAAAACCTGAGGCCCACTGACGCGAACTCACTGGTTGCGCACCGCCACCGCCGGCGGACATCAACACGATGTATCCGGGCAGATCCGTGGTTTCCGCGCCAAGTCCGTAAAGCAACCACGAGCCCATCGATGGCCGACCTTTTACAATCGAGCCGCTATTAAAAAACGCATGTGCGGGATCATGGTTGATTTGCTCGGTGGTCATCGAATTGATGACGGCGAATCGATCTATGACTTTTGCCATGTGAGGAAAAAGATCCGATACGTAAATCCCAGATTCACCGTATTTGCGGAAATTCGTAAAAGAACCTCGGGCGATGAGTTTTGAACCCTGGAGCTGCGCTAGCTGCTGACCTTTGGTGAAACTTGCCGGAAACTCCTTGCCGTGGATTTTATTTAGCTCTGGCTTGTAATCGAACGATTCAAACTGCGATGGACCACCCGCCATGCAGAGGTGGATGACGCGTTTTGCCTTAGGCGAGTAGTGCAAGGCGTTATCATAGCGACCAGGCCATGGAGCTTGCGCGCGAGATGGCTGCATCAAGGAAGAAAGTGCAATACCACCAAGCCCCGCAAAGGAGCGATTAAGAAATGTGCGACGATTGACGGAAAGATCATGAAGCATAACTTTTAGTAGCGGGTAATGGTTTCGTGAAGGTTGAGAATCACTCGGCATGTTTGACCGAGGGCAGCGAGTTCGTTGCTCCTATTTTTCGCTTGATTCTCACCAGATTGGAAGGAGGCGAGTTGTTTTTGATAGAAATTGACTAAGCTCTTCATTTCCTCATCGTTCGGACTGCGGGAAAGAGCTAAGGTGAATGCTTCTGTGATCGATGCTTGGATTGAGCCTGCTTTGCTTACTCTTTGTGCAAGAGCTGAGCTCGCCTCTTGAAATACGGGGTCGTTAAGCAAGGTTAGCGCCTGCTGCGGTGTATTTGCTTGGATGCGGTCACCGCTACATTCCTCGCGCGATGGTGCATCAAAATTCGCCAACATCGGATGGAGGAATGTCCGCTGCCAATGCGTATAAAGACCACGGCGCATGCGACTGTGGCCGGTGTCGATTACCCAATCTCGATCCGGGAATTGGATCGCAGTATAATATCCGGCAGGTTGGTAGGGCTTGGAAGAAGGGCCTCCCGTGTAGGAAGTATCCAAGATTCCTGCGATGGATAGAGCGTGATCGCGGATAAATTCGGCATCGAGGCGACGGGCGCTTTGTTGAGCAAGGAGGCGATTACTTGGATCGATTTCTTGTAGATCTTTCCGGATCGCGGCGGCTTGCTGGTATGTTTTGCTGGTAACGATGAGACGCACGATGTGCTTGGTGCTCCAACCCGATTCACGGAATTCTGAAGCGAGCCAATCTAACAATTCTGGATGAGATGGAGCCTCGCCTTGCCCGCCGAGATCGTCTAATACGTTCGACAAACCTTTGCCGAAAAATTGTTTCCATAAGCGGTTCACATAATGCCGGGCGGGAAGAGGGTTTTCCGCCGCGGTGATCCAATTTGCTAAATCGATCCGAGTTGCCTCGCGATCTTTCGGAAATGATGCCTTGGGCAAAAATCCTAGCACACCTGGCTTTACGATTTCGCCCGACTCATCCTGCCAATTTCCACGTGGTAGAATTCTGCTAGTCAGTTTTTTTTCTTTGGGAACTGCTACGGTGGTGAGTGTGCGCGTCCATCCAGCGCGACAGCTACGGATTTCATTCAAGAGAGCGAGATAGGCGGGCGGCAATTGCGCAACGGGAGTGTGGCATAAATGATAAGCGGCATGGTGGGAATCCATGGATTGAATCAAGGCGTCGCTCAGGGCTGGACGTCCAGGAACGGGATTCAAGACGGGCGATGAAGAAATGCGAATCCGCCCAATGTCTGGCGAATTGACACGAATCCTTAGCTTCGCGCCCTCAGCTAAAGTTAGTGGTTTTTCGAAACAAAGAACGGCTGTTTGTTTTCGCTTTGTCAGATCCGCGGGAATTTCTAATTTTTCAGGCGCGCTATTCCAAGCGGCTTTGAAGTCGATGGTTTTTTCTGCGCCGTTGCTGTAACCTGCAGGGCGACTTAGATCGGCTTGAGCATAAGAGATTTTTATCGGCGATACTTGCCCCGACCCAGTCACCATTTCTACGATCGGCGTGATCGAAAAGTGGCCTCCGGGGGATCGGCCCACGAATCCGTTGTTTCGATCATCTGGCATGGCTTCCAAACGGAGACTACCGAGCGTCGAAGTTGGGGCGTTTACTGTGAAAGTAATAGCATCATCTTTGACGACGGCACCGGTTGCTGTTGCTGAGCCATCGGAATTGACGATCACGGGAGTTTTTTTCGAGCTAACGGCTTCCGCGATGGCCATTACCTGCCAGCCATCTGGATTTGCGTTGAGGTAGGTTTTCATTTGCGCCGTCCAAGCCACGTGAACTGCTGGATCGACAGGATGTTTTTCCAATAAGGCGAGCACGTCTGCTTCGATTCTAGCGATCCTTGCCAACAGAGATGAGGATTGCGTGATGATTTCAGGAGGAAATGGGTAGTCGTTGGTAAACTTTGCTAGTTCTGGTTCTGGGCTGTAGGAGTAATCCGAATAGACCCCCCATTGTTTGACATCGGCAAAAAATGCTCCCAAGGAATAAAAATCCTTCGCGGTAATGGGATCGTATTTGTGGTCATGGCATTCGGCACAACCAGTTGTTTGTCCGAGAAAGGCCGTGCCGACGGCGCGCACGCGATCTGCGGCATATTTCGCAAGATATTCTTTCGGCTGAGCACCGCCTTCGCGGGTCATTAAGTTCAGGCGATTCAATGCCGAGGCAATTCTTTGTTCCTCGCTGGCATTCGGTAATAAATCACCAGCGAGTTGCTCTTTCACAAAAACATCAAAGGGCTTGTCTGAATTGAAGCTATTGATCACGTAATCGCGATAAGCAAAATTCCGCATATTTTGATCACCATGAAAACCAACGGTGTCGGCAAAGCGCACCACGTCGAGCCATGGCACAGCCATCCGTTCACCATATTGGGGAGATTGGAGCAATTTCTCAACCCAGTTCTGATATTCGGTTTTTTGGTTAGAAAATGCGGCAACATCCGCCGGAGATGGAGGCAGCCCGGTGAGATCAAGGCTTAGTCTGCGCAGTAAATCAGTGGACGTTGCTTGAGGGCTAGGACTGATGTTTTTTTTCTCTAAATTTGCCAAGATAAACGCATCGATAGGGTTATTGATCTTGCCCTTTACCGATGGAACCGCGGGGCGGCGAATCGGTGTGTAAGACCAATGCGGTTGATACTCGGCCCCCTCGCGAATCCAGCGTACCAGAATATCACGCTCCGCGAGACTAATCGTCTTGTGGGCTTTGGGGGGAGGCATGATCGAGTCTGGATCTTTACTATCGATCCGCAAAATAATGTGGCTTTCTTCTGGCTTGCCAGGAACAATCGCATGCCCTTGGCTTTCTGTTAATGGAGCGTATGCCGCCTCTGCTAGATCGAGACGCAACCCCGCCTCGCGATGCTTTGCGTCAGGACCATGGCAACCAATGCATTTGTCGCTCAAAATAGGACGGATGTCGCGATTAAACGATAGTTTTTCTCCGCGGCACAATGAACTAGTCACGAATAGCAATATCAAAATCAAAAATGAAAAATTATTCTGCATTGCGGAAAAGATAAGAAATGAACTTAAATCCATACGAACCTTGAGCCGTTTTTTATCATGGATTCTTGTGTTACTGATGGAAAAGATCGGCACAAAAAAAGGATGCTCCTCATACGTGAGCATCCTGAAATTGACATACCGTAGTGAGTTAGTCCTTCATAACGATGTCTTTGAACTGCACTTTCATCGGCGGACCGGCGTGTAATTGCAGAGCCAACAAGCCTTTTTTCGCACCTTCTTTGGTGTTGTCGGTAATATCGACACTCAACTTGCCATTGATGAAATGCTGGAGGCGATTCCCTTGAGCGACAATTTTATAAGTATTCCATTCGAGCGGCTTGATCGCAGCCTGAATTTCATCACTCTTGTTCGTTTCCCCCACCACCTCAATGCGCGGTTTATTGGCGTCTTCTGTCTGGTGAATGACGACTTTCTCACCGCGTTTGGCGAGAATCCCACGACCTTTTTCTTCATAGAGAATCCCACTCCACTTGGGACCAATTTCGAAATCGGCTTGGTATCCCGCGATGACAAAGTTTTTTTCGTCAACGAGTTTGCTGCGATACTGCACACCGCTATTGCCGTACGATTTCTCGTTCTCACCCGAGAATTTGTATTGGAAAGTCAGTTCGAAATCATCGACTTCTCCGCCCTTCCAGACCAAGAATGTATTGCCTGTAGCAGGATTTTCCTTCGTCGTCTGACCCGTGATCGCGCCATCTTCTACGGTCCATTTCCCCGCAAGACCTTCCCACCCATCCAAGGTTTTCCCGTCGAAAAGATTATGTTCATGGGCGAACGCTGTGGCAGTGATAGCCAAGAATGTAGTTACGATTTTTTTCATTGTAGGAATGGTAGGATATTTTTCATATCTGCGAAGAATTTCACAGTTCATGCCAATACACCGCCTGACTAAGGAATCTTTCAAGAAAGCACGTTCTGCCTAAAAACAGTCTTATCAAATGAATCAGCACCAAGTATCTTTTTAAAAAAAGAGCAGAAATTTTTGAGATTTTGTATTGACAGTAAGCGGAGCGATCACTAGTTTCGCCGCCCCGCGCTAAGAAACGGTAGCTGGAAGTATTGCTTCCACGTTGCATTTTTGCAATATCTGCTCGACTAGCGCGGTCAACTTTACTCGTATCAAAGCAGCATCACAACCGTCTCACTCTAAGAAATTCGCTATATGAAAACATTTTCCGCTAAGCCACAAGATGTGCAACGCACATGGCATATCATCGACGCCAAAGACCAAATTCTTGGCGCTGTTGCTGTAGAAGCTGCTCGTTTGCTCCGTGGTAAGCACAAGCCGATTTTCACCACTCATGTCGATACAGGAGATTTCGTCGTTGTGATCAATGCAGATCAGTGCAAACTCAGCGGATCAAAGGAAAATGACAAAATTTACACACGTTTCTCCGGATTCGTTGGTGGCAAAAAAGTCGAAACGCCACGCATGGTTCGCAAGCGCCGCGCTCAACTCCTTATCGAACGCGCCGTTTGGGGTATGCTACCCAAAGGCAGCCTTGGTCGTCAGCAATACACCAAACTGAAAGTTTACAGCGGAGCTGATCATCCACACGCTGCCCAACAACCTGTCGCCCGCACCATTGCTTAATTTTTAACTACTATTTTACTATCCATGAGCGAAATCACTACAGCCTCCGCCACTGGCCGCCGCAAAAACGCCATCGCCCACGTCTGGCTCAGCCAAGGCACAGGACAAATCATCATCAACGGTCGCACCTTTGAAGAATACCTTCCAACCATCCCACTTCAAAATACCATCCTGCTCCCCTTCCAGCACGGTCATTTGATTAATCGCTTCGATGTAAAAGTCGTCGCCAAAGGTGGTGGCATTCACGGTCAATGTGGTGCGATCAGCCTCGGTATCTCTCGCGCTTTGATTCAACTGAATCCAGAAGTTCGGAAATTGATCAAGCCACATGGTCTGCTGACACGTGACGGACGGATGAAAGAGCGCAAAAAACCCGGTCGCCCAGGTGCTCGTAAGCGCTTCCAATTCTCCAAACGCTAATCGATTTATTCCAATCTATCAAAAAAGCTGCATCACATTGATGCAGCTTTTTTGTTTTTTTCATGGCCCGAATCCTAACAATCTCTTAGAAAATCGGGCATTGCGAAAATCGCTGTAGATTACGGCAAAACACGATAACGCATCTCCTTGTAATGGACGATACTCGCAGGATCATGCGCTTGGATCGCAATCGTGCCGGGGCCGAGTTTTCTCGTTTTATGCCCCGGATCTTCTGGCTCTGTGAACTCATTTACGACCTTGCCATCAATTTTTATCGTCACGGTTTTCCCTTTGACAAGAATCACATATTTCGTCCATTCGTTATCTTTGTGGGGAGCGACATTCATGACATCTTTCACGCTGTAAATACTACCGGTTTTTCGGGGATCGCCATTGGAACAATTGACTTGCGCCTCGTAACCATGTGCCGGCCAGCCCGATGCTTGCCATTTTGTTGCAAAAAAGATTCCCGAATTCGCTTTTTCCATGGTCTTAAAGGTGGCTTCGAACTCGAAGTTGGTGAAATTCGCCGCATTGTCCGCACCAACGAAAAATAAATGCGCTCGATTCCCATGCACCACCAGTGCCCCTTCCACGATTTTAAACGAATCAGGATTTTCCTCGCTGCATTTCCATCCGGCTAAATCTTTGCCGTTTAACATGCTAACCCATTCCCCAGAGTTTGGTGTTTTTTCGTTGCCATAAGCCGAGCAAAAGAAGGAACTGCACAACATCCCGATCAATATCAATTTTTTATAAAACATAGTGACGTAAGATTAGGCAAAAAACGCCAAACCGCAACTCATAAAGCAGGAAAACTCGATCAGACCATGGAGATCCATCATTCTTTTGCATTTTTCACTCCGCATGAGTCGCCATTTCCTCGGAAAAACTCCTTGGTGATCCGTGCAAAATGGGTGTAAATCCCTCGCGCCTATGCCACTCATTAAAATCATGCCCGATCAACTCGCCAGCCAAGTCGCGGCAGGTGAGGTCGTGGAGCGCCCGGCAAGTGTGGTTAAGGAACTCATCGAGAACTCCCTCGATGCACAAGCCAATGAGATCACCGTGGAAATCGAACGCGGCGGTGTAGCATTGATTCGGGTGACGGACGATGGCAAGGGCATGGACCGCGAGGATGCTTTGCTGTGCCTAGAGCGGCATGCAACGAGTAAATTGACGGTTTCGAGCGATCTAGGATCGATCAAGACTTTAGGCTTTCGTGGCGAAGCGATACCTAGCATCGCCAGCGTATCGCGCTTTCGTGTCATGACGCGACATCGGGATGCGGTAGCGGCCAGCGAAATTCATGTGGAAGGTGGGATTCTGCGCGACGTGCGTGATGGAGGATCCGCGCCCGGCACATGCATGGAGGTACGGCAAATCTTTTTTAACATGCCCGCGCGGCGGAAGTTTTTAAAAACAGCCACGACAGAAAGTGCTCACGTGGAGCATGAATTGCGGCTCCACGCCATGGCATTTCACGCGGTGCGTTTCCGCTTTTTGCGCGATGGCACGGAGGTCTTTGACTTGCCTGCGGTACAGCGTAGGGCAGATCGCTTGCGGCACATGTTAGGAACCGAAACGGCGACGGATTTAATCGAAGTTCCCGAGTTTCACGGGCGAGGATTTCGCTTAAGTGGATTTCTCCTGCCAGCGTCGCATGCCCGCAAAGGTCGTAAGCATCAATGCATTTTCCTCAACGGCAGGCCCATCGAAGACCCGGCGGTATCGAGGGGGATTTCGGAAGGATTTCGCGGTGGTATCACCGACGGTCAAAACCCTGCCGCATGGTTGTGGATCGAGATGGATCCGACGCTGGTCGATGTCAATGTGCATCCCGCAAAGCGTGAGGTGCGCTTCCAAAACGCCATTGATGTCCGCGATGGTTGCGCACAGGCGGTGAGCCATGCCTTGCTAGTATGGCATGAGGCGCGCTCACTTTCAGCACGTTTGGCAGAGGCGAAGTCCTTTGCGGCACCTATGCCGGATACCGATGCGCCCCCCCCAGTAAAGTCATGGATACCGCAAGCCAAACAGCAACAACTTCCACTCGTTTCCACTCCGCTTGTCGCGCCGGAAAGGACCTTGATGCCTGAGCCTACGCGTTCGATTCCTGATGCGGAAGAAATCCCCCTCCAGCCTGCTACAGCGGTAGAAATGAGGCAGTCGGATGAGAAATCATCGGCGGTCAACGTGGATCAACGATTTCGCTTTTTGGAGGTTTTACACGGTCGATTTTTCTTATTAGAAAGCGAAGATGGTTTGGTATTATTCGATCCACGGGCGGCTCGCGAACGAATGATTTATGAAATGCTGCTTTCTTCGTTAGAGATGGAGAGCCAGTCTTTGCTGGTACCATTGCTCGCAAACGTAGAACCGCGTGAACACGAACTCGCTATGCGGCATGCCAAGGAGCTTCACGCGGCAGGTTGGGAAATCGATGACTTTGGCTCGGGAACTTTACAAATTCGCTCCGTACCCGCTTTTTTAGATGTCGCCGATCCGTTGACATTTTTCCGCGAAATGATCGATGATTTGCAATCTGGCATGATGGTAAATCAACGGCAGCCACGCGAAAAATTAGCGAAGATTATTGCGCGTCGAGCAGGGCTTTTACAAGGTGTGGATGCGCGAATGTGCATGGATTTACTACGGCAACTTTTTTCCTGTGATCTGCCGTATTGCGCTGCCGATGGTCGGCCTACTCTAACCGAATTTTCAATGCGAGAACTGGAAAGGCGATTTCGCTAGAATTTTTTTCGATAGAAAATTCTTCTACAGCAATGGGGAAAATAATTTTGCTCCACGACAAGCCGCGCGAAAATACCAAGGCTGATCCGTATAATCACCCGCCTTTGCCAAATAGGCCCCGAGAAAATCTTCTTCTAACATCTCTCTAACGGATCGAACAAATCCTTCATCTTCCGTGAACCCAGCAATTTCAAAATTTAGTCGGAAAGATCGGTTATCGACATTCCCTGTGCCGACACAGGCCGCATTGTCACTGAGTAATACTTTTTGATGAAGAAATCCCTTGGTGTAGCGATAGATCGCCCCACCAGCATCCATGATAGGTTGGTAGTAGCAATACGTTGCGAAGTGAACGAGAAGATTGTCACCACGGTCAGGAAGTAAAATCCGTACATCCACTCCACGCAACGCCGCCGCCTGCAATGCGGAAGTCACACCTGTATCCGGCACGAAATACGGCGAAGCAATCCACAATCGTTCTCGTGCTTGGTTACTCGCTTCCACAATCAACAATTGCCACGAATCCAAAACATCGGCAGGTCCTGTTGGCAAAATCAGTATGCTCTGCTCACCTGATTCTGTGACACGATACTGCAAATCTATCGCCGCACCACAGGCCCAATACCAATCTTCCACAAACACTAACTGAATCGCCAAAACCGCTGGCCCACAGATTTTCATGTGTGTATCGCGCCAATAGCCAAGCGTAGGATGCCAACCTAAATATTCATCCGCCACATTCAGCCCGCCGATCAATGCTTCTTTGCCGTCGCATATAATGATTTTCCGGTGATTGCGGAAATTGTATTGAAAGCGCGACCACCAAAATCGATTCGTTCCAAAGTGATGAAACTCCACTCCCGCATCACGCATTTCGCGTAGAAATGCTCGCGGTAACTTGCTTGATCCAATTTCATCATACAGAAAATACACCCTCACACCAGCGCGCGCTTTACGAACTAACATTTCCTGCATGGCTTCACCCACAGTGTCGTTTTTAAAAATATAATAGTTGAGTAAAATGTAGTGCTCTGCTTTTTCGATCGTGGCGAAGATTTCATGAAAGGTCTTTTCGCCGTCCGTGTAGAGCGTTAGTGCATTGCCTGATATGTGCGGTAATCCCGCAAGGTGGCTCGCCGTCTTCATAAGACTGCTATGCTGCCGCACTTTATATCGCTTGATGGCTTCACGCACATCGCGCGATTTGTCGGCGAGCTTGCCATCCTTCGCTCTTCGTGCACGAACGTACCCCGTAAATTTATCTCTGCCAAAAAACCAATACAGCGGCACAGCGACGTAAGGAAATGTAATGAGGAAAAGAATCCATGCGATCGCACCCTGCGAAGTTCGATTTTTCATCAACGCATGCAAGGCGTGCACCGCGCCCGCTGCATGAAGGCAAAAAATCAATCCTGCCCATGTATCTTCGATCCACTTCACGTACCAATCCTGCCCCGCCCATCGCTTTCCATCCAGAAAAAAATCGTATCTTATGTTCAGGCAGGAAAATCACCACGATTCTGACTCTGGGAGCATAAAGTGATCACAACTCTACCTCTCCTTTATTCTTGCCAAATGAAGGATATTCTATCAAATCATCGCATCGTAATGTCCGACAGTCTCGATAACGTAACGCAAATGCTCAGCGCGGCGGCAAGTGGTGATAAGCAAGCTGCGGAAGACCTGATCCCCATCGTCTATGCCGAGCTACGCAAGCTCGCCGCATGGCGACTCAAACGCGAACCTGATGCGCAAACCTTACAGGCTACGGCACTCGTCCATGAAGCCTACTTGCGCCTTTCCCCCGGCGAACAACAATGGGATGGACGCCAACATTTTTTCAGTGCCGCAGGGGAGGCCATGCGACGCATCCTCATCGACCGCGCTCGCCGCCGCAAAGCCATACGCCATGGCGGTGACTGGAAACGAACAGGTTTTGTCGATGATGTCATCGCAAATCCGGAATCGCAGGATGAGGAAATACTCATCATTCATGAATTCATCGACCGCCTCGCGCAAATCGAACCACGCAAAGCAGAAGTCGTGAAGCTGCGCTATTTTGTCGGCATGACCATCGAAGAATGTGCAGAAGCACTTGGCATTTCTGTCCCCACGGCAAAGCGTGATTGGCTCTTTGCCCGAGCTTGGTTATTGCGCGAATGGAAACGCAACGAGTCTGCTTGAGCCGATGTCCCCTGCCTCCGAGTTCACTGCAATCTCCATGACCTAATCAGCGAGCATTTTTCGCATTTCTTATCAGCTTTTGCCTCACTTTCTATGCAAAATAAACACGATACCGATTTCATCATTGAGCAAGCACTGGAAATTTCTACGCCCCACGAGCGGTCGAATTATCTTGCCGAGGCCTGCGGTGATGATCCTGCCCTACGCCAAGAAGTGGAATCCCTCATCGCCGCTGTGATCGCCAATCCCGACTTCATGGAATCTCCCCCAGAAGCATTTTTTTCTTCAGAACTGAGCGAAACTGTAGGTGACACGATCGAACGCTACGAGTTACTCAAACAAATCGGCGAAGGCGGATTTGGCAATGTTTACCTCGCCCAGCAGAAATCTCCTGTCGTCCGTCAAGTTGCACTCAAGGTAATTAAGCCCGGCATGGATTCGAAAGAAGTCATCTCGCGCTTCCAGGCCGAACGCCAGGCGCTCGCCCTCATGGAGCATCCCTTCATTGCCAAAGTTTTAGACGCAGGAACCACGGAAAAGGGACGCCCCTATTTCGTCATGGAATTCGTAGATGGCGTAGAAATCACCAAATACTGCCGCCAACATGAACTCGACCTCAAGAAACGGCTCGAACTCTTCATCGATGTCTGTGCCGCTGTCCAACACGCCCATCAAAAGGGTATGATCCATCGCGACCTCAAGCCATCCAACATTCTCGTCGCCCATCAAGACAATCAGCCTTTGGTCAAAGTCATCGACTTCGGCATCGCCAAGGCCATCGGCATCGGAAGCAATAGCCACACCATTTACACCCGCCATGATCGCTTGATCGGCACGCCGCAATACATGAGCCCCGAGCAAGCGGAAAATCCTTCCCGTGGCGTTGATACCTTGAGCGATATTTATTCGTTAGGCATCATTTTATACGAACTACTCACCGGCACAACGCCGCTCGATGGCAAGCAGTTATCCCGTGTAAGCTTTACAGAAATCCAACGCCAAATCCGCGATTTATCACCACAAAAACCCAGCACAAAGATTGCCGAAAGCATACGCCAACACTTGCCCGCACCATCCTCCTACCCCGGCATCAACCCACAGAACCTGCGCGGTGACTTAGACTGGATCGTCATGAAGGCACTGGAAAAGTGCCCATCACGCCGCTACGAATCCGCCTCCTCATTGGCCGAGGACATCGTGCGCTTCCTCTCCCACCAACCGGTAAATGCGCGCCCACCCAGCAAGGCTTACCTCATCAGACGCTTCGCCCGCCGCCACCGCACCGCCGTCATCGCTGGTGCCGCCTTATTCCTCACCCTACTCATCGGAGCGCTCGGCACCAGCATCGGCATGCAACGCGCCATCCAAGCCAATCAAGCATTAGTGAAAAAAAATCACCAACTGGATCAACAAACACTAGAACTCATCGACTACAAAGAACGCCTCGCTGGACTGCTCGAATCCAACCAAGAAATGCTCGATCAAATCCGCCGCATCGGCAACAACAGCACCTTATTGCCCGACCAATTCGATGCCCTGCAAAAAGAAAACCAAGCCCTGCTCGATAAAGTGCAAAACGAAGTCGCTCATCAAGAACGATACCAACAAGAAATCGATCGCCTCGAAAGCAAACAAGCGGAACTCGAATCTTCTCTAACAAAACAGCGACAAGCTAACGACGAACAAAAACGCATTACCTTCGAAGTAGAAAAAAACTTAGCCAGTCTCCAACAATCACTGTTCTACACGCTTTCGCAAAACAACACTCCTCCAACCGACGATAAAAAACGTCCGGCCTTTTTCCCGATCGATCAAAAATCGGGGCAAATCCTTGTTCCCCACAGCCTCATATCACTGACGCCCGACCAGATCGATGAAACCCAAACCACCGGCACCCTCACGCTCACTGCGGAACAATGGAAAACCGTTCTCGCGCAAGCACCGCAATCGCCCAGGCGCTATGATACGATCCTATCCTTGCCGTGGACGAAGGAAGCGAGCGCCGTTCAGCCGCCGTATGTGCTCGAACTTTCACGCCAAAAAATGGCCATCATCCATGCCGCTGCTGTTACCCAAACAGCCGATGATTTGCGGGAATTGCTCTATCAGCAGAAGATTATTACCCTCCGCGTCAACGAACGCGGGCAATTTTATTTCCAAGGAAAACTGGTTTCCTATCCCCGACTCGTCAACGCCTTATCGACTCCACCAGCAAGTCCGATGAGCGATCAGGAAGAAAAGATCGTAACCTCTGATGAAAAGAATCAAAAACAGCAATCCCCCGTCCCCTGGCTGCTCGTGAAACTACCCCCCGGAGCAGATCCCACTGCCGATGTTTACGATTTTCGCCTCAAGGAACTAGCAGGAATCGCAGATAAAATGGGCCTGCGCCACAACATCCCCATCCCTCGTTACACTAAATAACATCAGCAAATTCCACTCCCGAATAATAATAATCCGAAAAAACCCAACCCGAAAAATGTTCATGTGTTCCATATTTAAGATATGCAATGCGTTAGAATCTTATGCTACGTTTTCGGAATTTACGTACGTAATCGTGTATTAAGCCAGCCGCGCATGAATCTCAAAGAGGCTCGCTTTCATTCGCCGTTCGATAAAGGTGGGCGATTCGAAAAG
>CAMAYN010000055.1 GCA_945862285.1 Akkermansia muciniphila | reverse complement strand
TATACAAGTGAGGGAGTCAATTATACAAGTGAGGAAGGCAATTATACAAGTGAGGAAGGCAATTATACAAGTGAGGAAGGCAATTATACAAGTGAGGAAGGCAATTATACAAGTGAGGACCCGATGCCGTTTTTTGTGCTTTAGCTGTTAATCATTTCGTTGACGAAATGTTGGGGATCAAATGCGGCGAAGGCTTCGGCTTCTTCGCCTGTGCCGATGTAGCAAGTGGGGATGTTGAGCGTTTCTTGGATGGTGACAGCTACGCCGCCTCGGCCTGAGCCGTCCATTTTTGTGAGGATGATGCCGTCGAGCGGGCAGGCTTTGTGGAATTCTTTCGCTTGTTGCAAGGCATTGGTGCCGGTGGTGGCATCGACGACGAGTAGGGTAAAATGGGGGGCTGTTTCGTCGTTTTTCGCGATCACGCGGCGGATTTTTGATAGTTCTTCCATGAGGTTATGCCGGGTGTGCAGGCGGCCTGCGGTGTCGCAGATCAGGTAGTCGATTTTTTGTGCGATGGCTTTCTGGTGGGCGGTGAAACAGACGGATGAGGGGTCGGCATTGGGATTGCCTTTGATCACGGGGATGTTGAGCTTGGCACCCCAGCGTTCGAGTTGTTCTACGGCGGCGGCGCGGAAGGTATCGGCAGCGGCGAGGAGACAGGAGTGACCTTTTTTGGATAAAAAATGGGCGAGTTTGGCGCAGGAGGTGGTTTTGCCGACGCCATTCACGCCGACAACCATAATGACTCGGGTGCAGCCTGGACTCGAGGGCAGGGGAGTGGCTGGTGGTGCGATGAGGCGGTTTTTGACATGCTGACGAGCGGCGGCGATCACATCTTCGGCGGAAATTTTTCGTCCGAGCTTTTGTAAACTGGCGATGATGGCCATGCTGCCTTTGACTCCGAGGTCGGCGGCGATGAGTTCGGCTTCGAGGTCATCCCAGTCAATTTCAGCACGATTGGTGATTTTGTTAAAAAGCGATTTAAAGAAACCCATAGGGAAAGTTGGTTCGTGTATGGTGTAGGTGAGGATTTTAGCTAGGAATGATGTTGTTGCGTTGGGGTAACGTGGGGGAGGGGGAGGAGGGGATGTAGATCGGGGAATGTCATGTTTGGTGCTGAAGGCGGCGTGATTGGTAGTGGAAGGATGAGATTGGGTCAATGCAATAGAGTGCCTGCGATCGTTGCGAGTTCTGCGATGGTTGAAGGGGGATGGGCGGCGGAAAGGGAAATCCGTAAGCGGGCGGTGTTAGGCGGGACGGTGGGGTAGCGAATGGCGGGGACGAGGAATCCGGCGTGGCGTAGTGTCTCGGCGGCGCGGAGGGCGCGATGGTTGTCGCCAAGGACGAGAGGAATGATTGCGGATGGGGAGGGGGATGAACCGAGTATTTTGCTGAAATGTGCTGCGTTTGTGTGGAGTTGTGTGCGTAGCATGTGGCCTTCTGCGCTGCGGATGATGGCTAGGGCTGTGCGGGCGGCGGCGACGAGTGCGGGCGGCGGCGCGGTAGAGTAGATGAAGGAGCGCGCGCGGTTGATGAGAAGATCAATGATGTGCTGAGAGGAGGCGATGAAGCCACCGGCGAGGCCTGCGGCTTTGCTGAGGGTGCCCATGTGAATGTCCACGGATTCGGTGAGATTGAGTTGCTCCGCTAAGCCGCCGCCATTTTCTCCGAGGACGCCAAAGCCGTGTGCTTCGTCGAGGAGGAGTGTGGCATCGTATTGGTTTTTGCAGGCGACGATTTCCGCAAGTGGGCAAAGATCGCCATCCATACTAAATACGGATTCCGTGATGACCAAGATACGAGAGGTCGCGGGTTGTGTGGCGCGGATTTTTCCTAGCAAACGATTGAGCTTTTCTACGTCGTTGTGGGGGAAAACACGAATCGTCGCACCGCTGAGTTTACTGCCATCGATCAAACAAGCATGGCTGAGTTTGTCCAGAATGATGAAGTCATTTTTGCCGACGAGGGCGGGAATGGTGCCGACTGCGGCGGCGTAACCAGAGCTGAAAAACAGGGCGGATGGTTGTTTTTTCGCCGTGGCGAGTTCTTGCTCGAACTGGGAAAAAACCGGACTGCCGCCACTGACTAAGCGAGAGGCTCCCGCACCGATTCCGTGATCCTGGATGCCTGTGATGTATGCTGCAGCAATCTGTGGATGCGTGGATAGACCAAGGTAATCGTTGGCGGCAAAGTTCCATAACTCCTGTGATCCATCGTAAACTTTCCCTTGTGGGGTTCGCTCGTAGTGGCGCAAGGAGCGCAGCAATCCTTTGCCAGCCAGCTCCTCGAGTTGGGCTTTGATTCCGTGCACGCCTTGAATTACTTGCGTTTGATGACAGCTTTTTTGCGTAGGCTCTCGATCCAGCGCTCGTAGCGTTCGGCATTTTTCTGCCGTGTGACGCGTTGCTCGATTTGGTCCCTTACTTGGGAAAGTGGCGGTACTGGGCCATACTTTTTCTCTTTGACCTTTACGATGGTTAATCCGCGCGGGTCGGAGAGTGGGCCGATGATTGTGCCTTCTGGCGGATCCATAATGAGAGCGGCAAACTCTGGTTGCAAATCTGTGCGAGGAGTATCCTTGTACCAACCACTATCGGAGGAGTGCGAATCGCGCGAATGCAGATTGGATAATTCGGTAAAATCGGCACCATTTTTGAGTTTTTTTACAATTTCCTCGGCAAGATCGAGCTGTTGGGCGGGGGTAGCGAGGGGATTTCTTTCATCCATGGCGGGGATGTAAATTTTCTGAAACGTCAAACTATCGCCATTGGTATCGCGGATTTGTAGTTTGATTTTTTCATACTCCTCGGCAATTTCCGATGGCAGTGGGGGAGCAGCATTGGCGAATTTCTGTGCGCGAAGTGCTTGCACGACGACTCGATCATGCGTGATGGCGCGGAAGCCAGGCATGGTCAAATTGGAGCGACGGAGTTCTTCGAGAAATAGTGCGTTGTCGCCATTGTAGAGTTCGCGTTTTTGGCGTTCGATTTCCTCGTTGATGGCAGCTTCGGGAAGTTTTCCGCCCATTTTTTTGAATTCGTCGAGGACGAGTTCGCGGTCGATGAGTTCCTGAATGATCTTCTCTTGAGTTTCGCGCGCTTGCTTCTCGAATTCAGGACCACGGCGTGGGAATTGGGCGGCGAGTTGTCTGATGATGGGCCCCATGGAAAAAATAATTTCCTTTTTTGTCACAGGCCGGCCGTTGACGATTGCAGCGATGCCGTTGACTTCTACGGGCCCCGCCGGAGCAGTAGGTGTTGGTGTTATGGGTGGCTGAGGTAATTGTCCATGGCTGATCATGGTGATGGACAAGGAAAGGAACAGAAGACGTTTCATAGGATGAAATGCGAAAAAGGAGGAATCACTTAGGCTCGACGCGAAGTGCGGCAAGTCTGTTGAGTTCTGCGGCTGATTTTAAGATTTCCGTAACAGTATTCTTGGTAGGAGGATTTTCTTCCTCGATCACCATGATGCTGCGCAAGTCGGAAAGTATTTCACGCATTTGCACAATGTTGGGACGCTGGGAAATATCTGGATGGAGACTACCAAGTATTTCCGTGTAGTATTCGGCAATGTCTTCACGCATCAATTCCTTGGCGCGGGTTCTAGTGAATTGTTTATCGACAGCGGATGCAGAGACATGCAAGGCACGTAGCCAACCGCCAAGTGAAATGAGATGGGCTAGATCAGCATCACGCAAATTCACGAGTTCTTCTTCTACATCGCTTTGGGTCGCTGAAAGTTCTTTTTTCAGTTGTTCTAGGTTATTGTCCTTCGCGCTTTGCAGTAGTCCTGCGATGTGGCGGCTAACTTTTTCGCCTGCACCAAGGCTTTTTCCGTAATCGGATAGCTCTTTCGCAAGGGGTTCGATTTCGTTCATCTGATTATTTTGCACAACTAAGAATCCATCCGCGATCAGGAATCCGATTTCCATAGCTAAGTCCGCACGGTCGAGCGGACGACGTTTCGGGATCACGCGTTTGCAATCGGCGAGCGGCAAAGGTGCAAGATTTTTTAGGGAATCAAAAACTAGGGCGATTCGTGGAGCGGTAAACTCGTTGACACCCGCTTCGATTTTCTCATTTTCTTTATCGCGTAAATCAAGTGGAGGTAGCTGTACTTTTTTTACGTCCTGCAATTGCTTGGCAATGTCGTCCAAGACTTCTTGCGGCACGGGGGCAACATCAGGTTCGTTTTCAGCAATAGGCTCTTGCGGTACAGCGATGGTTTGCCACAGACATAATAGAATTGCACAGGGAGTAAAAATCTTCATGCGCGTATTATGCGATACGAATGAGGTAGGGTAAAGCGCAAAACATATTCTCTTTTTTTGGTCGATAGAACTCATCTTAGTATTGCCATCAATTCCGATTCATGTTGAACTCCGTCACACCTTTACACCTATGACGACATTCCATACCAATCAGCCTCGAAAATTCCGCCGTGCCATTCTCAAACTTAGTGGAGAAGCTCTGCGCGAGGTGGGGAGCAAGGATAATATTTCGCCTGAAATTGTGGATCGTGTGGCGAGTGAAATTCACAAAGCCTACACGCAAGGCGATTTGCAACTGGGCATCGTCGTGGGCGGAGGAAATTTCTGGCGTGGTGCCGCAGCGAGTGCCCGTGGCATGGATCGTGCAACTGCGGACTATGTGGGAATGCTTGCCACAGTGATGAATGCACTCGCTCTGCAAAGCGCCCTCGAAGACGATGGTGTGCCATGCGTAGTTATGTCGGCCATCGAGATGAAAAACGTGGCTGAAACTTTTATCCGCCGTCGCGCCGAAAAATACCTCGATGATGGGAAAGTCGTCATTTTTGCCGCAGGCACGGGCAGTCCGTTTTTCTCGACCGACACGACAGCCGCACTGCGTGCTAGCGAAATGGGTGCTGAAGTGATTTTAAAAGCAACAATGGTCGATGGCGTCTATGACAGCGACCCAAAGAAAAATCCCAACGCCGTGCGCTACGAGACAGTGAGTTTCCAAGAGTGCATTTCCGCACAACTCAAGGTGATGGACACTACGGCCTTCAGCTTGTGCATGGATAATAAAATTCCGATCATTGTTTTTGACCTAGAAACACCTGGAAATATTACAAATTCCTTACTGGGAGCGGACATTGGCACCATCGTTCAATAATCGTTTATTTTCACACAAGTTACTATCATGGATCCAGACGAAAAAATTTTAGAAGTGGAAATCGGCATGCAGAATGCGGTCGATCACTTATTGCAAGAGTTTTCGGGCGTTCGAACCGGAAAGGCATCGCCCGCTTTGTTAGAAAATATTGATGTGTATGTCCGCGCCTACGATTCAGTAATGAAAATGAAAACCGTGGCTGTAGTGACGACTCCGGAACCGCGAATGCTCATGGTTCAGCCTTTTGACCCATCTACTACGCAAGATATTGAGCGAGCGATTCGTGAAAGCAAGTTGGGACTCAATCCCGCTGCTGCTAGTCAGTCCATCCGCGTGCCTGTTCCTGAGCTTTCTGAGGAACGTCGTCGTGAGATGGCAAAGCTCGTTAAACACATGGGCGAAGAAGCGAAGATCAGTGTTCGTCAAGTACGCAAAGAAGGCATGGATGCGGCGAAAAAAATGAAGGCCGATAATATTCTTACCGAGGATGGACAGAAAGATTTCGAGGACGAAGTGCAAAAACTCACTGACAAATTTGTCAAAGACATCGACGGGCACATCGTTCACAAAGAAAAAGAATTGATGAAGATTTAATGAGTTCTGCGCAAGTCGATTCGCCATGGATCTGGTGCGATGGCGAATGGATCGCAGAGCAAGATTTTTGCATTCACAGTGCTGATCGTGGCGTATTGCATGGCATGGGTGCCTTCGAGACCATGCGTGCCGAAAACGGCGTATTGTGCTTTGCTGAGCAACATCTTGCTCGATTTTCCGCTGCTGTTTCAATACTAGGATTGGCAAAATCGGATCTCTCCGCACTTTCGGAAATCGTATCCGAATTATGCCAGCGCAACGGCTGCCAGCGAGGTATAGCACGGGTGCGGCTCACGGCTACAGCAGGATCTGGTCCGTTTGATTTGTCCAATGAAGGAAAAATGGCGCGCTGTTGGATTTCCGCAACGCCGTGGCATGAGGCAGTGAATTCTGTGATTTGTGGTTTGTTGCCATGGCGGAAAAACAATAACTCTTCGATCACAGGCATCAAATCAACGAGCTATGCGGAAAACATCCTTGCCCTCCGCCATGCAAAACAACGCGGATGGAATGAAGGGATTTTTCTAACTCACGCTGATCAAGTGAGTGAGGCAATCATGGCAAATGTGCTGATTTTGTTAGGAAATGAAATCGTAACTCCGCCCCTCGCGTCCGCTTGCCTTCCAGGCATCATGCGGGGAGTGATTTTGGCGAACGGTCTAGCAAAAGAAATGACGCTCACCTACGATGATCTGATACACGCCGATGCTCTCTGGCTGTCCTCTGCTCTACGCGGGCTTGTGCCTGTGGAACGTATCGATGGAGTAGAGAAAAAGCAAAAAGCATTCCCCTTTTCATTACGATGAAAGAATCAATCATCATCGTCAGAATCATCGTTTTCGCGTAAGGATTGGCGAACTTTTCGTCGTTCAGATCGATGTTCGATTTGTCGTTTTTGTTTTGGAGTGAGTTCTTCTTCCACATCACGCCACGAACGTCCGGTGGAGCCAGCCATGATGCAACCGAGAGGACGGATTTCGGTGAGCATGTGGGCGAGCTGGAATTCGGCGATTTGCTCGCGGATGCGTTGAGCGTTTTTATAAGCAACAGGCGTTTCGCTAAGGTCGGGCTTGCCGCAGAACCAGCGGATGTCGAGTCCTGCTGTGCTATGGCGAATGGCAGCTTGGTGGTCTGCTTCATCGGCATAGAGGCGACGCAAGGCGGTGCGCGAAAGATTGCGTCCTGCACCGTGGGGGGCAAATCCTAGGTATTCTTGGTTGTTGCCGCCGAGGACGAAGAGGATGGGCTCTGCCATGTTTAGGGGAATGAGACCGAGCAGCGGGCGGCCAGTGTCATCGCACCAGGCGGGAGTGGCGCCTTTGCCGTGAAGGTAGAGATCGCCACGTTGCCAGACGAAGTTGTGTTCATTGCCGAATTGGAAGATTTTTTGCGCACTGATGCGAGTAAGGAATCGATGGTGGATGCATTCGTGGTTGGCGCGTGTCCAGCGGGCGACGTATTGTAAGGCTTGCCAATAGTTTTGACCTTCGATGTTGGTGGCATCCAGCCAAGCACCGTTAGCGGGGATGTGGTCGCCGTGTTTAGCAGTGTGTTTTTCTGCGGCGATTTGGCCACGTTTATAAACATGTGCACCGAGTCCGCGCGAGCCGTGGTGGGTGACGAGGGTACGCAAGGTTTTACCTTCCTGAGCTCGTAAAGTGGCAGCAATTTCAGAGTATCCGGCATTTTCGAGAGCAAAGAGCCAATCTGGGTTGACCTCCGTTTCTCCCAGGAAGGCAAAGTGATTGCCATCGCCTTGATCGGCAAGGTGCGCGTGAGCGCGATCGCGTAAACCTTGGAGGAAGGGATTCGTCCAGACGTTCTCATCAAGCACCTGGTGGTGGACGAGGTCGTCGAGGTGTCGATGCCCGGTGCCGAAGCGAGTCGCGGTGGTGAGGGCATCGAGTTCGGCAGCAATAGTTCCGCGGGCTTCGTAAAAAGTAGCAAACAGCGAGCAGCAAATGTCCGAGGAATGCGCGGCGGGAATGATGGCATTTTGTGCGGCGATGACACCACCAACGGGCATGGCTGCGGGTTCTTTTCCCACAGGACAGGCATCGGGCATGATGGCTCCGCTGCGAATGACTGGCACGCGCAAGAGGGTGTGCATTTGCTTGCGAACAAGCTCGAGGTTTTGGCGTTCGTCCTTTTCCTTGGCGCGAATGGCCTCGTTATGTGGGGCGGGGGCGTCATTCATGCTTAGTCGAATAGGCGGTGGACCGAAGTCGCGGGCGAGGAGTTTCAGGAGGTATTTTTTACCGTGAATGCCGCGCTCGGCGTAGCCGTTAGCGGCTTGGAGCATTTGATCGAGTAAGGGAGTGAGTTCGTATCCTGCATCGAGCAAGTGCTTTGCCGTGAGGGTGAAGAGTGCTTCGTTTTGTTGAGTCGATTGATTCATAGAGAATAAAAAAATAAGGATGCCCATAAATAGGACAGGAAATGCAAGTTGCTGCGGGTCGTAGGAAATTTGGTGCCTGTCCCTATGGCGGGCGCATAGACACGAAATCCTACACCATCAACGTGTGGCCGAGTTTTTTGGCGTTTAAGGAGCGGAGTTCTCGGTTAGAAGTTCAGGAAATGCTGCCACTCGGGGAAGTTGTGGAGGTTTTTGATCCTGACGGTGCTGGGAGTCGCTACGGGTGTGCGTGGAGTGGTGCGCAGACTGAGTCCGGCCTCAGCGGGGGTGCGTGCGGCCTTGCGCAGGTTGACTTCTTTGCACGATAGTACGCAATTTTCCCATGAGTTAGCCCCGCCGCGTGAGCGTGGGATGACGTGGTCGATGTTTCCTTCCTCTTTCGATAATTGCCGTCCGGTATATTGGCAACGCCCCCCATCGCGCTCCCAGATTCCGGCGAATCCAAAGCAGGGCGTGATCATGGGCACTTTGTCGTAGCGGCGGAAAAGAATGACACGAGGTGCACGGATCGGGCCACGAGTGGTGCCGATGGTAGGGTCTCCCTCCCTCACGGGAAGTTTCATCCACTCCGTCCAGGACATGGCTTCAAAGTGATCTTCATCGATCCACATGACACGAGCCGCATCGGCAACAAGTCGCAATACAGCCTGCTCTACCGTTAAGGTGGCGATGGCTTGCCAGTTGCGATTGAGTCCTAATACAACACGATCTGTGAGTATGGCATTTGTTTTCATGAGAAAAATGTTTTTAAAAAATAGAGAGATAAGTTGGAAAAAATCTAAAATAAAAAACCCTGCGGCGTCATCAGCGGCAGGGCGGTCGAGAAAGAAGCGGAAATTTTTATCCGATTCGGTGAAGGTCAATGCCTCCGCTCTCGCTGTGTGCTCTGCCTGCTGCTGAGTCTGTGAAAAAGAAACGTTTCGGTTGAAGAAAATGTTTGCCAAATCGCCACGAGCGCACACCCACCGCTTTGGATGGATTCGCTTCGATTGTGGCTTGGATATGAGAACATTAGAAAAATTGGCTGAAGCTTTCTACCGAATCCAGAATCGCTGTCAATGGGATTTTGGGAGATTTTCGAAAAAAAATGTTCATTGACCTAGTTTAGGGATTTTTGCATGTTTCTGCTTCATGAATATTCCTTTATCTAGCAAAGAAGTTGCTACTTTGATCGATATGCTCTCACTTGCAACATTGGTGGTGGGCTGGGATGAAGAGACCAACGTGCCGCGCAACAAGGCGTTTTTCGAGTTGCAGGAAAAAATGTTTTGCGCCATCAAAGACAGTGGTTTTACGCATTTAGTCGAATACGATCCTCAAATGGGATGCCATGATATTACGGCGGAACATCTTGTTCATTCGAAAACGACCGAAATTTATACGGAGTTTCGCGATGAAGTATTTTGGGAAGAATTGGTCATACATTTGGCGGATCGCGACTTGATCAAACGTATTGGCGAGGAGCGCTTTGAGCGATTGGATGAAGAGACGCGTCGTGAAATGTTAGTAGAGGAGGAGAAAAATTACTGGCGCGAGGTGGAGAAAAATGGAGTGGATCATCTCTATATCGTTCATCCGCAAGGTGGGTGATTCCTTCGATTTTTTCAAAATGAAGGAATTTGCCATTTTTCTGTTACATTTCTGAATCAACTTTCGTATTTTTTACACTATGCCAAGAGTAACCATTACCATCGCCGATAATATGCCACAGCCTTACCGTTTTCCATTTGATCGAAAGACGGTTACGATCGGGCGTGGGTCCGAGAATGACATAGCGATCAACTGTCCTTCCGTTTCTGTAAAACACGCCATCATGGAGCGTTATTCGAATGGATATCGGATTCGAGATTTAGATTCAACTAACGGCACAAAGATGAATGGCGTTCGCGAGTCAGTCATTCTCCTTGAGGATGGCTACAAGGTGCTTTTAGGTGACGTGGCCTTTGATTTTCAGTTGAGTGAAGAAGAGAAATTGGCACTTGCGGATATTGTTGAAAAGAAAGCCGATCCCGCACCTGCTCCGAAACAGGAGGAGGAAAAACCCAAAGAGCCTCGTGAAAAAATCAAATCTCCTCCGCGCTCCCGTCCACAGCCAGCAGTCCAAGTTGGCTCGCCTTTGCAAAGCGCGGCCATGTTTTTTTGCTTTTTCGTTCTCGCTGCCTTGGCATTCTATATCGGTCTATCGTTAAGATACCAAAAAGAAACGGGGGGGAGTTTGCTGGAATCCATTGTAAATAAAGATAAACAAGAGGTACCTAAAAAGGCACCGGTCAGCACTATGCCAGCAGATTCCGCCCCTGCGGAGCTTGCGCCAGAGTGAGCACTGGCCGACTGATGTGATGATCATTTGTTCCTGTCCGAGATCAAAAAAATTACCGATTTTTCTTTGCGTTTCTTCATCCGATGGTGAATAAGTGGGGGCGCTACTGAAATGACAACTTCCTCCTCGAAAAAGAAACAAAAAAATCCACCCCGCGAAACTTCCACCACTCCCAAAAAAGGCTGGTCGGTGAAGCAATCTGCGGAACTCTATGGCATCGACGACTGGGGGCATGGGTATTTTTCCATCAACAAAGACGGAGAGGCCACCGTGCAACTCAAAGAGGATGGCGAGCAATATTCGATTAGCTTAAAAGAAATCGTCGATGGTTTGCAAGATCGCGGCACGGCATTGCCTGTATTGCTGCGGTTTCGTGACTTGCTGCACTCGCGGATTGCCTTGCTGAATCATTCTTTTCGCAAAGCGATTAAGGATTTAAATTACCAAGGTTCTTATCGCGGTGTTTACCCAATCAAGGTCAACCAGCAACGCCAAGTGATCGAGGAAATTACTGAGTATGGGAAACAATTTCACTACGGCCTAGAAGCAGGATCCAAGCCCGAACTAATCGCGGCATTGGCGCACATGCACGATCCAGAAGCCTACATCGTTTGCAATGGTTACAAAGATGAGGAGTTCATCGACCTTGCCCTTCACGCCCAAAAGATGGGTCTGCGGGTGATCTTGGTGCTGGAAATGCCATCCGAATTGGAATCGATCTTAAAACGCAGCGAGGCCATCGGTGTAAGACCTTTCCTTGGTGTGCGCGTGCGCCTGTCAACCCGTGGCGCAGGGCATTGGCAAGAATCGGCGGGTGACAAGTCCGTTTTCGGTTTAAATGCCGCACAGGTCATCGAAGTCGTGGACAAGCTCAAAGACGTCGATGCCCTCGATTGTCTGCGCATGCTCCATTACCATCAAGGATCACAAATCCCGAGCATTGCCTCCATCCGCGAAGGCGCCACGGAAGCCGTGCGCATGTATTGCGACCTCGTTCGAGAAGGCGCACCGATGGGGATTCTTGACATCGGCGGCGGCTTGGCGGTCGATTACGATGGCTCGCACACAAACTTCACATCATCTTGTAACTACTCGATCTCAGAATACTGCGCCGACATTATTGAGGTGATTTCTTCCATTTGTAACAAAGGCGAAATACCGCATCCGAATTTAATCTCGGAATCCGGTCGTGCGATTGTTTCCTATTATTCCGTTCTTGTTTTCAATATTCTCGATGTCACCAGCGTGCAGACTTCGGAAAAAGAGCCTGCAACACCAGAAAATCCCCACGATCACTTGAAAAATCTGATCGAAGTCAATCGCGTGTTGTGCCGAAAAAACATGCAAGAATGCGTGAATGATGCGCTTTATTATCGTGATCAATTACGCGCACAATTTTTCCATGGCAACGCTACTTTGCGCGAGCGTGGACTTGGCGAAGCATGGTCATGGCATATTCTCACCCGCGTCTCGAAATTGCTTACCGACATGGACGATATTCCGGAGGATTTACGCGATCTCTCAAACTCTCTTACGGACTTCTACTACGGCAACTTTAGTTTGTTCCAAAGTCTTCCGGATTCTTGGGCCATTGATCAACTCTTCCCCGTGATGCCGATTCACCGCTTGGATGAACGTCCAAGAAATCGAGCGGTTCTTGCCGATATTACCTGCGATTGCGATGGGAAGATAGATCGTTTCATCGATCGCGAAGACGTGGCGAAAATCCTACCACTGCACGAGTTCAAAGCCGGTAAACCGTATTATGTTGCGGTATTCTTAGTAGGTGCCTATCAAGAAACGTTGGGGGATTTGCATAATTTGTTAGGCGATACCCACGTTGTGGGCGTACACATGGAAAATGGACGGGCCGTCTATACTCACGAAGTGGAAGGGGATACCGTGGCCGATGTTTTAAGCTACGTGGAATACGATACAAAGGAGCTGCTAGCGCGCTTCCGCAACTTCGCCGAGCAAGCGGTGACCAATGGCAATATTTCCGCCAAAGAACGTCGTGAGGTGATGGATCTTTTCCGTCACGGTCTCGCAGGTTATACCTACTTCGAGGTTTAATTTCGTCAAACTCATGAGCGCATCAGAACCCATCAAAGTGCTTTTTGTTTGCATGGGGAACATTTGTCGTTCGCCTGCCGCAGAGATTATCTTTGATCAGCTAGTGCGCGAGGCGGGTGTGGAAAAAAATTTCATCATCGATTCCGCGGGCACACTTGGCTACCACAACGGCAAAGCTCCTGATGCGGGCATGCAAGCGAGCTTAACACGCCGCGGCTATCGGATTTTTGGCACATCGCGCAAAGTAAACGTGCGCGATTTAGCCCATTTCGATCATGTTCTCGTCATGGATCAGCATAATGAATGGGAAGTCAATGCCCTCGATGATTCTGGCATTTACCAACAAAAAACCCGCCGACTGACCAGCCATTGTCGCGAACATACCATCGATCACGTCCCCGACCCCTACGGTGGTAGTGCGAAAGATTTTGAAAAATGCGTGGACCTCATCGAGGATGCTTGCCGAGGTTTATTGAAGGATCTAACAACGCCGTCATTTCAGTAAACCATCTTTCGCACATCACGCTGTTGCCAAGCATTCCTATTATGGAGCAGGTGCGGGTGGAGTAGGTGCGGATGGAGCAGAAGCCGATGAAGCAGGGCGGCGTGGTTGGAAAGAAATTTTTGCCAGTTCTTTCGTCGAATCCAGTTCATCGCTAGCGGAGCAATAAAAATAACGGGCGCGGGAAATGCGGGTTTGTAGGCTCTCGCGCGCATGGCTGCGTTCCTCCACGCTGACTTGTCGGTCGCCAGAAGTCGCGCCAGGCTCTGCATCCTCAATGATTTCCAACTGTGTCCGAATTGCCGTGACGATGGCGGGCGCGTAACGCCATGCAGGATTGGCAACCGTAGTTTCGGCTTGCAGAGCCAGCTCAGCGAGCATTAGCACACGGGAATCATTAAAACGCCCAAGCAGGTCTTTCTCCCATCCGTAGGTCGTAAACGTAGCAGTGCGGGCGGCGGCACTGATACCCGTGGGAACAATGTCATCGCCAAGAATCGCCTCGATGCCTGCGTAGCCCGCACGCAATGCCGACTCGAGCTTTTCCAAAGCACTGCGCACATTAGCGGATGCCACACTGCGCACGCCCTCGGCCGAGTGAGTGGCAGCATCTTCATTTTCCAGCGTGGCAATGTCCGCCGTAAGCAAAGCCAAAAGCGCTGCGGGTAATTTAAATGGATCGTTCGCCAAGCGACCGGCATCCACAGAGACAATCAATTTTCCTTGCGCAAGAGCGCGTGTAACAGAAAGGTTCGTAATCATTGGAACTATTTTAATAAGGTAGTGTTTTTTGGCAATGATGTTTTTCGGGGAATTTTCTGGGGTTGAAGCGGGTAGAATAGGGCGATTGGCGTGAGGGATTAGGGGCATCCGGCATTTGTTGTATCACTACGCGACACGAAAAAATCTTTCGGACGGGGGTGTTTAAGCGAATGTTTAAATTCGATATTGCTCTAACAAGTGAAAATACCACTTTTTCAAGGAAATATATGGTCGGGAACGTGTGTATTTGCCACTTTACTACCGTGGTAAAGTAGTAAAAACGTGTGTATTTGCCACTTTGCTACCGTGTTAAAGTAGCGAATACGTGTGGATTTGCCACTTTGCTATGCAGTGAATGGTGTGGCGACATTCGTTCCCGGCACTTTGGTTCAATAGGGAATACCTAGACGCATCTGTTTCGGCTGGTTGATCATGGTGGCGGGGTGCCGAAAACATGTGTTCCGGGGACTTGGGTAGGGTGGGGGAGGCGGCGACGTGTGCGTTTGCCTCTTTGCTATGGTGCTGAGGTAGCGGGAACGTTTGTGTTTGCCTCTCTTCTTGGATCCTGAGGAGGCGGGAACGTGTGCGTTTGGGATGTGATGCTTGCCGTTGAAGCTCAGCGGCGATTTTTTTCGGCGTTCTTTTTTCTTGTTCAGGGTGTGGATTCGGCAGACTCTTTGCGGGCAAATGGCAGCTATGACTCTGGGAAAAAAAGTTCTGCTCTACATCGGTGTGGCGTGTGCGATGGTGGGGATGTTTTGTTGGTGGTATTACCAACCGGAGCGGGTGGTGAAGCGGCGGGTGATGGCGCTGATATCGACTCTTTCCGTGCCGGCGGATAGCGGGCGGACGGCTCGCTTGATGAAAGGCGGGCAAATTGCCGATTTTTTAGCGTCGGAAGTGGAATTTGATACGCCGTTTGAAGAGGTGAGTGGCAATGTAGAACGGGACGATATTTCCAGTGGTTTTCAATTTGTGGCGGAGAAGGCGACGAGCATCGTCATCGAGCCGGAAGAGGAGATGTCTGTGAAGGTGAGTGGGGATCGTGCCGAGGTGCGATTGGCTTTGCGTGCGGAGGCGAAGATTGGGACTTGGATCAAGCCGGTGGACGGGAAATATACGGTGGAACTCTACTGGCAGAAAGCGGATGACGGCTGGCGGATTACGCAGTCGCGCTGGCAAAAAGCGACACCTTGACGGGCGGGGCGGTATTTTGTGGGGGGAGGAGAATTTAATAGGAGAGGATTGCGTGAATGGGGCAGGGCGGCATTTTTTCGCGTCCTTGCAGTGCAGTGAGTTCGATGAAAAATGATGCGCCGATGAGGTTGGCTCCTAGTGAGTTGATGAGTTCGGCGGCGGCGGCGGCGGTGCCTCCTGTGGCGAGTAGATCATCGACGAGGAGGATGTTTTCGCCGGGAAAAACGGCGTCTTCATGGAGTTCGATGACATTTTCTCCGTATTCGAGCGAGTAAGCCAAGCCGCGGGTTTTCCATGGGAGTTTGCCCGCTTTGCGGACGGGGACAAAGCCACAGCCTAAACGATCTGCGACTGCGGCTGCAAAAATAAATCCACGTGCATCAATGCCCACGACTTTATCTACCTGCTGTCCTTGCGCGGTTTCGCAGAGGAGAGAAATGCATTCGTGGAATAATTTCCCATTGGCCAGAACGGGGGTGATGTCTTTGAAGAGGATGCCTTCTTTGGGGAAGTCGGGAATATCGCGAACGGATGCACGGAGTTGTTCAGAAGCTTGCATGGCGGGGAGGCTAGCAAGTTGTGCGCCAAATTTCCAAGATTTTCCTGAGAAAATACGGGAGCTAGGATTATTGCGGTTTTACGATGCTGATCGCGGGTGAGACTTGCAGTAATTCGTGGGCGAGATTACGCACGTCCTCGACTGTGACGGCGAGGATTTCCTCAGGCATGCGGCGGTGTTGATCTGCGGGCTTGCCGAATAGCATTTGCATGGCGGCACTGCGCGCGGTGGCTCCGGGGCTTTGTGCTTGCAAGGCTAGCGATGAGAGAACGGTGGCGCGTACGCTTTCGAATCGATCAGCGGGGATTCCATGACCTTGGATGGTATCGAGGAGTTGTAGCATTTCTGCTTTTGCTAGGTCGAGTTGTTCGGGGGCTGTGGCAAGGTAGAATGTGAGCATTCCTGTATCATGACCGTGGAATTGTGTGGCGCCTACTTGGTAGGCTAATCCGAGTTCTTCACGGATGCGCACAAATAGGGGCCCTGCCATATCGCTACAATATTCTTGAAGCATGGCTAGGGCGTGCCGACGTGGATCGGTGGCGTGAAGTCCGGGGTAGCCGAGGCATAACACGGCTTGTTTTTTCTCTAATTCTTTGGTGAGGCTCGCGCCAGGATGTAATTCGGAAGGGGAGGGGGCGAAGGCTTTGTCGCCTTTTGCAGTGCAGTGGAAGTATTTCTCGAGCAATTGTTTTGCCTCGTGAGGCGCGATGTCACCTGCGATGGCGATGCAGATGTTTTGTGCGTGGAAAAGATCTTTGTGCATGGAAGCAAGGTCGCCAGTGGTGAGTGTGGCGAGCGTTTCAAGAGTTCCCGATGCGGGGAGTCCATAGCCTTGTGCGCCGAAGAGTAGGCCGCGCAGTGTGAGAAAAGCTAAGCTGAGGGGGTTTTGGAGCGATTCTTCAACGGATGCCATCATGGCCGCGCGTTCCCTTTCTACGGCAGCTTCCTCAAAGGCTGGCAGGGTGACAATTTCCGCGAGGCACTCCATAATGGTAGGCAGGTCATCACTGAGGCATGAGGATTGTAGGGTGAAGGAATTATTTCCTACCTGTGCGGTGATGCTGCTGCCTAATGATTCTAATGTGGCGTAGATTTCCTGCGCAGATCGCTGGAGTGTGCCTTGGGTGATTGTCGCGGCGAGTAATCCGGAGCAGCCGACTTTTTCGAGGATGTCGGCACTTAGCCCGCCGCGGACGGCCACTTGTATGCTGACGAGCGGGACTCTGCTATCGGGAAATACCGCAGCTTTGATTCCATTTTCGAGCGTCCATTCCTCATGGATTTGATCCTGCGTTTTGCTCGCATGAGTTTGCTCTTGATCGTATTCGAGCGGCTGGATGACAGTTTCCGTGAGAATGCGATCGTTCAAGGTTGCTAGGCATCGACGCACATCGGCTAAGGTCACGCGGTTGGCGGATTCTAGATAAGCGCCAGTGAAGCGGAGGTCGCGGGCTTCGTGCCAGTTTGAAGCGAGGTCGCTCGCACGCCCGGAAGCGGAGGTGAGTGTGCGGAATTGAGATACGTTCATTTGTCGAACGGCTTTCGCTAATTCCTCGGCGGTCGCCTTTTCACTATAGGCTGCAATGAGTTCGCGGATGGCCGATTTTAATTCATCGAGGTTTTCCATTTGGCACTCGGCACTTACGGCAAATAAACCATCGCCTTGATTACTCGTCCAACACCATGAGGAGATTTCATGGCATAACTCGCGCGATTCACGTAATTCGTGAAATAAAGCAGAAGATTGCCCTTGGCCTAACATCGCCGCAAGCACATCAAAGGCAGGCGCATCGGGGTGACCCAAAGCTGGTGCCTTCCATGCCATGGTGAGTTTGGCTGTCGCCACGGCAAATCCTTTTTTCCCGACACGCATTCCGCACTGTGGCGGATCTTGGGGCACAACTGGTTCATCCGCCATGCCGGGTGAAAGATCGGCGGTGAGGTGCTGAATTTTTTCCAGTATGAGCTTTTCATCAAAATCTCCCGAAACGACGATGTGGCAGCGATTGGGCACGTAGCGACGGCGTTGGTAGTCCACCAAATCTCCATGGGTAATGCGATCGAAAAGAGCCCTGTAGCCAATGACGGGATGGCGCCGTGCATCTGCGCGAAAAGCCGTGCCGAGGAGGAGTTGCATCGCGACATTATCGGGATCATCCAAGCCCATATCGATTTCTCGACGGATGACATCTTGTTCCATGGCAAAGTCACTTGCGGGCAATAGCGGCTGAAATACAAGATCAGTCAGCACATGTAAAAAAGTTTCAGTGCTCTTGGCGGGGCCATCGACGTAATAGACCGTGCGATCAAACGTCGTGTAGGCATTCCAGTGTCCGCCATTTGCCTGAACAATCTGAGGTAGTTCTTCCGCAGAGAAATTCTGCGTTCCTTTGAAGACCATGTGTTCCAGAAAATGCGACATCCCACTGCCGAGCAATGCACCCTCGTGCAGGGATCCCGTTGCCACCCATATTTGGGTGCTGACGACAGGGTGATGAGGATTTGCGTCGAGAATGACGCATAACCCGTTGGATAAATGGTGAATACTGGCACTTGGCTGAGGAAATCGCATAAATAAAAATTCTACTTGGCTAAGGCGTTTCTTGCGATAAAATCCAGCATCATGCAACGCTGGATTTACTTAACGATCATGGTCTGTCTCGTCATTGGCGGAGGAATGCTTTTTTACCTCATGAAGATGCGAGAAAATCGCCCTGATTCGCGCTGGATTGCTATGCCCGTGCGCACTGATTTATCCGCAAAACAAAAATCAGATGTTGTGGAGAATCTAACGAAATATGTGCAAAGTGAGCGAACACGAAGCGAAGTTGTTGAGGATCTGAAGCTGGTGAAATTGTTCAACGTTCAATCCGAAGAAGAGGCAAAAAATGAATTGTTGCGTAGATCTTTCGTCCGGCTTAGCAAGGGATTAAGCCAAATGACGAATCAGGAAGTAGAAACGATCGACATCGGAGTCAATGGGTTACGAAAGGAAGTTGATGCGCTTGATAAAATTGCCGTGCATCTCGGCAATAAAGTGGAAAAAATGATTTTGGAGAGCGAAGAAAAAGCGAACAAACCTTCGGAGTAAATTCAGGATCGCGCCGTTTTTCTAGCCCAAGCAGGATGTAATTTTGCTGTGGAATGAAAAGTACATTTTAATCATCCTGCTTGCAGACGAAGTGGTTTCTTTGGCTTTTTTAGCCAGATTCTCCCATTCAAAATAGGCTCCAACTCTAGGAGATCCGCTATTTTCCCTCGTGGTTGATTTTTACCTTGCTATTATTCTTTTCAGTTTTCAGTCTTTCTCCGACACTTGCTGAATTTAGAAATTCGCTGCTTCATCAGAGACGAATCTTGATGTAATCGCTCACTCTTCGCCAAATATTTATGAAAATACACAAAGCCGTCATCACAGCCGCAGGTCGGGATCAAACAAACCTACCCTTGCAAACCATCGTCAGCGCCACTGGACAAACCAAAACCGCCATCGAACTCATTCTCGATGAAGTCCTCGAAGCCGGCATTCGCAAAGTCGCTCTCGTCATCGCCCCCGGCCAAACCGATGCCTTCCGCTTCGCTGTAGGGAAGCATCTGGAACAAATCACCTTTATCGAGCAAGAGCAACCGCTAGGCTACGGCCACGCCGTTCTTTGCGCTGCTGACTTCACGAAAAATGATCCATTTCTCCTCCTCGTCGGCGACCATCTTTACTTGAGTGATCACCAAACTTCCTGCGTAAAACAACTCCTCGATGCCGCATCTGCCGAGGAATGCTCCGTCTCCGCTGTGCAGGCCACGCGCGAAGGAAAACTCGCCTACTATGGCGCCATAGGCGGCAAGCGCATCCCCGGCAGCAATAATCTTTATACCGTGGATCAAATCCTCGAAAAACCTACCCCCACAATCGCAGAGCAAGAATTGATCACTCCTGGCATGCGCCAAGGGCATTACCTGTGTTTCTTCGGCATGCACGTGCTCACCCCGCTGACGATGAAACTGCTCGCCGAGGCTCTCCCAAAAACCACTGGCAACTTACCCCTTACTCCCTTTTTGCAAAAAGCCGCCAAAACCGAGCGCCACCTCGCCCTAGAAATGTCCGGCCAACGCTACAACATCGGCGAACCTTACGGACTGCTCCGCGCCCAGCTCGCCATGGCACTCGCCGGCCCGCAGCGCGATGAAATCCTCACCACCCTCGTCGAACTCATGGCAACCAATCGCTAATCATGCTCACGGAAATCATTACCTCGGAAGATCAATCGTTGCGCGATCGCTCACTGGCCGATGCCTGCGCCGGTCTTGACCGTCAGCAACTCCTCGCCGAAGCAGAAAAACTCGACCTTTTCCGCCGCGAAAGTGCCAATCTCTACCACCGCGTCAGAGCCTTATTTTTCCTCCACGCCATCCATCGCTACCTCCTGCTTAACTTGCCCGGCGGCACCGATGGCTCGCTGTCCTTCGTTGGCTACAAGCACTTGCTGGCTCGCCGATTTTCTGAAGCCATTGATGCCTTCCTTGCCGATCAAGCCGTGCAAGGCTCCGGCGACGCCATTTCCTCCGCGCTCGCCACATCGTATCACCACCTCGCCTTCCAGACCCTCGCCGATCAGGTGAGAAAATCCGTGCGCACCGTGCGCGGCAACCAATGGATGTTCCGCATGGGCCACCCCGCCGAGCACCCGCTGCGCATCCGTCCCGAACTCCTCGCAGACGATAACGGCACCTACCCGATCCTCCTCGAACGCACGCCCGTCCGCATGGATCTCACTCACTCGGCATGGTCGGACATTTTCTTCCTCGGCATGGACTTTCCCCAAGGTGCCAAGGTCATTAACGTCTCAATCGACCTCGCCCTCCACGGATCAGGAAAAACTCCCGCCCCTCCCGTCAGTGCCTACCTGCGCGTCATCGACCGCCCCGTCATCCGCCTCACCAGCATCGACCTCAAAGCCTCTGCCGAAATCCACGCCCTCGCCGACGTGTTCGACTTCGCGAAAGATCACCTCGGCCTACTCAAAGCTGCCATCATTTCCTCTGGTCTCATCCCGCCCGGCATCGAAGGCTCTGGCATGCC
>CAMAYN010000054.1 GCA_945862285.1 Akkermansia muciniphila | reverse complement strand
TAGAGATTACATATCTCTGGTAACATTTTCTCCAGTTCGTTGCATTGCTTTTGCGTATTTTGATCTACTTTTCCTTGCCTGATTCGGCGTTTCGGTGGGGTCTCAACTAACAGGCATTGGGCAGTGAAGAGAGATGGATTTTTGATTTGAAGAGGTGGCGCACTTTTGCACTAAGGGTAATTTGAGAGGGGCGGCAATGGGCTAGTCTTGAATGACGGGAACCAGCACTTTTTTGACTCGGACGATCCGGCCAGCATACTGCGGAAGTTTTTCCATTTCTCGCAGTTTTTCACCGAGGCGATGCGGGTCGTGATCAAATTCGGCGGTGATGTTGCGGCGGATTTCGCGAAGCCAGTCAAGGCCGTCGTCTTGGAGTGCTGGTGGTGGCTCTGGGTTCATAGTTTTTGGTTCAGGAGTTCGAGTGGTGTGATCAGGACGGGAGTTTCGTAGCCTAGGCGGCCATTGATTCGACGGATATGCGGAGTTTTGTTGGCATTGGCGATGTGGCGGCAGTTCCACGAGACTAGAATATCACACTGATGGATGGTAGCCAGTGCCAAATGGAGAGCGTCACCGGCGGCATCTGCTGGCATTACTTTGTTTATAATATAGGCCTCCACGAGGTCGTCCGCTTCTTCGGTGATGTCCAGAAATGATAAGCTGTCTAGCAATTCGAGGCACTCGGATCGCTTGGGTTCTGGGGTGTGGTTGAGTTCATTGATCACACCGAGGGAAGTGACCAGATCATCTCGAAGGATGGCGATATGCCACCATTCACGAGTCCACTCCCGCCGTGCCTGCATTTGAGCCGCTGGGCGAGTTTCAAAATAGAAGCTTGGGATGCTTGTTTCGACGTAGATAAGTTGGCCCATGGCATTTAGAAGGAGGCTGTGATTTTTTGACAAAGTATCTTGCAAGAAGATAGGTGGAGAAATGAAGGTAGTAGTTTTTTCTTAAGAGTTATTGGATATAGAGCGAGAGAACATCGAACATTGAACGCCAAACATCGCAGTGAGGAGGAATGAATTATTGATTCTTTAATGGAAGATGAGTTGAGATAGAACATGTGCGAAGCTGGTTCAGTTTCCGATTTCCCTCAGCACCGCGTCGAGAGACCGGGTGGGTTCTGCGTGGGCAGAGGCTTTTTCTTCGCGCAGGGTGCGGAGGTCTTCGTAGTCCTCGATTTCCTCCTGCATTTGTAGGAACTCCTCGTAGGGTAGAACGACGAATTCCTTGCGGCCGTCTTTTTCGATAATTTGCGGATGGATGCTCATGGTGGTTTCAGCGGTAGGATTCCTTTCGATGGAGAATACGATAAACAATGACTTTGTCGCCCACAACTTCAAAAAGTGCCCGGTAATCGCCCGCTCGCATTCGGTATTCGGGGAAGTGATTGCTGAGGCGCTTCACATCGCCGCGAAGCTCGTCTTCCAACCATCGTAGTCGCTCGACCACTCGTGCCCGATCCGCCGAAGAAAGACTTTTGAGGTCTTTTTCGGCTTTGGGTTTGAGTTCGATGTGAAATTTCACGGCTGATGGAGGACACGGTCAGTTTGCGGCGATTGCAGGGACGTGAGAAACTGAGAAGTTACGAAACGGGATGGGGAAGCGGCGGTCGCTGGAGGAGCGCTTGGGAGAGCGTTTGTTTTTGCCGCAAAATCGTCTTCACGGGAACTATGTATCTAATAGTAACCCGGGGAGAGCAAGGAGAAATTTTTTTCTAGAGATTTTTTTGTTAGCGATCCAGCGCTCCGCACATTCCACGGTGTTATTTCGTTATGTGGCAACGCGAGTGCGCTGATTAGGCGTGTGGGGAAAAGCTTTTTTCGCAATCCCGAAATTTTTAGCGGCGGGTTTTAGTGGCCTTTTTCTGCAAAAGTCGATGGCGAGAGATCGCGGCGCTCGCGGGAGCGCGGGGAAAAAAGCGTGGGGATGCCGGGGGCGGGATGGGCATCGCGCAGTTGATGGGTGAGGTATTGTTTGTAGGAATCTTTGAGCAGTGCCTTCTCGTTGAGGAAGAGGATGTAGGTGGGGACGGGCACGACTTCGCTGGTACGATCTTTGGCAATCGTCGCGTAGTAGAGCTTCATGCGCTTGCGCAACTTGGAATCGATGGGTGGGGGATTTTTTTCGATGGCTGCTTGGAGAATGCGATTGAGTTGGCCGGTGCCGGGGATTTTTCGTGACTCGTTGCGGATGCGTATCGACTGCTTGAGGACTTGCTCTACGGCTTCGTTTTCTTTGGCGGAGACGATGACAAAAGGCGCGTAGTCGAGGAAAAAGAGTTCACGGCGCACGTGTTCTGTGGCGTCTTCGATACGGGCTTTGCGCTTGGCTCCGGGGTGGTAGAGGTCGAATTTATTTAGGACGATGAGGCAGGGTTTTTTCTCTTCGAGAATGAGTTGGGCGATTTTACGATCTTGTGCGGTGATGCCAGCGGCGAGGTCGATGACGAGCAAGACGAGATCGGCACGGCGGATGGCTTTTTCGGTGCGCATCGCGGAAAATACTTCCACTGAGCTATCGCGACGGGAGCGTGGGCGCAGGCCTGCGGTGTCGATGAGGGTGAATGTTTCTTTTTGGAAAACGCATGGGAGATCGATGGCGTCGCGGGTGGTGCCGGCGACATCGGAGACGATGGTGCGTTGGTCATTGAGGATGGCATTGGCGAGGGAGGATTTTCCTGCATTCGGCTTGCCCACGATGGCGATGCGCATGCCTTCGGGTTGTTTTTCATCGGGGCTTTGCTCCTCGGCAAATGGCTCAATGGCGGCATCAATCGCATCGGTGAGCAAATAGAAATTCCGTCCATGTTCTGCCGAGATGGCGAGGCCTGTGCCAAGTCCGAGTTTCGCAAAATCCGACCATGAGGATTCGTGTTTGTCATGATCTACTTTGTTGATGAGAAGCACGACGGGGGCTTTGGCTTTGCGGAGTTTTTGCGAGAGCGCCATATCGATCGTGGTGATCCCTTCGTGGGCATCTACGACAAAGAGAATCAGTGTCGCGGTAGCGATGGCCACATCAGCCTCGAAGGTGACTTGTTCGGCAAAGTCATCGTCCAGTGTCGCGCCGATGCCTCCAGTATCCACCACATCGCAACGATGTTTCGTGATTTTACATGGAGCGGAAATCCGGTCGCGAGTCACGCCTGGTTGGTCGTGAACGATAGCAATTTTCCGCCCAGCGAGGCGGTTAAAGATGGCGGATTTTCCCACATTCGGGCGGCCAACGATGGCGATAGTAAGCATGCGCGCTACTTTGCCTGAAATTCTTGAGAATACCAAGAGCGAAATTTTTCTCTCGCCTAATCCACTTTTCGATTTTGTCGTTTCAAGAACCAGGCCGCGGCGGCTGGGCAGATCAAGATAAATAGGCCAAGGATTGCGCCGTTTCTCTTCAAGGTGTCCACCCATAGGTCGGCTACGGGTTGCCGCAATGCTAAAAAGATCGATCTTTTTTTATCATTCCGGTAGTCGGTGCGCAGTGTTTCCGCCTCTCTTGTGAGCAGATCAATCCGCGAATTCACATAAAAATCGGCAATTGCTCTGACTTCATCTACGTCTTCCTCCTCAGGCCAAACGCGTAAATTTTTCGTATCCTCTCGCGTTCCTCGCCTTGCGAGTATCGATAGGCGTTCCACTAAATCGTGCCCTTCATCAGGCGTCCTCGCACCCGCGGCTAACAACTTGGTAAGGGCAATTTTTAAAATTTCCAGCCGCTCGGCTTGGTTTTTGTTTAGCTCTTCTAATTGCGTTAATTCGTCCAAGCGTTTTTGCAATCGGATGCGCTCTTTTTCAAAGGGGTTTTTCGTCGCTTGGGCCACGACCATCGCCTCGTAGGCATAGCGCAGCGGCATCACATTTGCTGGCACAGGAGTGCCCCCACGTTCGCGACTGATGATGGCCTCATCATAAAGAGCTCGATTCATTTCTTTAAAGGAAACCAAGGCACCAGCGAGTAACATTTGCGGCACTAGCAATAATGGCACAGCAGTCAGTGCAGCTCTCTCTGTCCGAACTAAAGAAGAGATCAACAATGCCATCGATGACCCCGTGCATGCCGTCAAAGTCAACCACATCCAGTGTTGCAAAAACATATCCCGTATTTCTAGGAACGGATGGGCGACAATGGCATACATCGCACACTGCATTGCCGCGACAATGATCAGCGTAAGGTATTTCGCTGCGACGTACAATGCCGCACCCGATTGCACATTCCTTTCACGCCGTAAAACTGGGCGATCCCGCAAAACCTCCGTGGCAGCATTCGTTAAACCAAGGAACATCGCTACCGTAGCACTTAAAAATAAAAATGCAGGCAAGTGCAATGCCGTCACAAATTCATACGGACCTTCCGGTGAAGATCGCAACGTAAACCCAATCAATGCCGCCAACACCGGTGCCTCAATCAAGATCGAATACCACGTTCCCCGCGTGCGCATCTTCGCAAAAAACGAACGCTGAAAATGCGCCGCAAACAAAACAAAAGTTTGCCCCATGCGGCGCCTTCGTAGCTTAGGAAATGGTGTGCGATTTCCCGCATCCTCGCCGCTCAAGATTCCCGTTGCGCCGTCCCCAGCAGTGCCAAGAGATCGCATCAACAACGCCCCCTCATAGCGCTCCTGCCAAAAGCTCGGCGGAAACCTCCGCGCCGACATCGAGTTCGCAACTCCTCCCATGGTATTCAAGGGAGTCTCTAACACATCAAAAACAAAATCTGCTCCCAGCGGTCCCGAGGCACTCAACGATGGATGACTCAATCCTAATTCCTCACACGCATTGCGAAAATACTCCGTCATTTCCCACGGCGAACCAAAAAATGCCATTCGTCCCCCATTGTCTAACAACAGAACTTTATCGAACAAGCGCAGCACCTTTGCTCCTGGACGATGCAACGAGCACACCACAATTTTATCCATCGCCATCGCCCGCAAGGTCTCTGCCACATGCTCGCTATCTTTCGAGGATAAACCAGAAATCGGCTCGTCAAACAAATACACCTCCGCCGCGCCGAGCAAATCCAAGCCCAAATTCAACCTCGAGCGCTCCCCGCCCGACAAAGTCTTTTCCCCTGCCGCTCCCACTCTGCGATGCGCCACCCCCTGCAAGCCCAACTCCGCCAGCACCACGTCAATCCGCCGCTCGCGCTCCGCCGCCTTTTGCGATGGACGACGGATCGATGCCGCATGACGCATGTGTTCCCGCACCGTCAACTGCGGAAAAAGGGCTTCCTCCTGCGGCATCCGTGCAATAAATCGCACCAACTCTTCACGCTCTCGATACAGCGAAACACCGTTCATCCTCACATGCCCCCGCAACGGTTCTAACTGCCCAGACATCGCCGCTAACAAGGTCGATTTCCCCGAGCCACTTGGCCCAATCACGCACATCATCTCACCCCGACGCACGGTAAAATTCAAATTGTCTAACGCCCGCGCTCCACTACCAAAATCATGCACCACTCCATCAACCTCCATGGTCTCCACCACCTGCCGCACTTCATCAATCATCGGCTCAGAGAAATAACATCGCAGACTATGCCGCGGCGACAATCGCACCATCCCACCTTCCTCCACGCACACCTCATCGCCCACACGTTCGCCATCCATCTCCGCCGTCCCCTCCAGCACCCGTACGTAGCCCACGCCCTCTTCCGGCAAATACCGCACCTCCAGCACCACGCGCGGTGCTAAGCCTGGCGAAATCAATAAATCCCCACTCCCCAGTGCCGATGGGTCATTCGATACCCGGAACCGCCGTCGTTTGCTATCGATTCGGAATCGGCGCCCCGTCTTAATCGCCAATTTTCGCAGCTCCTCCAAATGCACTGTCGCCCCATTCGGATCGATCAATTTCTCGCCATGATGACAACGCAACACCTTCCCGACCTCTAACGCCAAATCCCCCACGCGCAGCTCACACTCCTGCGTCGCCTCCACTTCCACTTCCACACCAAAGCGCAAGGTCACCACGCTCTTTCGCGTTCGATTGCGCTCCACCATCAGCCCCTCATCACTCACCGCAATATAAATCCGCGGCAGCGTCTCCGTCCGCTTCACATTCAGAAAATGTACCAAATCCTCATGCATCAACGTCCACCCTGGTACCACTAAGGCTTGTCCCAAGCGCACCCGCAAAAACTCACCCGACTCTAACGAATGTCCACGCACCCACAAGGCCTTGGCTCCCGTATTCCGCAGAATCACTACATCCCCCACCCGATACACCCGAAACGCACAGCCCACCGCCTCATCGGGCATCCACACATCCGCATAAGCCTCGCGGCCAAAACACACTCGCTCAAAAAACGGCCTCTCCTCCAACGGCGCGCCTTCATCCATTTCACGCAAAATCGCATGCCCATACTCCGGACATCCCAAACGCCTCATAAAGACATCAAACGTCGTCCGCAATTCCTGCGATTTCCCCGCCCCTGCCACTAAAATCCACAACTGCATCCCCAACGCCAATTTGCCTTGGCTATCCAATCGTGCATACAACTCCGCCGCCAAATTCGTCAACGGCTGCGGCGACCTCACCGACCGCTGTAAACGCCGCGCCAGCCAGCCATGATCCACCTCAGGAAACGCCGAGCGCAATAAATCTAACACCACCTCTGCATCCACATCGCTAAACCTCTGATCCACCACAGCAAACGCCGCAAACACATCCACCAAAGGCCCTAACAAAGCATCCGACCCCGGACGTAAAAAACGCATCCGTCCCAACCCCGGCACGCCGCGCATCACGGCAAACACCCGCTCCTTCCATTTTCCAGTGATCTTCCGCTGATCTGGCACACCCCCACCATGCCTACACCCCACCGCGCAAGCCAAGAAAATTACTACTACGCCGTAACATTTCTCAATCGGATGAAAGAACGTCTCACCTGTCTCGGCAGACATGCTTCCCGCTCGACCCCTCCCTTCCCCTGACAGAACCTCCGCGCCGATGGCGTAGTTCTTTGCATGTTTCGGCAGATGATTCGCCTTTTGTTTTCTTCCATGACGATGGCCGTGCTGCTTGCCGCCGAGCCAGCTCCGCTCTATCCATTTCAAAATGCCGTCCGCGCACTGCCGCCGGAAGAAGGTGTGGCCTTGCTCAAAGAACTCGGGTATCCGGGCATCGGCTCCGTATATCCCCAAGATTTAGCGAAATACCAAGCCGCCTGTAAGAAAGAAAATCTCAAGGTTTTCAGCATCTATTGCAGTGCAAAAGTCCATAAAAACGGCTTCACCTACGACGGGAAAATCCCCGCCGCCATCGCCCTCTTGCAAGGCACCGATGCCGTCATCGAACTCAATGTCCAACGCGGCGATGATCCACAAGAAGCCCATGCCGTGAATTTGGTAAAACAAGTCGCCGCCGATGCCAAAGCCGCTGGCCTAAAAGTCGTGCTCTATCCACATTGGAACGATTACATCGAACGAGTGGATCATGCGCTGCAAATCGCGAAAGCCAGTGGTTGCGATAACGTAGGCGTCGCATTCAATCTCTGCCACTTCCTGAAAGTGCAACCCACCGATGACCTAGCACAAACGATCGCCGCAGCGAAAGATCATTTGTGGAGTGTCAGCATCTGTGGAGCGGATCGCGATGGCAAAGACTGGAACACCCTTATCCGCCCGCTTGATCAAGGAACCTTCGATCAATCCGCCCTTCAGAGCATACTCAAAAAACAAAGCTACCAAGGCCCCGTCGGCTTGCAGTGTTACAACATCACAATACCTCCCCGCCAACACCTCACCAGTTCCCTCACCGCCTGGAAATTGCCCCACAAGGATCAAGGTTCTCCTACGATTCGTCATCGAGGTGAGTAATTTTAGGATAAAAAATTCAATAAGATTCTCTCAGAATGCTGGAAAATAAACTCTGTGCGTCGAATATTATTTCAGAAGTAGCATAAGGTTATCCCATTCAGAACTACATTTTTCAAGTTCATAAACTTCTCGTGAGCAAAGAAATTCTGCAATATCACTAGCCTGTAATGCTTCTGTAATAGTTTGCGAAAACACACCATCGGATAAGAGATCATCATAGGAGCTTCGACTGTAGCGACTTCTAGATTTCACCAAAATCTTTAATAGTGTTTTGATAATATCCTCTGCTTTTGGGAGATTTGACTTTAGGTTAGATAAATTACCATTTATGCGTATAGCTATGCCTTTCGTTACCACTTCTAGAAAAATTTCTGGTCGCACAGTGATTAATATCTTCTCTAGAGCTTCGCCGCCGAAATGCCACCAAGTATCACCCGTGAGTGGAGCTTGTCTATCGGTTAACCCCATGCCTTTTGCTACTTCAAGACAATACTTGCGTGATAGTAAAAATGGTACCGTCGGATATTTTGCTCCAAGCGGTTTGCCTGCGCGTACCGCCGCCTTGTCTGTATTCGTTACCAATATTTCATTTTTGTGATTGCTGATGACCCTTACGAGACGTCCACCAATATTTGTAATATCACCATCAAAATTCCCTGCTACGTGCCCTATGATTTCTCCGTTTTGATGATTGCGTACAGGTATAACCATTCCGCCATCACGTATGTTGGAGTGAGCACTTGTTGGCTTTTTGTCTATTTTTTCAACAATTCTGTCTCCGAGAAAAAGGCGGGAACGGTTTTCGAAGAGAGAACTTTGCTCCTTCAGATCACTGATAATCGTTTCTGCGATCACACGGGTATCATCTTCAGGCCAGACAGCATGAGCCAAATCTTGAAGATTACTCTGGGCGCGGCCTTTGTTTCCATTCTGTAGTATGTAACTAGCACATTGCTGAACAAAAACGCCCCAATTTCTGTATCTTGTGCCGCCAGACAAATTCCCACTTGCTGCGGATACGAGCATACCTGCAAGAGCCGCTGCATGCTCATAATTTTCCGCGAGTGGCAATACCTGTGTTCCGCCACTGCGTCTTCCACCACGACCAATCCTTTGCAGTAAAGATGGCACATCGGGAGGAGGGCCAACCAACACGACAAGATCGACATCGCCGATATCAACGCCCACTTCTAACGTCGAAGTTGCCACAAGAACAGCCACTCCGCTGCATTCAGCGAAGCATTTTTCTGTTATGCGACGTTGCTTTCCTTCTAGACTCCCATGGTGCGTGCCAACCCATGCTTCAACATGGTATTTCAGTTCGGAGTTAAGAATTTCTCCTATTTCATCACACATGGCACGAGAAGGACAGAATATCAATGCCTTTTTTAGTCGCTGCTCTCGGAAAATTTTCACTAATCTGGAAACAATTTCTTTGCTCGTTGCCCCCGTGGTAATTTCGTTGATTAATTCTGTGGGGTTAGTGGAAGCATCTACCGTCAACCATTCGTCCATGTGACTCAAAATTGATAACTTACGCGCTCCCGATATTTGTAACACCAGTGAACCGCGCCCTAAAATTCTTTCTGCTAACTCATGAGCAACCGAGACAGTAGCACTTGCGCCACAGATTTGAATCTCAGTTCTTGTTGTCCAACTTCTCTTAACAGCAGTAATTTTCAATTGGCGCAAGCGCTCTATGAGAAATAGAACTTGATCGCCTCTGGCGGAACAATCGAACAAATGTGCTTCATCAACAAATATAGCTTCCACAGACGCCAGAAGATGATCGACCGCGGTGCCATTATCTCTTGTAAAGCCATTTACCAGCATGGCATCGAGAGATTCTGGAGTAGTAATGAGAGCGTCTGGTCTTTTACAGGAATCCTGATGATCACTTGTTTGAGCTCCTACACTCCAATCGAATTGTGGTAATTTCGTTTCTAGACGTTTTAGAAGGTCGCTCACCAAGGCCCTTGTGGGAGCAATCGCGAGAAACTTAATGGATTTCTTTTTTGGGGGATTGTTTTTTCTTACCCTCCAAATGAGTGGCGCGATGACCGCCTCAGTTTTGCCAGAAGCAGTAGCAGAACAGACAAGAGTGTTTCGTCCCTCTGCAATGGGTGGAATTGATTTCAACTGAACCTCGCGCAAGTTTGGAAAACTGCCAAAAAATGCTTGCCCAACACTACCTAGTGTGGACCGAATTTGCTTTTCTGTGGGAGCATGACTATGACCTTGAGATTTCATTTGGTAGATAGCAGATCCAAGTGTTCAATAAACTCACGAATGAATCGTCGAGGCGAACAGGCATCGTTGACGCGGTATGACATCTGGTCGCGCAATTGTTCGCCATAAATTTCAGCTTCTGATTGCGACATTATCTGACTACCGTAGGCGACGGCGTAGAGTGATGCTACTCGGTTGCCAAGCTCGATAAAGTCTTGCGCGGTTAAATCGCGCAATTGAACATGCCTAGTGCACTGAGGATCAAAGTTTGTGAGGATTTCATCAACGGCCTCGAGCCCCCAATGGTTGTGCTGTCCAGGGGTCACAGCGATGCCCATCGACAGATATGATTTTTGCGGGCTTATAGCTAATTCACTGATCGATTTGTAAAGCAATTCGCGGCGTTCGACTACCTTGGCAGTAAAACCTGTATTCCCATAGTCAACATCAGCCTCGTCAAATAACACCAACAGTCCACGATGAGCTCCCATCGCCATGCACGCCTGCGCCCATTCCCTGAGCATCGTAACGCAGCGCGCAGCCCTTTCTTCGACCTTCCTTGTGACAATTGCTGGCAAGGTGAAACGTCTCCCATGCTCGCGGTAAGTCGCTAGGAGCGTGGACGCCTGCGACGCAGCCAACATACAGGAAAGATAATCTACCACGATCTCCCAAGCATCAGGTTGGTCGGCTATATCGCATGGCACACGTTGAAGGCAATCCGCAAGGAAATGAGCATCACGCTCAATCAATGCTTCTACTCGGCGATTCCGGACGAGGTCACACAGGCGTTCAGGCAGGGTCTGCCCGGCTTTTTCGTTCGGAAAATGAATGGATTGAGCAAGATTAGAGAGAAGCGACATCGGGTCACTGAGCGAAATCCCCACGCCATCAAGAACAACCGAGCCAACGGCACGAAATTGTTTACGAGCCATTGAAGAAAATGTATTGAGCGCGTGAGTTTTACCTTTGCCGAAGGGGCTCTCAAAAACGACCACTGCCGGTTTACCTTCATGGGACCTTTCGAGAGCCCACTGGCATGCGGACTTCACGTCTTCATTGCCCACTGACATTTCATCGATGTAATACTCAGGACATTGCCCAAGCCGCAATGCAAGTATCGCTAGCCGAGCATCCAAAGCCTTTTCACTTAAGGTGCCTAACTTGGCTCGATCACTGGCTTGATCACTTTTCGTTAATTTTTGTTCGGAGACAAGCGTGAGTAGTGCTTCTTGGCCAGTATCAGGATCAGTAAGTGAGGAAATACTGTATCTCTTGCCTTTCAATCCAAGTGCAGGAAACGAAACTTCGACCTCACTGCTGTTGCAAACCTTCGTTACAACGCAGTGACCCAGATCAGAGTGTAAAAGAGCCTTGCCAATCATCCATCCTCCTCCTCAGTTGAGACCTCCTGTGCAGTAATTCCTTGATACGTTCCTTGAATCAGTTGATTGATTGTATAGTAATCGTAATCCCGTTCACCCACCCGATGTTGTTCATCTAGCAGTTGGCACCATGACTTAACGAACAATCTGCGAGAGTCGACACTGGTGAACACACGTTCTTCTATAACTGCTACAAAGGTTGCGATATTTTTTCTTTGCAAGTCAGTATTATAATTCATGCCTAAAGCTAAATTTGCTAAGTGTACGAGTTTTTCTCCTATTGCACTGAGTAATTTTTTTGAATCGGCAACATATTGTAAATCAATTTGTGCGGCGTTGTCGTTACCTGCATGAAACGGGACTGACACGCTAAATCGTTGGTATAGTGCTGAATAATGCGTCTGAATTTGCTCATTGATAGATGGAACTATTGCGAGCACTCCAAATAATGGGATACTGTCTATGCGATCGTCACTTTGATCAATAATGGTTCTTAGGGCAGCTAGTAGTCTTTCCAAAGCCCTGCCTCTAGCAGTGAACATCATGTCCATTTCATCCATTAAAAGAACAAGACCCTTACAGCCACAGAATTCAGTAACGAATTTGACCAATGAGTAAAACATTTCTCTACCAAACCGAGATAGCTGACTGGCAGGCAATTTTGAAATATTCAACCTTTGTAAATCATCCGCAGTAGCAGTTTGTTGACCATCTTGCAGAAAGTTTAGTGCTGCATTGAACAGGGTTGGGTCTTGGCGTTCACGAAGCAGCCGAATTGACTTGCTAATAATTTCCAGAAAGACCGAGTTGGGATATTCCCTGAATGCTAAATCATCAAGTAATGCTTCAAATGCAGCATCAGGATTGGGTGCCTTCTGGGACATGGACTCAAGTAAGTTTTTTGAAGACTCAACTATTTTCCTAATTCCCTGACTGTCACTGCCGGGTAGCCGGATTGAGCGTGCAATCATGGAATACAAACTCATCCAGTCATCAAAAGACACTTCATTGCCTTTGCACTGTAAGTAGCAAACTGCATACCCTTCAGCCAAGGATCTGCCACGAAATGCATGAAGGAAGTGAGTTTTACCTCCTCCATATTCCGCTAGCAGAAGTTTGAAGTGAGAATTTCCGCCCGTGCCATCTTTGTCTGCCATACAGTAATCGCGGAGGTATGTATTGACCAATCGATCTAACCAGGTGTCGATGCCGCATGACCATTCTGGCATTACTTTTGCAGAAATTTCTGGAGATGGAGGCGTTCCGTTAGAGCATAAGGAACGCCATGTTGTCATGATTTCATTGTGTGTTGGCATATATCAATATTAACAAATGATTTGACTCGTTACTCGTTTAACAAAGGTGCGAATTGTGTCGCCCTGTGCAGAGTTTTCTGCCATCTCTGCGGCTTCCGCGATGATTTGATCAACTTCAAGCTGATTTTTCGCTAGCATCTCTGATTCTTTTGCTAAGGTCGTCAAACGCTCACCGAGTGATTCGTAAAAATTTCGAGATGATGGTGTTGGTGATGTTAGTTCATCAAGTGGTGTCCATATCGCACGCGGATTTGGTTGCCTTTCTTCCCACATTTGCGGGATGTCTGTTCTTTCAATTCTTTGCGCAAGCGCAGGATAATCTTCCGCTGCCATTTCCAGAAGATCATGAGTCACTCCGTAAATGATGGAACAGCCCGGCAAGTCGCCCACAGCCATGTGATCTATCAAATTTCTCAAATTTGCCATGTGTTCTTGCCGCTTCCTGCGCGACGAACCACGAATATGAAGATCCGCTCCCGTTTCGTCAAAAAATACAACTAAGCCATTAAAGCCAAGTTGCTTAGGAAGTGACAAGACGCCTCTCAACCATTGTCCAGCATTGCGTTTGCCAATTCTAGTAATAGGGCGCGGTAGGCTCGGTGTACGTCGAAATAGCTCACGAAATAATACTCGGTGCGCTTTATTTGCCAGAAGTAGTTCGCACAGGTCGGCTTTCGTCTCTCTGGCGATAGTCTTATCGTGCAGGAAAGTTCTATATGCGCGGCATAAATTTCTTAGCGGTGCTGGAACATAATGCGAGTTGCGTAGTGACATGATTTGATCATTATCGAGACTCTCCAGAACCCGATGAATTCCAAGATAGGTCTCACCGTCTTTCCGAAGGCAGATATTGCGCGCAATGGCTTGGTAAGTCATTTCCAAGGATTCAAATGGCTCTGCATCCGTGCCGCAACTGGTGTAACAAGTGAGAAAGCCTTTTTCATTAGCCAGTTTAGACAGAACGCGCAACAAGTGAGTTTTGCCACGTCCGTACGAACCTACCACAAATCGCAGGTCACTCCCGCCTGCGGCTATGAAAGGCAATATTTCTCCCTCCCATCTTTTCGTAAACCCCTCCAAGCCCACGCTGATTTGCTCAGCAATCTCAGAGTCCGCAATAGTGCCGTTAGCTGCTAATTGCCTCAAAGCATCTCGTTTCTGTGAACTCATAGTTGCAAAGTTGAATTTTGGTTAAGATCTCTTCTGAATTCTAAGCTTGTGCATGACTTCACCAGGAGCTTGCAGATTTTTTAGATTCGGGAGCTTGTATGCTTTAGTTCTTTCCGACATGCTTGGGGGTCTGCCGCTCAGTCTGAATTCCCCTTCGGAGGGTCCCCCATTAAAAAACACTGTCAAATCCCATAAGAATTGATAAAATGAATAATCAGGGAAATATTTTGAAGAACCGCTCTTTGCAAATGAAGGTTTAGCCCACGCTTGTTCAAATAAGAATTCGCGATAAATGGGATCAAGTTCCATATAGCCGTCATTCGACAGTTTTTTGGCATTAGCATTTTGGATCGCATTCTTGATCAATTTGAAAAAAGTAGTGCGATCTAATCCAGATTTCTCTAATCGATTTCTTGTAGCCATTATTTCATTAGCTAACTTTTCTCCGTCAAGCTCGTCAAAGGATTCAACTTCGACTCCAGCGAATTCGATGATTGTAGTCGCTCCTTTGTATCGGACCTTAAAGACGTCAACCACGTCTGCATCACCATCCATTCGGTAGTAGATACCTTTCGATTTAAGAGATTCGAGTAATTTTCTCCTTCTATCTTGTAATTGCTGATCAATGTTTGCTTTCGCTGTTTTGTGTGTTTCCTCAAGAAGATGCATGAGATTTTCCCAGTTAATCTCTCTGGCTGTTTTCAGTACTTTTTGCAACTCCACTGCTTGCTCTAAAAAAGTTTTCGCTTTGCTAGCTGCGGTCATATCGTTGGCTAGAGCATTCATTTTTTTGGTTAGGTTATCGAATTCGTTCATGGGTTAGAAATTACTTTTTGATTTTCAGCTTAGAAGATGGGTTTCGATCATAGGAACTGAGATCATCATCGAGACTCCAGATACGCACGCGGCGGTTCGGCAGGTCTTCACAGACACTTTCCCAGTCTTTGATGATGGATAGATCGGCGATTCCTAGTTCGCGCATGGCGTAGTCGGGAAACTCTGCCAGCCAAGTTTTCAGTTGTTCCGAATCCCAGAAACGCATGGCGCTCCATGGCGCATTGCCGTCTATGGCATCAATGACTCTTTGGCAAAATCGTTTAGCAGCCTGTCGTCGCTGGCGGCCATCGCTCACCTGTGAAATGTGATTTCCTGTCTCGATGATTGAGGCCATGGGAAGTAGGAGTGTATCACCATTTCGAATGGATGCTTCCATGTCTGCAAATACCATATCCCTGTTTTGATTGTGTTGCGGGATATCAAGAATATTGAGGAATACCGAAGTGTCGATCAGCACGATGCTCATGACTACGAATTTTTAAGTTTTTCCATGTAGCTCAGTCCTGCCGCGACTTTGTCTTCTTCAGAGACAGGATGTTTTGCCATTCTGTCTAGGATTCCTTGAGTGACCAATCGACCTAATGGCCCGCGCGACACGAGCTCTGGATAGTTTGGCAAATCGGCAAGGCGCACGAGACGACTATCTCCTTCGTCGGGGTCACGGTAGCAGAATACGACATCTGGCAATGCTCGTTTGGGAATTGCATCGAGCAGCGCGGGGTTGTGGCTGGTAATCAGGATCGAAAGCTTTCTTTCTCGGGCAATCTTATCGATGGCTGAGAGCAGAGTGCCTGCTCTGCTGGGATGGACGCCATTGTCGATTTCTTCAATGACAACAGTAGAGCCTTCGGGAGCGGAGAGAAGCGCTGCCGCTACAGAAAGGACACGTAGCGTACCGTCCGATAACACACCTGCATCACGCCAGTTTTTTACATTGCCAAAATTTTCCTCAAGCCTGACTAAAACCTCGCCTCGCGGGTAATTCAGGAAGTCAATATCGCTGATGTTTTGTTCGGGCAAGTCTCTGATGAAATGCAGCACCGCTTCTTTACCTGTCTTGCTGGCACAAATGCGGTGCAATACACTGGACAGATTAGAGCCATCACCACGAAAAACTTTGTCTTGGGGAAAACTCGGTTCGCGCATGCGTTGTGGCTGGGGATCGAGGAAGATAATGCTGTCTAGAGCTTTGATGAAAGCATTACAGGCGGCAGGAATTTCTTTCTGGCTTCTAGCGTGATTCGCACCAAATCGGGCGGGGCTGATCAATTGACTAAATACGGCTTGTTGATCGGTGCATGTGATCGTTGGCTTATTGCCGCCGGGTTTAAAATTGTTGTAGGTAACCTTGATGCTACCTGAGTGATTGTCTTTTGGGTTTTTTACATCGTAGAGTTCTGTATCATGATAAAAACCTGTGCTTATTCTTTCGTGGCGCATTTTCAGTGCATCAGAGGCAACCTCAATACCGATTCCGAGATACTTCCATTCGATTGCACTGATGATGCAGCCCAAATGAAAGTATTCTTCGTCATTTTTGGTGAGATCATTGACACGACCACGCAGAATCACTTCGGACTCCTGCACGGCGCGGAAGACATCATCTAAGCGGCGTCCCTTAGCGAGCCACGAGAGCATTTGCAGAGCTTCTAGCGCATTGCTTTTGCCTGATGCATTTGCCCCAACGAGTAGCGTAAGGGGTGCCAAGGGAAGAGTAGCCGCAGCATAGCTCTTAAAGTTTCGAATATGAATTTTTTTTAAGCGACTCACGGAGAGTATCTTAATTGCTGAGGCAAAAAATGAAACTGTATTCGTGCAAGTATGTTTTTTTTTCGTATCACTCGTCATATTTGGCACATAACAACTAAATTTATTTATATTATTACAATTCTGTCTAAGTCAGGATGCCTTAACTTGAGCAACGAGCGGGAAATGCACGGACTTTGCGGCCAGTTCATTCGTCACTGCGGGCGGAATGTAGAGGGTTCCAAACAAGGATTCCAACACCTCCATCTTCCCGATTTCGGCAAAGTTGATCAGTGGCGTGGTGATCGAGATAATCATTGCTCCATCCATGCGGCGAGATTGCTCAGTTCCTGCTCATAGTCGGCTTCATCCAAAGGTTGGGTAATCCCGCGCTCGCAGAGCATGTGTTGGAACTCCGCCGGGTGCAATTGAAACTGGTGGGCAAACGGAGCGCAGAATTGAGTCCGCAAGTTCTCACACGCACGTAAGGACTAAAGTAACATGCCTTGAAGAATAACGACTTAATCCGACCTCTCATCATTGCTGTGCTTCATAGGGCGGAAAAATTACCTTTTCATGCATCGAACTAAGCGAGCATAGGAATTTTTTGGCAGGGAGGCCGGAGTCCTCCGCCACGGGTGGATTGGGCGGCGCTTTGCCTGTGCCATGCCATTTTATGATATTTCAGGCGGCTTGGCGGATGCAATCTTTAGCGCTCGATGGCATTTTTTGGGAAAATTGAGAAAAACAATGAAAGTTAAGGGTTCGGCAATGAAAATTAAGTCGAAAACAATGAATTTTTTGGCAATTGCAATGAATGTGATCGTTCCGACAATGAAAGATTACAAAAAATCAATGAAAGTGCCAGTGTAGTCAATGAAAGTGGATGAAAAAACAATGACTGGTAAGATGTGTGCAATGAAAAGATGTGCGATACAATGAATATCGTGGTTTCACCAATGCAAAATATCGCTCTGGCAATGAATCGAAATTGACCTGCGATCAAATTTTTTGGCCGTGCAATGAACGGGAATACTCGTACAATGAGCGGGAATGCACTTACAATGGGTTGGAATTGACCTGCAATGGGAATTTTTGCGCTGTGAATGGGCTGGGGGGACTGGATGGGAGGGGATGACGCCTGCGCCACTTTATTTTTGCCAGATGAGGGTGAGTTCGTGGCGGTTGTGGGTGAGGTGGACGCGGTCGATGATGGTGAGACCAAGGCTTTTACTTTGTTTTTGGAGTTTTGCTTCTTGGGTGAGCCAGTCGTCGAGGGTGGTGAGGCTGTGGCCTTTTAGGGTGAAGATGATGATGCCGTTTTTTTGCAGGGCGGGGACTTGTCGGGCGATGGCGTCTAAGGCTTCTGTGCTGCTGCCGTTCATGTCGCAGAGGAGGGCATCGTATTGTGGCGAGGTGGCAACGGGGAAGGTGGCGGCATCGGCGAGGTGGAAGTGGAGCTGGGGGTGGTTGGCAATGCGGGGATCGAGGACGGCGCGATCAATGGCGGTGACCCGGAAGTTGCGTTCTAATAATTCTGCGGTCATGCCACCGGGGCTGGCGCCGAGTTCGAGCCAATGAGCGTTTTTTGGTAGGGTGATGTTGTGGAGGGGGAGGCGGAGGAGGGCTTCGACGACTTTGCAGCCGGCGCGGCTGATGACTTGGGATTGGTTGAGGAAGACGCGTCCGCCGGGGTGGAAGCCGTTGGCTTGGGCGGGGGTGCAGTGGCCGGCGTAGAGTCCTTGTTTGCCGATGAGGGCGAAGACGGTGGGCTGGGTGGGGGATTGTTCATCGGCGGGTAAGGCTCCGTGGGGAGCGAAGAGTTGGATGGCACGGGCGCGCATTTGTTTGGCGATGGCGCGAAATCGGTTTTGCGCAGCCCCTGCGGTGAGGGACGAAAATAAGACGCTTTGGGGGTGGTGGTGGGCAAATTTTTTTGCGAGGGCTTGAACGGCTTTTTCGGGGAAGTCGGCGATGTCGGGCGGGTGGCAGGGCCAGGCGTGTTGGACGGGCATGTGCCAACTGAGGAAGGGGGCGGCGGGGTGGGTGGCGCGGTCGATGGTGATGGGATTTTGGGTGAGGTAGAAGTCTTTTCCTAGGGGTTTGGGGTTTTGCGCGCCGATTTTTTCGAGGATTTGGGGGTGGATGTCGGTGAAGACTTCGGGGATGCGGAGCAGTGTGGGCACGATTTTTTTCTGCTGGGAATGAAGTGGTTAGTGGGCGGCGAGCCAATTTTCTCCGGTGCCGAATTCGACGAGGATGGGGACGTAGTGCGGGAGGGGGAGGGCGGTTTGCATGGCGTGGAGGATTTTTGGGACGAGTTCTTCTTGCTCGGCGGGGTGGAGGTCGAAGATGAGTTCGTCGTGGACTTGGAGGAGCATGCGGGTGTGGTAGGGGGTGAGGAGTGCGTCGATTTTGATCATGGCGAGTTTGATCATGTCGGCGGCGGTGCCTTGGATGGGGGTGTTGATGGCGGCGCGTTCGGCGTTGCCGCGGATGTTTTGATTGGAGCTGTGGATGTCGGGGAGGTGGCGGCGGCGGCCGCTGAGGGTTGCGATGTAGCCTTGCTGGCGGGTGAGGGCGATGGTGTCGTCCATGAATTTTTTTACGCCTGGGTATTGGAGGAAGTAGTTTTCGATGAGTTTGGCGGCATCGGTGCGGGGGATGCTGAGTCGTTGGGATAGGCCGAAGGCGGAGATGCCGTAAATGATGCCGAAGTTGACCATTTTGGCGTTGGAGCGCATGTCGCGGGTGACTTCGGATTCGGGGATTTGATAGACTTTGGCGGCGGTGGCGGTGTGGATGTCGATGTTGCGGCGGAAGGCATCGATCATGCTGGGGTCGCCGGAGAGGGCGGCCATGACGCGGAGTTCGATTTGCGAGTAGTCGCAACTGAGGAGGGTGCAGCCGGGCGCGGGGATGAAGGCTTTGCGGACGCGGCGGCCATCATCGGTGCGGATGGGGATGTTTTGGATGTTGGGGTCGGTGGAGGCGAGGCGGCCGGTGGCGGCGACGAGTTGGTGAAAGGTGGTGTGGATGCGGCCGGTGCTGGGGCGAATGTGGGAGGGGAGGGCATCGACGTAGGTGGATTTGAGCTTAGTGGCCTCGCGGTAGGTGAGGATGTCGTCGATGATGGGGTGGGTGCCTTGGAGGGCGGTGAGGGTGGCTTCGTCGGTTTTGTATTGGCCAGTGGTGGTTTTTTTGGCTTTGGCGGCGAGTTGGAGTTTTTGGAAGAGGATTTCGCCGAGTTGCTTGGGGGAGTTGAGGTTGAAGGAGGTGCCAGCATGCTCGCGGATGCTGTGGGCCATGGCATCGATGCGGGTTTGGAGGTGGTTGCCGATTTCAGTTAGGGCATTTTCATCGAAGGCGATGCCTTGTTTTTCCATGCGGACGAGGACGGGGATGAGGGGGGATTCGATTTGGGTGAGGATGTTTTCTTGTTGGGAGTCGATGATTTCTTTCTCGATGATGGTGGCGAGTTGCCATGTGACATCGGCGTCTTCGGCGGCGTATTCGGCGAGGATGGGGAGGGGGATGTTTTCTACGGTGAGGACGGTGTTTTTTTTGGTGGAAGCGGTCTCGGCGAAGGCGAAGAGGTCGTCGGGCGGTGGTGGGGCTGCGGTATCGGGAGCGGCAATGTCGGAGAATTTGATGGGCGTGTACTGGAGGTGGCTTTCGGCGAGGCGATCCATGCCGTGGCGCTGGTCGGGGTGGAGAAGCGAGTGAGCGAGCATGGTATCGAAGAAGGGGCCGTTGCAGGGGATGTCTTGATGGAGGAGGATGGCGATGTCGTATTTGAGGTTGTGGCCGATTTTTTTGGCGTTGCTGCGGAAGATATCTTGGAGGGAATTTTTCCATGCGCTGGGGATGCCGTCGCGGGGAATGGCGAGATAGGCGGCATGGTGAGCTTGCCAGGAAAAGGCGATGCCGAGGAGTCGGGCGGTGGCGACGTCGAGGGAGGTGGTCTCGGTATCGAAACAGAAGGCGGGAAGGGATTTTAGGGTGGTGAAGAGGCGGGTGGCGTCGGCGTGGTTTTCGATGATTTCGTAATGATGGGCGACATCGCGGATAGTGCGCTTAGCGGTGAGGGTGGGTGGTATTTCCTCGGCGACTGGGGGAGCGGCGGGGTGGGAAGAGATGCGCTTGGCGAGGGTGCGGAATTCGAATTCTTGGAAGAGGGCGAGGGCGGCGGATTCGTCGTGGGGGGTGAGGGCGAGGTCATCCCATGCGACGGAAAGTGGGGCATCTATGATGATGGTGGCGAGTTTTTTGGAGAGGAGGGCTTGGTCGCTG
>CAMAYN010000053.1 GCA_945862285.1 Akkermansia muciniphila | reverse complement strand
GAATTATTGGCAGAGAGTTGCAGCGAGTTTCCTGTTTTCGTGAGGCTCGTGCCCGCTCCCGTTATCGTGGAGGCAATGGTATGAATTGTCGTGCCACCTGCTCCTACATGGATTGTTGCCGCAGCAGCAAGATTAATGGTGCCGCCCGTCAGAATAATATTACCTGTAGTCTGGCTACCGAATCGCAGAGCTCCAGCGTCTACCGTTCCAACGACCGAGATTGTGCCGGCACCGAGACCCGTACCAGTACCATCAGCACCGAAATGGAGCGTGTTACTCGTGCTAGTGGTGACGCTTGCTCCAGGGGTACCTGTGCCAGCTCCGCTCGTGTTCCAGCGGCTCAGTGTTGGAGAATCCCAAGCATTTGCCGTGCTCGCGGTGCCAAATCCTGATGTCGTGCCATTCTGATCCCAATACAAGTTTTGCGCGTGTATTGAAGTGAGAGACATCAGAGTAGTGAGCCCAGTAATAAGCGGGTAGGATTGGTGGAATAAGGATTTTTTGCGTGGTTTCATAGGTTTTTTAGTTGTAATGGGTTTTTATGCGTAAAAAGCTGGATTTAAGAGCAGAATTCCATCCGAAATACCATTGAGAACTAAAACAGCCACATTGCCCACAAAGAGCTAATCCTGTGGATGGGCTTACAATTCTATACAGATTACGGGTTTTCTTCTGATGCGCAACACTGTGGTAACAATGAGCGTCAGCGACCAGATATTCGATATGGAAAAAGTTTCAATCTTTTTTTTTGTCATTGCACAAATTTCTACCACCCCGGACGCGCAAAAAGCACTCCACTCGTTTGCTATAAGATTAATCACCCGCCGCAAATCGATGGCCGTCTCCGTAGGACGATAAAAAGCAAGCTCGAGATCCAACCCGAGCTTGTGAAATACAATACCATGGTAAATATACCATTACCCATTTTTGTGAAGCCGTGAAAACCAATAAAGTTTATTCATTTCCATCCTCGGCCGTGACATATTTGCAGGTGCGGCGATTCGTTATTCGCTAACTTTCGCACGTAGGAATCCTTTTTGTGTCAAACCGTTGGAGCCATCGAGACTGAAGCTCCTGTATTCATAACCAGCACTTGCTGGAGGCAGGCCAGTTATGACTGGAGTAGGCACGACATTAACGATGGCAGTGGTGAAATCAATGAGATTGAGACTTCCTTGTATGGTGTAGGAGATACCATCAGTAGGATGAACCGCTAGAGCGGAAGGCGAACCCGAGAAAGCCGGTGTGCCGTTGCGCACCGCCACTGTAAGGATCATCTCTTTATCCGTATTTGCATCAGCATCGCTGTCTTCGTTCAATCCGTAAACCTTGCCGTTATCAGCTACGCTCAGCGGATTTCCGTCAAAGGCAAACTCAGCTAGGTTATTACGCCCGTCCTTATCTGGATCATCGGCTGTGCCATTTTCTTTACCAGGAGTGCCGTCGAGTCCCTTCGCAGCCGCCCAAGCTGTGTAAGGCGTGCCAGTAGTGGAAAGTGTAAGCGACCCGGTGCTTTCATCGAAGGTGTATTTTTTCCCACCGCCAATGTCTTTCTCCCACTTGTCATTTCCGATGTCAGTGAAACCAACAACAGTAAAAGTGGAGCCGTAGGCACTAGTAAGGCTGGTAACATTTTCTAATAGCCACGTACCAGTTGATAAGCTGTTCGCCGCTGTGGTATCGATCACAAAGTCTCCATTCAAGCTGACGGTGCCTCCACCAGAGAGGTCGTTACTATCGCCAGAAATTGCACCGAGAACGAACTTCATACTAGCATTATCAGCCAACACAAACGAACCGTCCGATACGACGGTGTCACCGACGTACCCATTTACGCCATCGAGTGTAAGAGTGCCGGCTGAAGCCTTCGTCAAACCGCCAATGCCATTAATGGAGGCTACGTTTTTCAGTATTCCAGATTCTGCGTTGAGGGTAATGGCAGCACCACTTGCACCGATTCCATAGCCAGCCATATCGAGTACGGAGCTGGCTCCATTGAGGGCTAACGTTGCTGTCTCTGTGCCCGCTCCACCTGTGCGAGTGATGTTTCCACTCAGGGTGACTGTTCCTCCTGTGATGTTTAGAGTGGATGATGCCGCAACTCCGCTTGCCGCATTCGCCATGTTGATTGCCGTGCCGCTTCCCGTGCCGATTCCCACATTCCCTCCGCTAATGTTGAGGTTTGCTGCGGATACACCGGCACCACTGCCTGAGCTCACTGCCATGGTGATGCTTCCTATCGTTACGGTTGGTACTCCGGCGGCTACGCTGTCGCCCAAGTTCACTGTGGCTGTTACGTTGCCGACTGCGTTGCTGCGATTGGCCATGTTTAATGTCGTCACATCCAGCGTGCCCTGATCGAATGTTAGCGTGGCACTCGAACCTCCTGCGTTTGCGGTGCGTCGCGCCATCGTCAACGTATCAACCAGCAAATCTGCTGTATGCCCGGACAAGTTCACCGTGGAATTCATTCCAACCGCTGTGTTGCCCGTGGTGCTTACCATGTTCAACGTGGTGCGGGTCGTGCCTCCATCGAATCCACGCAAAGTTAGGGTGCCTGTGGTGTCTGCATCGGCAAAGACCATCGATCCGCTCGAACGTATGCCTGATCCTGCCGAGCCAATGTTCACGGTTGTCGCGTTGATCACGTTCGCTCCATTGCCTAATGTCAAGACGTGCGTCGCGTTGCCTCCGCTGCCGTCACCAATCCGGAAATTTCCGGTGGCGATAGTGTTGGCTGACGCGAGCTTCAAGGTTGAGCCTGCGGGCGCGTTCGATCCCGTGGTCGAGTCGCCCAAGCGGAAAGTGCCACCAGATCCTTGATTGACCGTAAATGTTGCTAATCCTGAGAGATCCACTGCTGTGCTCCCTGATAATACCGAACCAGTAACTCCACCTATTTGGAATGTGTTGGTGGTACCTGCACCCACTACTAAGTTACCTCCACCAGAGGCTGCCAGGGATGCAACTGCATCAGCCACATTCGCTCCGACCGTCACATTCCCGTTGATGGTCAGGGTTTTTCCTGCGCCGACGGTGATGTTGTTGGTGCTCGCTGTGTTAGTCCGAACCGTAAGGCTGGAGAAGCTGGCGTTCACTGCCGTCAAATCGAGTGTCCCTGTATTGACAGATCCTGCCGCTAAGCCAAATATCAATCCTCCGCTAAACACTTGATCATTCGTAGCAAAGGTCAGCGTTCCCTGATCCACTATCGTGCTGCCTGTGTAGGTATTCGCTCCGCTCAATGTCCATGATCCGCTACCAGTCTTGGCAACACTCACCGCTCCAGTACTGTTGTTTTGAATGATGCCCTGAACGGTGTTTGCATTCGCGTTGGTTCCTCCCAGTGTCAGCGTGCGGGTGGATGTTCCTGTGTGTGCTGCATTCAAAGTTGCCGCACTGAATACCAGCGCTCCACTGGCTCCACTGCTTTCGATGGTGCCTCCACCTGTGCCATTACCGTCGCCCACTTGGATGGTGCGATCCGTGGTTTCTCCAATGCCTGCGTAGCGCAAGATCCCCACCGTGTCTCCCGTGCCTAATATGATTCTGCCATTTGCCTCTGTCGTAGGCGCTCCCAAGTGGCTTGAGGCCGTTCCTCCTACTACGCTATTAAGCGATCCAACGATCAAGGCTCCGGTGCCGACCACTGATGTGCCGCCCGTGTAGGTATTCGCTCCTGTGAGTGTTACACTCGATGCCGCATCATTCATCCGATACAAAATACGATAGTCATTCGCTCCATCGTCGATGACTCCCGATACTAACAACGACGCTCCGCTCGCCGCTCCGATGCGAGTTAAGTCTCCATCGATTACGACATTCCCCGCCCATTCGTTGGCTCCGCTGAAGCCTTGCAATGCCCCAAGGAAGTTACCATTCCCTTTGATGGTAGCTGATTCTCCACTCACAATGATGCCGCCGGATAGCTCTAGGCGCGCGTTAGTTGCCGCACCAGTCATGTCTCCATTGACCACAAGGCCGTTGGCCGTGCCACCTAATGCTAACGCGTCGCTAATGCGGATCACACCGCTATTGATGGTCGTCAGTCCGCCATAGGAGTTGGCTAGGGAGAGGGTCGTGGTACCTGTACCGCCGTGGAGTAGCGACAAGTCGGTGCCCGCAATCGCCTGACCATTCAGATCCGTGACTTGAGAGAAGGCATTGCTGCGGTTAAGCGCGAACGTTGCCGTGCCGCTGGAGGTGATACCCGTGGTGCCGGTGAGCGCACCGGCAGTGCCGCTGAGTTGTAGCGTTCCACCGTTGATGGCGGTAATACCATTGTAGGTGTTTGCGACGTTGAAAATTGTTGTGCCACTACCTGCTTGCGTGAAACCGCCCGCTCCGCTGATCGCCAAGCTGCTGAAGTCCGAACCTTGTGTCACGGTGTCGGATTGGTTCACTGCAAAAATCGCTCCCGAGCCCACACTGATGGCACTGCTGGAACTTAGTGCACCTCCATCCCCTAGTGTTAAAGTGCCGCCGTTGATGCTTGTGGCTCCTGTGTAGGTGTTGGCATTGGTGATCGTTAATCTGCCACTGCCGCTCTTGGTCAAACTTCCCGATGCGATACCGAATCCTCCCGTGCTGCTCAGGGTATAATTGACTTCAGAGTTATTGAATAGAGTCGATATTGGGCTCACATTTGCCGCAGAAATGTCAATGGCGGTCTGGGCGACTGCCACGGAACCACCGCCAATGTCGTATGTGTCGTTGAATCGAACCCGATCGCCTGCCCAGAAGTTGGCGTTCGTTTGCCCCGTGGTCAGAGCCCAGTTCGGCGAGTTTACAGGATCGTTCGTAGGAGTCGTAGTCCAATTTCCTCCGTTGACACCAGACCAGACCAATTGATCATCGGCACCAAATGTCAATGTGATCGCTGTGCCTGAGTTGCCGAGTGTCTTGCTCTGGCGCGGGCTGGAGTTGGCGACTGTGCCAAGTATGAAATCTCCAACTCCCCCGCTCGCGTAGGTTCCGTTGTAGCTAATCAAATCATAGGTCCCCATATCCCAACTCTCTGCTGTGGGATTAATCGTCACAGCTCCACCACTGGTGATCAGACTGCTCGTTACGATCGGTGCTGTGGTGTTACCGAACGTGTTCACGGTAGCTGCTCCACTAAATGTTAGCGTGCCAATCGTTAGCGAGGCTCCTGCGACACCATCGTTGTTCGAGATGATGCCGCCAGCGCCTACGTTTACCGTATTCACCGTGCCATTGCCCGTTAGCGTGCCCTGCGTAAGTGTCACGGTCGGCGTGACTACGGCACTACTATTATGAAGGAACTTGGCATCGCTGCCATTGATCGTGATTCCGCTACTGGAATTTGATGCACCTGAACCGCTGAGAACCAAGGTGCCTCCGCTTACCAAAGTAGCGCCAGTGTAGCCGTTAGATCCGCTCAACGTCCATGTGCTAGCGCCTTCCTTGGTCACGCCAGAAAGAGTATTAGCACCTGCACCATTGTTGATGTTGCCAGAAACCGTTCCGGTCGCTGTGCCGCCTAGAATAAGTACGCGAGATGTTGTGTTAGGAGCAAGGTCGCCCGAAAGGGTGAGTGATCCTCCGTTCGAATGAATGCGTGTATTTCCTCCACCAGAACCAAGAGTGATATTACCAGTTATCTGATTATTGCCCGTAGTGTTGCGGATAATCCCGCTACTTGACGAGCCTTCTCCACTTGTGGTGAAGTTGTTGGCGATGGTGATGCCAGTTGTGCTGTTGAGGGTCAGCTCGGCGAAAAAACTACCGCCAGCATTACTTACGATCGACACAGCTCCTGTGCCTAAGGCGGATCCATTGGTAATGTTGACGATGCCGACGTTGGCTGTGTTGTTACCGATTGTCGTTCCGCCCGAATAAGTATTGGTGCCCGAGAGGGTAAGCGTGCCTGTGCCTGCCTTCCTAAGAGCAAGCGTGCCAGTTCCCGTACCGTTTTGGATCGTGCCGGCGTAGGTGCCTGAGGCGTTGCTACCGTTACCGATTGTCAGCGTAGAGCTAGTTCCGCTAGCGTTTTCGACAAAGGTTGTGCCGGGGGTGGCATTTGTCGCGAGATTCCCGATCGTGATACTGTTACCGGCCAATCGGAGTGTGCCAGTACTGGATGCACCGAAGGTGACTGCATTTTGCGAACCAGCGGTGCTATTTAACGCATTCGTACTGCCAATTTGCAAAACACCCGCGTTGATGATCGTGCCACCAGTAAACGTATTAGCCGCTACGGGATTGAGAATGAGAGTACCCAAGCCCGCCTTAGTCATGCCGTCATTACCAGCGACGGGAGTGGTCAACGTAAGAGTGCGTGCGGCGTTGGCTACTGTTAGGGTAGGAGAACCAGTGGTAACATCAAGGGTAAGGGTGTTGGTGTTAATCCGCGATATCGTTAAATCGTTTGATGTCCCCGTAAAGTTGATGTTACCAATCGTGCGGTTGGTGTTCACAACGATATTAAATGGATTCGCGTATGTTCCGTAGGTATTCGCAAAGGTGGCAGTGTCGTTTGCACCAGTAGCAACTACACTGGACGTCCAGTTTCCTACCCCACCCCAGATACCGCTTGCGCCTCCCCCAGTCCATGTGCTGCTGACCGCATGCAAAAAAGGAGTTGTCAGGATCGCAACAAGAGCGGTGCGGACAATAATGGGACGAGTGTATGACTTGGGTTTCATGAGATAACGATGATTTGGGATTATTGTGGGTTCTGGTACGATTCAGGTGGGCTTTTTAAAGCGAGTCCAAACCCCTACACTGTGGAAAACGAAAATCTGTCAATGCGCCTTATAAAGTTCGGCTTATCGATGAGTTTACTATTTTTACAGATTATAGGTTTTTTCTGCGGCAGCGAGTAATGCGCTAGAAGCACTACCAGCTATGCACTATTCTTTTTTGAGAACAATTTCAAACTTTTTTTTTGTCATATAACGGCACGGCGATCAAGCTAGGGAGAGGAGGTGTTCGCGGTATTTCTCCCGACTAACGATGAGCACATCCACCACTAGGAGCGGGGGCGGGCGTGGATCACGGGGATGAGGTTGTAATTACGGAAAGTCATGGAAACAGTGCGGCTCCTAGTGGTTGGATGATGCGTCTTGTTCGGCTTTTTGGTTTTTGGCTTTTTGGCTTTTTACGCAACCAGCCATTGCTTGAGTCGAAATACTCGTTGCTTGAGGTGAAATGCTCGTTGTTTGGAGTGAAGTGCTCGTTGTTTGGAGTGAAGTGCTCGTTGTTTGGAGTGAAGTGCTCATTGTTTGGAGTGAAGTGCTCATTGTTTGGGGTGAAGTGCTCATTGTTTGGAGTGAAGTGCCCATTGTTTGGAGTGAAGTGCCCATTGTTTGGAGTGAAGTGCCCATTGTTTGGGGTGAAGTGCCCATTGTTTGGAGTGAAGTGCTCGTTGCTTGGGGCGAAGTGTCGATTGCTAGCTCTTGCCGAACTTAAATTGTTATGCAGCGGAGGGTTGGAGGGTTACGCCCGTTTGCCGAGACAGGCTGGAAGCGCTGTCCCCTGATTACAAAACTAGATGCGTGGTAGATACGGGGTTTTATTGGAGCGAATCGAGCATTTCGCGGAATTGGGTGAGCTTGGTCTTCCAGTCGGCGAGGCGTTGCTTTTCTTGGGCTACGACTTCGGCGGGGGCGCGGTCGACGAAGGTCGGGGAGGCGAGTTTCCCTTCGCATTTGAGGATTTCTTTTTCGATCTTTTCGATCTCGCGGGTGAGGCGGATGCGCTCGGCGGCGATGTCGATGAGGCCATCGAGAGGGAGGTAGCACTCACCGATGGGGGTGACGGCGGCGGGTGTGCCTTTGGGGGCCTCGTAGCTGTCATCGATGCGGATTTCTGCGGCGCCGCTGAGTTGGGCGAGCACGTCGGACTCGGCGGCGAGCCATGGGGCGGCATTTTTTACGATGAAGGTGACATCGCGGCGGCTGGCGACGTTGTACTCGGCCTTGAGGTTGCGGAGGCGGCCTGTGGCTTCGTAGATAGCAGCAGTTTTGGTTTGGGCAAGGGTGGGGGAGAAGCCATGAAGGAGAGGTTCTGCGGGTAGCGGCTGCTGCATGAGGAAATTTCCTGCAGCGATGTAGCCCATGCGAGCGCTGAGTTCCTCGGTGACGTGGGGCATGTAAGGGTGGAGGAGCTGGAGGAAGCGACTCATGACGGCATCAAAGGTGGCGAGGGTGGCGGTGCGGGCTGCGGGTGCGGCGGAGTCGCGCATGTCGCCTTTTACGGCTTCGAGGAACCAGTCGCAGAGTTCGCTCCAGAGGAATTCGTGCATTTTTTGCGCGGCTTCGCCGAAGCGGTAGTCGGCGAGGGAGGATTCGATCTGCGCGGCGAGGGCATCGAGCTTGGCGATGATGTCGATGTGGTAGGGGCGGAGTGAATCGAGTGGTGGGAGTGGGACGATGCCGGCGGGGCCGGACATTTGGCGGAAACGGCAGGCGTTGTAGATTTTGTTGGCGAAGTTGCGGCCTTCTTCAACTTGGGATTCATCGAAGCGGACGTCACTGCCGGTGGGGGCGATGCGGAGGAGGCCGAAGCGGAGGCCATCCGCGCCGTATTTGTCCATGAGGTCGAGGGGATCGGGGGAGTTGCCGAGTTGTTTGCTCATTTTCCGCCCGAGGTTGTCGCGGATGATGGAGGTGAAATAGACGTTTTTGAAGGGGAGTTCGTCCATGAATTCGTAGCCGGCCATGATCATGCGGGCGACCCAGAAGAAGATGATGTCGGGACCGGTGACGAGGTCGGTGGTGGGGTAGAATTTTTTCCGTGTTTCCTCGTCCATGGTGGCGTAGGGCCAGAGCCATGAGGAGAACCAGGTGTCCATGCTGTCTTCGTCTTGAATCCAGTTTTGTGGATCGGCGGGCGGGGTGGTGCCGACGTGGATTTGGCCGCTAGCGCGGTGGGTGAGATCGAGGGTTTCGGCGTTTTGGAGGGCATCGGCTTGGTCTTTTTTGTACCAAACGGGGATGCGGTGGCCCCACCAAAGTTGGCGGCTGATGCACCAGTCTTGGAGATTTTCCATCCAGTGGGCAAAGGTTTTTTTCCAGCGATCTGGGCGGAAGGCGATTTCATCGTTGGCGACGGCGGCGGCGGTGCGCTCTACGGAGGGGTAGCGGAGGAACCATTGGAGGGAGAGGCGGGGCTCGATGGGGACATCGGCGCGTTCGCTGAAGCCGACGTTGTTCGAGTAGTCTTCGGCTTTGATGAGGAGGCCGAGTTCATCGAGCTTGGCGGCGGCGAGCTTGCGGGCTTTGAAGCGGTCGATGCCGTCGAGGTCGGGGCAATCGGGACAGTTGATGCGGCCATCGGGGTGGAGGACGTCGATGATGGGGAGGTTGTGGCGTTGGCCGATATCGAAGTCGATTTTGTCGTGAGCGGGCGTGACTTTGAGGGCACCTGTGCCGAATTCTTTATCGACGGCTTCATCGGCGATGATGGGGATGGGGGCGCGAGGGAAGGGGCGGTAAACGTGTTTGCCGATAAGGTCGGCATGGCGTGGGTCATCGGGATGGACGGCGACGGCGGTATCGCCCATGAGAGTCTCGGGGCGGGTGGTAGAGATTTCGAGAAAGCGGCCAGGGATTTCTACGACCTCGTAGCGCATGGTGTAGAATTTGCCGTTTTGTTGTTTGGGGATGACTTCTTCATCGCTGAGGGCGGTGAGGGAAACGGGGCACCAGTTGACCATGCGTAGGCCGCGGTAGATGAAGCCTTTTTCAAAGAGTTTGACGAAAACTTCTTGGACATCGCGGGTGTAGTCGGCATCCATGGTGAAGCGTTCGCGAGACCAATCGCAGGAGCAGCCGAGGCGTTTGAGTTGGGAGATGATGATGCCGCCGTATTGGTCTTTCCATGACCAGACGCGTTTGAGAAATTCTTCGCGTCCGAGGTCGCGGCGGGATTTGCCTTCGTCTTTGCGGATGAGTTGCTCGACTTTGGTTTGAGTGGCGATGCCGGCGTGGTCGGTGCCGGGGAGCCAGAGGACCTCGTGGCCTTTTTGGCGGGCGCGGCGAGCGAGGATATCTTGGATGGCGTTATTGAGAACGTGGCCGAGGTGAAGGATGCCGGTGACGTTTGGCGGCGGAATGACGATCGAGTAGGCAGGTTTGGCGGATGAGGGATCGGCTTGGAAGCATTTTCTTTCGATCCAAGCGGCGTACCACTGGGCTTCTACATCCTTGGGCTCATAGGCTTTTGGTAATTCTGACATCGTGCCGATGGATTGCCACAGGATGGGGGAAATGTAAAGGGAGGGATTGGTGGTAGGTGGAAGAATTTTTTATGGAAAGGTGTATTTCCTTGTGGCTCCTTGTCATTTCGCTTGTCGTGAGCTGAACGGCACGTATTGTTTGCTGCATAACGAATGAGTTATGAGTGAGTGGTTTTACGGAATAGGCGATACGCAGCATGGGCCGGTGGAGGAGGGTCGATTCGAGGCATTGATTGCTTCAGGAGTCATCAAGCCGACGACATTGGTGTGGCGAGAAGGCATGCCTGACTGGATCGAATTGCGGGTTATGCGACCTGCAATGCCGCCGCCGATCGGGAATCCGTATGCTTCGCCGAATTTAGGTTCGCGCTCTGGATCTATTCAGTATTATGGTGCGCCAACTACGACATCTGGGCTGGCGATTGCGAGCATGGTTTGTGGGATTTTGGGGTTGTTAACGTGTTTTGTTTACATTCCCGGCGTTTGTGGATTAGCGGCGGTGATTTGTGGGCACCTGGGTATGAATTCGATTCGGAGTTCTCCGTATCCGCTGGATGGTAGGGGCATGTGCATCGCGGGATTGATTACGGGGTATATCGCGATTACTCTTCAGGTGTTTATGATTTTGGGGTTCTTTTTTGTTTTTCATAGAGCCTTTAAAACAACAGAAAGTTGGCAGTTCTGAGTGGGGGAACTAATCAAACCTGAGCATGCTATTTCCGCGCCATAAGCAGCAACGCATCCGCAAACCGTGGAGCTTGGTCGTAGCCGGGTCTGTGTTGCTTTTGGTGGTAGGATGGAACCAATGGATGTATGTGATGAAGCAGATGCCTGCGTGTACGTTTCGTGCGTTGACGGGTTGGCTGTGTCCCGGATGTGGGGCAAGGCGGAGTATTGTGGCATTGAGCCGCGGTGATCTTTTACTTGCATTACGCACTAATGCATTGATCTATTTTTTGGGTGCTTTGGTATGTGGATTGGCGATTTGTCTCGTTCGTAATGAATGGCGGAAAACACCTAAGCGAGTGGAGCTTCCAAACTGGAGCATTTGGTTACTTTTTCTTGGTTTGTTTTCGTTTTGGTTGCTGAGAAATATTCCCCATGAGCCATTTCATTTACTGGCTCCACCGTAAATTCTGTAATCGATTCGTGAAAGGCAGGGAGGCCAGAGACTTCCGCCACGGAGGGAATTATTTTTCCTTGGTTTCCTTGATCTCGGCAATGGAGATGATTTTTACTTGTTCTTTAGGGACGTCAGGCGCGGGTTGGGTAATTTTTTCGCCACTGATGGGATGAAGCATGGTGAGTGGTTTTTGCGTTGTTTCGACGGCTTTGATTTTTTCGACGACGTCCATACCTTTTACCACTTTGCCGAAGACGGCATAGCCATGGCCATCGGGATTCGGGGCATTGAGCATTTCGTTGTCTTTGACGTTTATGAAGAATTGGGCGGTCGCTGAATTGGGATTTCCCGTGCGTGCCATAGCAATGGTGCCGAGGTCATTTTTGAGGCCGTTTTTTGCTTCGTTGGAAATGCCTTCGCCCGTGGGCTTTTGGACGATGGCATCGTCTTTCGCTTCGAAGCCGCCCCCTTGGATCATGAAGTCAGAAATGACGCGGTGAAAGCAGGTGCCGTCGTAATGTTTCTTGTTTACGTAGGTGAGGAAGTTGGCAACTGTGATGGGGGCTTTAGCGGCGTTGAGTTCGATGGTGACGTCGCCCATGCTGGTCTTCATGAGGACTTGAGGGGGGTCATTTTTTTTCTCCTCCGCACAAGCGGTGGCGACGAATAAGGCAAGGATGCTAGCGGCGATTTTCATAGTTTGAGGTAGTGGTTGATTAGATGAGAGGAGGAATGGTTAGGCTTGGTAGGCGTGGCGGATTTGTGTGGACCAGTGAGCGGCTCGTTGGGCGAATGTATGTTCATCACTGGCATATAAGATACCACGGGAAACATTGATAACATCGGGAGATTTTCTGCCAGCGGCAGCTAGGGCTGCGAGGTCACCACCTTGAGCGCCTAGGCCAGGAACGAGTAGTGGAGCATCGGGGATTTCTGCTAAAACGTCAGACGCATTAGTTAGGCCAACGACGTATCCTACATCCGTTGTGGATGCAGCTGCGTTTGCACGATCTCCGAGGGCGGTGACCAATTGGAAAACGGCTCGACCATCGGCGAGTTGTTGGCGTTGGAAGTCAGCAGAACCGGCGTTAGAAGTGACGGCGAGAAGATAAATCCCTTTTCCTGGCCAAGTTAAAAAGGGCTCGATAGAATCGTAACCAAGGAAGGGATTGAGCGTGACGGCATCCACGTTCCAATGTTGGAAATAACTATGTGCGTAGTATTTCTGAGTTTCACCAATGTCACTGCGTTTGGCATCGAGAATGATCGGCACCTCGCGGGGCATCCATGTGAGTAAGCGGTCGAGAATTTCGATTCCGGCAAGTCCCATCGCTTCAAAATACGCCATATTTGGCTTAAATGCAGCGGCAAACGGATATGTTTCCTCAACGACTTGTCTAAGAAATGCTTCTGTTTCAGGGGCTGTGGCCGTGCCGGGACGCGGGTCAAGACCCACGCATAAGCGGGAGTTTGTGGAATGAATGCGTTGGAGTAATCGTTCAGAATAGCGCACGAGGTGATCACAAACGATATTGTTCATGGATGCAAGTCTGGGCGGAGTTTTAGCGGAAAATTTTTTGTGTTTGGACGAAATCGCCTCGCAGCCGAAATAGTAAGTTGAAAACCTTAGGAGAGCTTTTTATGCACAAACCTACCTTGCAACGCGTCGCCGCAAAACAAAAGTGCCAGCCATTACTAGCATCAAGGTAGTTGTAGGTTCGGGGATCAAAGTGCCTGTCAACCCTGAGATGATGGATCGGTGCTGAAATACATCCGTGTAAGCCGTGAAGTCACCAAATTCTGAGGGGTTCACTGGTCCAAATGGCGCGCCAAAGGTTGGACCGTCATCGACAAAATGTGCAATGCCTGCTAGTTGCCACTCTCCACCACGATACACAAACAAGCCACCTCCACTGTCGCCGCTTGCGGCCTGTCCATCATACGGCGTAACCCCAGGGCCGCTGGGGCCATCAAAGTCTGTGACTAAATATTGATGAATGTTAGGAACTACTTCCGAACCTAAGTTAATCGTTCCGATTGCAGAAATCGTGTTCGTTGCCCAACGGTGCGCTACCGCATCGCTGAAGCCAGGAGTCTCCCAATCAAACGGCCCGCTCGTATCGTTGGTATATCCCCTGCCCGTCATGATCGCAACTTCCCCAAGTGTGGCCTCTGAGGAGCCTAATGTCACGGTCGGCATCGACGGAATGGGACTAGCCCCGCGGGACACCTCATATAATTTTATATCGGAACCGGCGATATTTGTGCCTGCGACAACGGCATACGAATTCCCGCTAACCCCAATGGTGGCGGGTGCTCCGACGTGTTGTGCACTAACCACCCAACCGCGATCCGTTGCGTAGTTCCAGCCAAGGTAAACGCCCGAAGCATCGCCCACACGAACGAGATTCGTGTAATACGGAAATGGACTGAAAACAGTAGTGGCAAGGAATCCATTGAGCCCTGCCTCATCAGAATTATTATTTCCCGTTCCGGAAGTTCCGCCTACGATCACCGCGTGCAAGGGCGCCATGGCAAGCAACACGGATAATTTTATCAAACCTGCTAGGGAAAATTTCATTGGCAAATTCGTAGCGAATGCGTATCATATGTCAATCATCGATTCAATAAATTCTCTCGTTTTCACCATTGTAAAAATCAACCCTACGATGAAAAATCAGCACCACACCTACTCGCGATGGCGGATCATGTTCTCGCTGCGGTTCCTCATGGCATGCGCTGCGTATGGTTGTTTTCCCGTCCGGGCGCAACACACCGTAACGGCGCCTAGTCCTCTGCGTTTACCGCTTGCCACCGTGTTTAAAGGAGAGGAAAAATTTCAAAAAATCATCAAGCAAGCCGAGGCAGAAAATTGGCGCACCCGTCCGATTGGCGAACGTACTGTGCTGGCCGCGCGTTCCCTCGTAGGGACACCGTATGTTAATTTCACGCTCGAAGTTGATGATAAAATCGAGAATCCCGTTGTCAATTTCAACGCCATGGACTGCTGGACGTTTTACGAAAACAGTCTCGGAATCGCCCGCCTGCTCGCCTATAAACCTGGGCCATACAAGCCAGAAGACCTCCTTCACATGATCGAGATCGAACGCTACCGCAACGGCACATGCAACGGCAGTTATCTGAGCCGAATGCACCATTTAGAAGAAGTATTTTACGACAACCATAAGCGAAAATTCGCGGAACTCATCACGCCACGCATCCCTGGCGCCGAGACCATGAAGCGCAATATTCAAGAAATGACCGTGCAGTGGGAATCGTATCGATATTTAAAAAACAACAAATCCCTCATCGAACCGATGGGGAAAATCGAAAACTACGTCTCTCAACTTCCTGTCTATCAAATCCCCAAAAGCAAAGTCCTCAATTCCGAGCGCTACCTCGCCGATGGAGACATCTGTGCGATCACCACCACGTCGGCAGCGCAATATACCACGCACGTCGGCTTGATCATTCGCATCAAAGGGCGCGCTCACTTGATGCACGCTACCTCCACACGTAGTAAAGGGCGTTGTTGTATCATTGATCAACCCATCAGTGATTACCTTGAGGAAAAGTCCACCCACTCTGGCATTGCGGTTTGTCGCCCCAAGGATCTCCCCAAGTCAAATTTCTGGCCCGTAAAGAAATGATCTCAGAAATCTACGACGGCTAAAAGATCCCAGAATGGCGACGCTTGACCGTAGTCCTCGATTTGAACTACTTTATCCACCTTGTGACTGAAAACCATCCGCCCTCACAGCGCCTGCGCAGGCGCGATCGTCTTGTTGTATGCGCCATTGTGCTTTTGATCTCCCTCTTGGCATGGGCGATGTTTCTCGTGATGCAAGCGCAAAATACGCAATCCCTCGAGACCGCCGCTGCAAGCGTAACGACGCAACGTGATTTGAATGATGTTTTTGTTCGCGCGCGGGAAGGTGCCTATAAAATCACGATTAGTGAGGAAGAATTAAATGCTTACGTGGCGCGCAAATTGGCAATGAAACAAGGCGGTGCTTTAGCGGGCGTTGTTTCGTTAGAAAAAATCCTCATTCGGTTAGAAGAGGAACGTGCCGAAGTCATCACAGTGCGCAAGGTTTTTGGCAAGACCTTTACTACCTCACTGTGGTTAACCATCGAGCAAACAGAAAACGCTAGTGGCGAAGTTGCTACCAGCTTCGACCTCAGCGGCGGGACTATGCCGATTCTCCACAAAATAAAAAAGGGTGGGAGATTCGGTAGGCTAACCGTTCCGCAAGGGTTTTTGCTGCTGACGAAAAGTGCTCATATTCAATTGGTGGATGTGTTTGCCGAGGACATCCGTAATGGAATCGAAGAAATGGGCCGCATCCAAATTCGCAAAGGCGCGCTGGAACTTGATCCGAACTTGGATCAAAGTTCCTTTTTTGGTAGGTAAAAAAATTCACCCATGTCGCCCGTTGACGAAGGTTCATGTTCGGTACTATTATCAGCCATGATTTTTGCGATGAATGACGTGATGGGAATCGTAGAACAAGGAGGCATCGTAGTCTGGATACAGATTGCATTGGCTGTGGTAGGCACGATTTTCGTTTTTGAGCGATTGATCTTTTTTCATTTAACGCGCCTCAACGTGGCGGACTTGTTGCTGGGATTAGGAAATCATTTGAAGAAAAATCAGATTGCAGAGGCGAGACACGAAGCCTCGCGCGCACCCGGCCCAGTGGCGCGCGTGGCGTATGCGGTGTTACTGCGCAGCGACTTGCCGCGCAGTGATTTGCGCAACATTGCCGAAGAAGCTGGGCAGCTTGAGGTACCACGGATTGAGCGAAATGTGCGGGGGATTTTAAACGTCGCGTTACTTGCGCCATTATTGGGAATGCTGGGCACGGTGATGGGGATTGTTGATGTATTTCAAAAAATTTCCGATAGCCGTGGCGGTCCTACAGCAACGCCCGAAATTGCCTCGGGTGTGTTCCAAGCGCTGGCGACAACGGCGCTGGGCATGATCATTGCCATCGTGATGTATATTTTTTATCTCTATTTCATGGGGCGGACACAACGTCTGATGCATCGCTTGGAGCGCACCGGGATTGAAACCGTAAATCTGGTCATGGATGCACGCAAGATTGCGGAAGCAGGCGGCCATGCTGCCGACGGCATATCTGTATGAAACTCCGTTCGTCATTACCCCATCCGCCGGGATTTTTGTATGCGATTCCCCTGCTGAATCTCGTCGGCTTGCTGTTGTTATGCTATGTCGTATCGCCCTACTTCGAAGTCAAACGAGGTATATCCGTGCAGCTACCAAGTTCGATATTTGAATTAGCCTCCATCCCCGAGGCCGCAGTGATTACTATGCCGTCCGCAGGCGCCTCGCGGTTGTATTTTAATCAGATGGCGGTCAGCTTTTTGCAACTCAAAGAACAGTTAGAAAAAATGGAGCAGACAGGAAAAGGAGCGAGTCAAGCCATCGTGATCCGTGCTGATCGACATGTGGACTCTGCCGCCCTGCGTGAAGTAGCAGAATTGTGCGCCAGCAAGGGATTTCGTACCGTGTTGCTTGGCGGATCGAGTCAGGAGGGGAATCGCGCGGAGAAACCAGAACCGCCTCAAGAATGAAAAAAGAGCCGCACACATCGTTGATTTTCCCGTGGCGGCGCGCTTTCCATCGTCGGGTGGATGTATTTCTGGCCGCGGTAGTGATTCTGTCCGTAGCGGTGCTGATCTACCATAATGTGACGATTCGCATGCAGTCGGCCATGCCGCAAAAAAAACAGCGTGCGGATCTGATGTTGCTACCAGAATCCTCTGTGCCGCATGATACGATGGTGAAAATTTTTCAAAAAACGCCATTTCCCGTCAATGCACCTGCGGCAGAAGTAGAAAAATTTGCCGAGCCATTGTTAGAGCAGGCATTACGATCTACTACAGTAGTGGCTGGCAGCATCAAAGAAATCGCACCACAGAAGATTGACAAAGTCTTCCGGCAAGCGGCATTTTTGCCACAAGTGGCCGTGGCGGTTGAGGGTAGTCCGCCCGCCTCGCGGATGGCGCTGGTGCAGCCCCGCGTGAAGCTGATGAAACAGGTTGCCAGCCCCGATCCCGAGACTTGGCCGATTTTCCCACAGATTCCCGAGAGATTGGAAGAGCAAACGCTCATGATTCACGTCAATGAGCAAGGCTTCGTAGATCTTTGCCAATGGGTAGAGCGCGATGAAAACAAGAAAATTCCCGGTATCGAAAACTGGATCCTTTCTTTACGCTATGCACCAGGAAAAGAGCAACCGCGCGGGTGGTTTACCTGCTTGGTGGAATGGAAAAATGTAGTGCCATGATCGAACTTACCCTGACAGAATTATGCTGGGCTGTGGTCATTGCAACGCTGGTATTAGTCACATTGTTTGTATGGATCTCGCGTTTTGCGCACCACAATGCGGAGAAGCGCGGCGTACGGCGGAGATGGATTTGTGATTTATGTCTGACGGTGTGGCAAGAGCAGCACAAAACAAAAATCGCCACCTGCCCGCATTGCGGGAAACGCTGCATGCAGAAAAAGTGACGGGAAAATATGCCGCTTGGTTACTTTTTGATCTCCAAGCCCGTGCCAGGTTTTGCAGGTGTTTTTTCTGGCAAAAGCGGAACGGGTGCTGCTACCACACGGCTGACAGCTTGAAAAATCAGATTGTAGTTGTGCCTGACCACGGCGGGAAAAGTCACCCTGCCCGCCTCGACGACATTCTCGCGGGAGAGCTTTTCCGTTAGGCTTGCGACGAGTTCACCGCCCATTTTCACGGCACCGCCGACGGCACCTTCGCCTTTGCCGACGTTTGCCCCACTACGGATGACATCACTGGTAATTTTCCGACCTTGGATGGCAATACTGCTTTGTGTGCTGGTAAGTTCGCCGTTGGCACCAAATGTCATCTCTAAGGTGGCAAAGTCATTGCTGGCAAATAAGCCGCGCACGTGGTCGATGCGGACGGAAATAAAAATACCGCCTTCGGGAGATGGAGTCGTTTCTGGCTTATAGGTGCGGTAATCGCTGGCCGATAATTCATAGACGGCGGCCTTTCCGCCCTTGCTGTCCCAGCCGCCAAGGCTTTCGCCAAGTTTGGCGACATCGAGAACAATTTCAGCTCCGAGATGATAGGGCGATAACATGCTAAGGCATGTCATTGCGATCAGAAAGCGGGGAAAAGTTTTCATATCCAGCATGGAAGGTAAGGCGTTGGAACGTGAGACGTGAGGGGGGAAGCAGTTATTCGTGATAAATGCTACGGCCTTTTATTTACGCGACAGCATTTTATAAGTCAAGGCGTGATTGCTTCTAACGCGGGATCGGTCATGCCACCTTGTTTCAGGGATTCTTGGTAGGCAACCATGGCATCTTTTTTCCGTTTTGTCGCCTGATAGAGCACGGCGAGATTGTGGAGAGCCTCGTGATTTTGTGGGAGTAGGGAAATCGCGCGATGATAGGCATTTTCTGCTTCGAGGTATTTTTCTCGGACGAGAAGAATATTACCAAGCACTGTGTAACTCTGGCTGTCTTGCGGGTCGATGTCGATGCTGCGCTGGGTCGCATCTAAGGCCTCGTTGTATTTCCCTGACTTGTAAAGTGCCAGAGCGTAGAAGCGGTGTGAAAGTGCTTGCGACTCGTCATTTTCCACTGCGCTTTGTAGGACTTTCGTGGCGGCATCTATTTCGCCCAAGCGTAAATGAACCATGCCCAGCCGGCGCATCGTGGGAATTTCCCCTGGATGCATGTCGAGAATCATTTGAAATACATCGCGGCAGGTGCCGTAACGCTGTTCGGTAAAGGCGCGCTTCGCGACGTCGCTGTAGCTGGCAACCTTCTGCTTCATTTGGCTGAGGTTGCTGTTGACGCTGTCTCGGGATCCGGCGAAGGGCGAGAAGATTTCGCCATCGATGCGACGCGATGCCAGAGCTTTTTCCTCTTCCGGGGTTAATTTCATTTCTTCACCATCTAGCAAAGCAAGAGCCTGTTTGTATTCGGTAGATTCGCTGATTTGTGCTTTTTCCTTCGCTGCTTCCATGAGCCAATGAATGGCTTGTTTGGTGCGTTCCAGTTGTTTTGAGCGTCGATCCACAATGCCGCGTAAGGTATCTGCCTCTTCTTGATTTACGGTATTTTTCCCATCGGTCAGCAGTTTGCGCTCCTGTTGCAATTGCATTTCTAGGTGGCGGATATTCTCGTCTTGGCGACGTTTTTCTGTCTGAAATTCGCGAATTTTTGCCTTGGCAATCGAGAGGTCGCGTAGTGCTTCGACGAGTTGCTCATTCGACTGGAAGCTGTTTTTACTCGCCAATTCCACGCGTTCTTTCGCCTCTCGCAGTTCACGAGCGAGTCCCATGTTTTGTTCAATGAGCTTGGCGATGCGGTCGCCTTCTGAAACTTTTAGGAGTTCTTTTAATTCATCACGCTCGCGCAAAAGAGTATTCCGCTCGGTCTGTAACTCGGTAAAGGCATCCTTGCTTTGTTGCAGTTCGCGTTGCAGGGAGGCAATTTGATTGGTAGCCGCCGTGAGTTGCAGTTCTTTTTGTTTCACAACTTCTTCAAGCTGCTTCATTTGCTTGAGTTGCCCTTGAACGACGTCGTTATTTTTATTCTTTTGAAGATTCAGGTGATGGCGTAGGTCAGCGATTTCTTGACTCGCTGCTTGCAGATCGGCTTTGAGGGAATGAATGGTAGCATCTGATTTCAACTGTCGCTCACTACTTTTCGCCAATGCTTGCTGCATGGCGGCGCGTTCCATTTCTAAGGATCGGGCGCGTTCGTTGATTTTATCTAATTCCGACTGTAAAGGCGATGCGGCCAGTTGTTGGCGCAGTTTCTGCATTTCTTGATTGGCAGAATTCAGGCGCGCTTGCATTTCATTCCGCTGTTTCTCCATTTCGGCTGCGCGCACGGCATCTTTATTCACTTGATTTGCGGGCGATGCAATGGCTGCTCGTAAGCGGCGAATCTCTTGCTCAAGTTCGGCAATGCGTGGATTGACGTTGATTTCAGGTGCCTTGGGAATGTTGTTGGGTGTTACTGGGCGGATCGCCCCACCTTCGAGTTCCGCTGCGGCGATTTCTTTTAATTTTAGCTCATTTTCCGCTTTGGCGGTGAGATCTTTGATGTTCTGCGCATTGAGTTTGAGCCGATATTCCACCATGTTTGGTTTCCATTCAGGATGAAATTTGGCAACAGTATCAAAAAATGTCTGAGCAGTGCGGTATTTCGCCGTTGCATCAGCAAATTTGCCTTTTTGCGCCAAGGCTTCGGCTTCTAGCATGTAGCGATACCCTTGATAATAGACATCCGATGGATCGAATGCGGCATTTTTAGGTGCTTGGAGTGGAGCATCAACTTGCGCCCAGTTTTGTGATGGCGTGATGATCACCGCCCATGTTATGGAACTAACGGCGAAAAGTCGCGAACGTAACAAAGATTTCATACGCATGGGTTTTGGGTTTGCGCTGAGAATGCGAGTGGCAATGCCACTGGGTTTCTCCATTACACGAGCATCAGCGCGGGGCTTTCTAGGAGTTTTTTCACCTCGCTGAGGAAGGCGGCGGCCACGGCACCATCAAC
>CAMAYN010000052.1 GCA_945862285.1 Akkermansia muciniphila | reverse complement strand
TTTCACACACCTTGTTGGTGATTCGTGTATGATCGCCATCATACATGAAAGACAAGATTCAATCGATCCTGCCGCTGGCCTTGGGGCTCATCATCGGAGCCGTAGCATCGACTCTGATCCAGCGCACTTTAGCGCCAGCCGCTGGCACTCCCGAGGAGCAAGTTGCCAAGCTGGAGCACGAATTAAAGCAAGTGCGGCGGGAACTCAATGCCATTACCGATACCACGAAGCGTAAGCGATTCGGTGCTACCACTCACGATGGTGTGCGTGGTATCGCCATGCGCGTGAAGGAGGGTCTGCCCGTTACGCCTGATGACATTTTTAATGCCTTTAAACCACTCATGCGTGATCTTTCGCCACTCACCGAGCGGATGAGTGTCATCGAAGCAAGTCGTCGTGGCGAAAGTCTGGCCGGCGAATACGCTCGCAAATATGGACTCGATGCCAAACAGCAAAAGGAACTTATCGAACACATCGAAGCAAATGAACTCGAAAAAGCGCAAGCGATGACTGCTTTAATCGAAAGTGATAGTAGTTCTATGCGCGACTTCATGAAGCTCGAGCGTGAATCGCGTTATGAGTCGGGAATCGATGCTTTTATGTCGAGAGCTTTACGGGGCGAAAATCTCAAGGCGTATCAAATCGAACGCACCAATGAAAAAGCGCAACGCGTGCAACAAGATGCCGATCTTTACGTGAAACGTGTGGATGACATCGTGAAACTTGATCAAAAGCAACGCCACCAGATGTTTCTTTACATGGCACAAACATCGAGCGATTACGAGCCGCAGATGCAGTTTGATGATTTGATGGAGGGGACACAAAATTTGCCATCGGGGATGGAGCGTAATGAAGCGATGATGTCGGTATTGCGTCAGGATCAGCGGGCTGCGTATCAGGCGTATCGCCAAGAGCAACTTGCCAAATCGCAACAAGAAGCCGCTCGCATGGGTATTACCCTGCCAAACGATTGGCATCCAGACGACGACAGTTGGTAAGAACTTTTTCATTTAATAATCTTATGAATTCATCCATTGATGTACGTGATCTACGCGTTGACTACGGCGATTTTACCGCTGTGCATGACCTTTCCTTACAAGTTCCTGCGGGAGAAGTTTTTGGACTGGTAGGACCAAATGGTGCGGGAAAAACCAGCACCTTTCGCGTGCTTGCTTCCTTGGCGCGTCCTACCTACGGCGAGGTACGATTGGCTGGCGTCGATGTGCTCGAGGACAAGGAAAATGCCCGTCGCCTGATTGGTTACATGCCTGACCTTGCACCGGTGCCGCGCGATCTGAAATGTGGCGAATTTCTGCGTTTTTACGCTCGAGCGTATGGCCTTGGTAACGCCCGTGAGTGTACCGCACGGGCCGATGAATGCTTAGAAATCGTCGCTCTAACAGATCATAAAAATCATTGGTGTCATAAGCTCTCGCGCGGGCAAACCCAGCGACTCGTATTGGCGAAGACCATGCTTCACCGACCGAAAGTGCTGATCCTTGATGAGCCAGCGAGCGGCCTTGATCCGCTGGCACGGCGGGATTTGCGACTCACTTTGCGCACCATCGCCGCAGAGGGCTCCACGATCTTTATCAGCTCGCACATTCTAACCGAACTTGCGGAAATGTGTACATCCATCTGCGTAATGAGTCGCGGTCGCCTGCTGGCTTCAGGAACAGTCGATGAGGTGCGGCGGCAATTGGGCGATGATTCTCGTCGCCTCACGATTACACCACTGCAGCCGCTGCCGCAAGTGCCCGCATGGCTGAGCGAGGCACAGGGCATATCCTCCATCTCTTTAAATCAAGGGCAAATCAGCATCGACTTCCTAGGCGATGACGAGGCGCAAGCAAATTTGTTAGAAGAAATCATCCGCCGTGGCATGCGCTTGCGAAGCTTTGAGGAAAAGCGCAGTAGCTATGAAGAACTACTCATCGGCGTGGCTGAACAATCACGCATGGATGCAAAAAATCCACCATCTCACACACCATCGAATTGATCATGACTCCTGTATGCCGTTTTTGGGAACTTTGGAAAAATCCCATCTTTCTTCGTTACTGCCGTTCGCGTCTGCGTCCTGCGGCACTCGGTGTGGCCTGCATGCTGGCGGTGCTGGTGGCGGGATTTGTTTTTCAACTCTCCCGCACCTTAACGGCTCATCAATCAGATCTCAATGCCGCAGACATTGAACGAACACCCTTGGTGACGCTGCTGATCATTCAGGGAATCATCTTGTTTTTGCTCGGCACGGCGCAGGCATCTGGCGGCATGACTGCCGAGCGCGATGAAGGTGTCATCGACTACCAACGCCTCTTGCCCATGAGTCCAGCCTCGAAAGTGATTGGCTATCTCTTTGGGTTGCCGATTCGTGAGATCGTGATGTTTCTCTGCACCATGCCCTTTACGCTATGGTGTTTTGTTTTTGGCAATGTCCCGTGGAGTGTGACATTTTCGCTCTACGGCGTGATGGCGAGCACTACGGTTTTATATTATCTAACAGGATTGCTCACGGGAACGGTGGTGAAAAATCGCCGCTGGGCATTCCTCACTTCGATAGGCCTGATCTTCGCTCTTTACACGGTGATCCCCCAAGCGGCGAAGTTCGGCTTGGTGTTTTTTAAATACCTGACCATCACGCCCATGGTCGAGGATGCCATGCCGCATTTGCTGCCTCAATCCTTGGGTTCTGTCGTGGATGTTTCTCGCCGACTTTTCTCCGAAGCTCGATTTTTCAACTTAGATTTCTCCGAGGCGGTTTTCACGTGGTTCTCGCAAGCGTGCTTGATCATTACGTTTTTTGTGATGCTATGTCGGCGCTGGCGTGATGCGGATGCGCATCTGTGCGGCAAGTTCTGGGCCACAGGTTTTTTCTTATGGGTGCAAATTTTATTGTTAGGAAATGCGTTGCCATTGATCGATTCTGGTCGCCTATTTCCTTCGCAGCAATTCTCGCGCTTTGCATTGATCGTTACGGGAAAAAATTGGGAGCCAGCAACGCAAGAAGCGATGGGGATGATTCTCGCCTACGGCATGCTTACGCTTTTTTTCCTATTGACGATGTCCTCGATGATTACGCCGCGCTACGAAACGATGGTCAACGGTTGGCGGCGAGCGCATAAGAATGGACGCAGGCATTTGCCCGTTCAAGCTGATGAATCAAATTCCACGCCGTACGTGGCGGCTATGGCGATCATCGGAGGCTTAGGCTGGTATATTTTCGCGCACATGATCATTGAGTCGCGTTGGTATCCGGGTCACTTTGCGCCGCTGATCGTATGTGGTTGGATGATTTTAGTGATGATTACCTGTTCCTTGCTCCATCAATTAACGTTAGAGGCGAAAGGGCCACGAGTGATTTTCCTTTCGATCGTGATCCTCGCCGTGGTGCCCTTGATGATTGCCGCGATTTTGTTTAGCACCTCGGAAGAGATGCATCCTGTAGCAATGTGGATCGCGGGGATTTCGCCCTTATCTTTACCGGCCTATACCATTTTCAATCACTTAAGTATCAGCGATATGTCTATGCTCGCGGGGCGCACAATGCCGTTCGTGTGGGGCTTTTGGCAGAGCATTTACGTGATTGTGATTCTGCGATTGTTCAAGAGTCTAATCGTCAAACGCAAGCAGGTGAAAGATTCAGCGACTCGGGCAGTAATCCAAAGCTAGACCGAGATGGGGCGGAAAGTAGCTGAATTTTCTAAGGAAAGAGTTGTTTGCGTTTCGTAATGAAGCAGCTTGTAAAGAATTTGAATATGATATCGTACACTACCAAAATTTTCCTAGGTTTGTTTGCATTCATGGCAATGGCACCGACTCTTTTTGCCGAATTGTGGGTTGCTCAGCCTATCATCGTTCATGAATGGGGTGTTAACACTTACGACTGGTCAGGAAAATCCCAGAAAATGCCTGAATTTCCTGCTTTCATCTACACGGATGTGAAGCCAGGGAAGATGACTTCGAATACAAATATCGTCAAAAATTTACCGCCTGATTCTGGCATACGCAGGAAGCCATTGCTATACTTTTACCCACCGACAAAACAGCCAACTAAGGTCGGTGTCGAGGTAAGATTTGCTTTTGGCTACGCCAATGCTTGGTTTCCGCAGGTTGATCTCTATCGCACGCCAGAGCTTGTGAAAGGTGCAAAGCCTCCTGTGGAAATGGATCTACAGCACCGGGGGGCGCGCATTCTAGGAACTCCAAAGCCAGTTCCCAGCGATGAAAGGTTCGAACTCGTTTGGAACGAACTCACCCTGCATCCTGATCAGCAAACCCCTAATGGCACTAAGATTCATGAAGTTTTGCCCGATGATCATTGGATCAACGAGGCAAGAAACGTCGATGCTGCCGTCGTTTCAAACGGCACTGGGGGCGAAGCAGAGAAATTCGTTTTTTACGAGGGCATCAACAACGAAGGGCCGAAAATTTGCCTCATTGCTGAAAATGGTGGCTACTCACTCGTGAACACGGGGAATCACACGATCTATGATGTTACCTGTATTTATCGATCTGGAAGCGTTCGGTACAGCAAGCGTATTGATGAATTATCACCGATGCCGCAGCAGATTCCATTTTCTGGAAAAGGCTCATCCGTCGTTCCGATAATGAAAATTCCTGCACTTCTACAAATGAAAGTTGATGCACTATCGGTGGGGGATCAGGCGAAAGCAGATCAAGAAGTGGTGCAGCGAGAAATGCTTGCCTTGGTGCAGTCTTTAACTGATGGAGATTCCCTTGTGCCACAAAGAGTAACAATGCGTGATCCCGCCGACCCCCAACCAGCAAGCACCATGCACACGCTCTATCAGAAAGAGGCTGAGGGATTAGCAAAGATCTGGAGCAGAGATTTTTTTGAACAAGAGGGGTTGACCATCATCTATCGAGAATCGCCCGCCTATCTAGATTTGGCAATGCCTTTGAATATTTATACGGACATGTATCATTTCATTCAGCTCAATCGTTGTGGGCTCGTTTGTAATAGCCACATCCCATTGGCAAAGATTGCAGAAATACAATCCGCTTGCGAGCGACTCAAATCGTCACAGCAACCAGAGCCGAAAGACCTCCAGCTTGGTCGGGAACACCTTCTGCTTAGCAAAAGCTATTTCAATTACTTCAAAAAACAGGGCGCTGATGCTAAGAAAATCGATCAGCTACTTCTCGAAATAAGTAAATAATGAAAAACCGAACTTGTCTTCGATCGCCGCAACGATTGAAGGTGAGTCTTTCGCGGGATTGAAAGATTCCACTAGCGCAAAGCGAGTTGCCCTTCAACAAATGACCATTAAGGCAAATCGGTGCTGCCCATGAGGTAGCGGTCACATTCGCGAGCGGCACCACGACCCTCGTTAAAGGCCCAGACCACAAGGGACTGACCACGGCGGCAGTCACCAGCGGCGAAGACTTTGTCGATGTTGGTGGTGTATTTGTTGTGTTCAGCATTGATGTTGCTGCGGGCATCGCGATCGAGATTCAGGTCGTCGAGCAGCTTTTGCTCGGGGCCAAGGAAGCCCATGGCGAGTAAGACTAACTCAGCGGGCATGATTTTCTCTGTGCCAGGAACGTTTTTGGGGACAAATTGACCGTTTTCATTTTTCGTCCACTCGACTTGCACAGTGTGTACGGCTTTGACGTTGCCATTTTCATCCCCCTCAAACTTGGTGGCGGTGGTGGTGTAGATTCTTGGGTCACTGCCTTGCACTGCTTCGGCTTCTTCCTGACCGTAGTCCATTTTATATGTCTTCGGCCATTCAGGCCAAGGATTGTTCGCCGCGCGTTCTTTAGGTGGTTTTGGGAGGAGTTCGAGTTGGCAGACACTCACGCAGCCGTGGCGCAGGGAGGTGCCTACGCAGTCGGTGCCTGTATCGCCACCGCCGATGATGACGACATTCTTTTTCTCGGCGGTGATGTAGTTATCGCGAGGCGATTGATCCAAGACAGCTTGCGTGTTCGCAGTGAGGAAATCCATCGCAAAGTGGATACCCTTGAGGTTGCGGCCTTCGATGATGGGTGGGAGGTCGCGCGGTTTGGTGGCTCCAGTGCAAAGAATCACGGCATCGAAGGTGTCGAGCAGTTGCTGGGAGGTGATGTCTTTGCCGATTTCGGTGCTGCATTGAAATTTCACGCCTTCTTTTTCGAGCAGAGCGATACGGCGCAGGACGACTTCTTTTTTGTCGAGCTTCATGTTGGGAATGCCATACATGAGCAATCCGCCGGGGCGGTCGGCACGTTCAAATACGGTTACATTGTGGCCCGCTTGGTTGAGCTGGGCGGCGGCGGAGAGTCCGGCGGGGCCAGAACCGATCACGGCGACGCGTTTGCCAGTGCGTTTTTGAGGTGGATTGGGGATAACCCAGCCTTCTTCCCAGCCTTTATCGATGATGGAAACTTCGATGTTTTTGATAGTGACCGGTGGATTGTTCATGCCGAGAACGCAGGAGCCTTCGCATGGGGCTGGGCAGACGCGTCCCGTGAATTCTGGGAAATTGTTGGTTTTGTGGAGACGGTCGAGGGCATCACGCCATAGGCCGCGATAGACAAGGTCATTCCATTCGGGGATGAGGTTGTTGATGGGGCAGCCAGAAGCCATGCCGGAGATGAGTTTTCCGGTGTGGCAGAAGGGCACGCCACAATCCATACAACGCGCGCCTTGGGTTTTGAGTTTCTCCTCGGGCATGTGGAGGTGAATCTCTTTCCAGTCTTTGATGCGTTCGAGGGGCGAGCGGTCGGCGGGAAGCTCGCGTGTGTATTCCATGAATCCAGTTGGTTTGCCCATAGTGGTGTGTGAGTTCTTAAATTTTTTTGATTGGTCTGATTTGTTTGTTTGGACGGATCTGTCTGATCGTAGCTAGTGATTAGCCCCCACCGACGCGGGCTTGGTCTTTCGAGTTCGATTCGAAGGCCGCTTCTAGGGCTGCTTCGCCGGTGAGGCCAGCGGCTTCGGCTTTGGCGATGGCTTCTAACATCCGCTTGAAGTCGCGAGGCATGACTTTAACGAATTTTTTGCTGCTGTTCGCCCAGTCGCCAAGAAGCATGGTGGCTTTGTGACTGAGTGTCATGTCGGCGTGCTTCTGGATCATGGACTGGAGGTCTTCGAGATCTTCCGCTGAAGGAACCTCGATTTCTACCATGGACTTGTTACAGCGTATGGCAAAGTCGCCTTTTTCATCGAGGATGTAGGCGATGCCTCCGCTCATGCCGGCAGCAAAGTTGCGACCAGTTTGGCCGAGGACGACGACTTTTCCGCCCGTCATGTATTCGCAACCGTGGTCGCCGATGCCTTCTACGACGGCGGTGACACCAGAGTTGCGGACGGCGAAGCGTTCACCAGCGACACCGCGGACGTAGAGTTCGCCGGAAGTTGCACCATAGAGGGCTACGTTTCCGATGATGATGTTTTCTTCGGCGGGGAAGGTGGCGCGCTTGTCAGGGTAGATCGCGATTTTGCCACCGCTCAGGCCTTTGCCGACGTAGTCGTTCGCATCGCCTTCGACTTCGATGGTGATGCCTTTTGGAATAAACGCACCGATGGATTGTCCGGCAGAGCCAGTGAAGTGCATCTGGATGGTGTCGTCGGGTAAGCCGTTCGGGTGCCGTTTGGTAACTTCATTTCCAGTGATGGTGCCGACGACGCGATCGATGTTGCGGATGGGTAATTTAATGCTGACTTTCTCGCCCTTCTGAATCGCGGGTTGAGAGAGTTCGAGGATTTGCGTGAGGTCGAGCGATTTTTCCAAGCCGTGGTCTTGCGCATCGGTGCAGTAACGTCCGACTTCAGGGCCGACGGGTGGGGAGTAAAGAAGTTTGGAGAGGTCGATGCCTTTGGCCTTCCAGTGATCGACGGCTTTTTTGGCTTCGAGAACATCGGTGCGCCCCACCATATCGGTGAGTTTGCGGAAGCCGAGTTCCGCCATGAGTTCGCGCACTTCTTGGGCGATGAAAAGCATGAAATTGACGGTGTGCTGTGGCTCACCAACGAATTTTTTCCGTAATTCGGGATCTTGGGTGGCGACACCAACGGGACAAGTATTGAGGTGGCAGACGCGCATCATGATACAACCCAGGGTGACGAGAGGAGCGGTGGCGAAACCGAATTCCTCAGCGCCGAGGAGGGCGGCGATCACGACATCGCGTCCAGTCTTGAGCTGGCCATCGGTTTCCACGGCGATGCGGGAGCGGAGGTTGTTGAGGACAAGTGTTTGGTGGGTTTCGGCGAGGCCGAGTTCCCAAGGGAGTCCTGCGTGTTTGATAGAGGTTTGTGGAGAGGCACCAGTGCCGCCATCGAAGCCGGAGATGAGGACGACATCGGCATGAGCTTTCGATACGCCCGCAGCGATGGTGCCGACGCCGACTTCGGACACGAGTTTCACGGATACTCGAGCCTTACGGTTCGCGTTTTTCAGGTCATGAATGAGTTCGGCAAGGTCTTCGATCGAATAAATATCGTGGTGCGGCGGAGGAGAGATCAATCCGACGCCCGGGGTGGAATGTCGGGTTTTCGCGATGGATGGCGATACTTTACCGCCGGGGAGTTGTCCGCCTTCGCCAGGCTTGGCGCCTTGGGCGAGCTTGATTTGGATTTCGCGAGCTTCGGTGAGGTAGCGCGAGGTCACACCGAAGCGTCCGGAGGCGACTTGCTTGATGGCAGAATTTTTCGAATCGCCGAGTTCGTTCGTCCAAGTGTAGCGAGCCGGATCTTCACCGCCTTCACCGGTATTGGACTTGCCGCCAATGCGGTTCATGGCGATGGCGAGTGCCTCGTGGGCTTCAGCGGAAATGGAGCCATAGGACATGGCACCGGTTTTGAAGCGTTTGACGATGTCTTCGACGGATTCTACTTCATCGATGGGGACAGGGGTACGCTTTTTGAAATCGAGCATGGAGCGCAGGGTGAAGCGGACTTGATCTTGCTCGTTGATGAGTTTGGAGTAGGTCTTGAAGGAATTGTAATTGCCGAGGCGGACAGCGGCTTGCAGGGCGTGGATGGTCTCGGGCGAGAAGAGGTGGGCTTCGCCTTCCGAGCGCCATTGGTAATCACCACCGACTTCGAGAGCATCGGTGCGGCCAGAGCGTTTTGAATAGGTGCGCAGGTGTCGGGTGATCGTCTCGTGGGCGATAGCTGCGAGATCAGAGCCTTCGATACGGGTGGCAGTGCCGGTGAAGAATTTATCGACCAATTTTTGCTGGAGTCCGACGGCCTCGAAAATCTGGGCGCCGAGGTAGGACTGAATGGTGGAAATGCCGATTTTGGAAGCAACTTTGATGATGCCTTTGGTAGCTGCTTTGATGAAGTTTTTGCAGGCTGTCTTGTGATCTACGCCCGTGAGGAGTCCCTGTTTGATCATATCGCCGAGGGTTTCAAAGGCAAGATAAGGATTAATAGCAGCGCAGCCGTAGCCGATCAGGGTGCAGAAATGGTGCACTTCGCGTGGTTCGCCGGATTCGAGGACGAGGCCTACTTTGGTGCGTTTGCCCTCGCGAATGAGGTAGTGGTGGAGGCCGGATACTGCGAGTAGGGCAGGGATCGCTGCGTGGTTGTCATCGACGTTGCGGTCGCTGAGGACGATGATATTCATTCCGGCATCGACGTGGAGAGATGCTTGCTGGCAAAGTTCATCGAAGGCAGATTCAAGACCTTCTGCACCTTTAGAGGGGTCGAAGAGGATGTCGAGAGTGACGGCGCGGAAATGCCCTTGCTGGATATTTTTCAGCTTGGCGAGTTGCTCGTTGGAGAGAATGGGTGTTTCGAGTTCGATCAGATTGGCACTGCTGGGCTGAGGGTCGAGAAGGTTGCGCTCTGGCCCGATCGTGGTGACGGGTGAGGTAACGATTTCTTCGCGAATACAGTCAATCGGAGGGTTAGTAACTTGGGCGAATAGTTGCTTGAAGTAGTCGTATAAATGCTTCGATTTATTGGAAAGAACGGCAAGGGGTATGTCTGTGCCCATTGCACCGGTAGCCTCGATGCCGTCTTTGCCCATAGGAACGAGGAGTTTGCGCTGGTCTTCAAAGGTGTAACCGAAGGCATGCTGGAGTTCGAGGACGCGCTCGCTGTCGAGTGCAGGAGTTTTTTCTGCATCGGGGAGTTCGGCAACTTTTACCAGATTATCATCGAGCCATTGCTGGTAAGGCTGCTCGTTGGCGATTTTTTGCTTAATTTCTTCATCGGGGACGATGCGCCCCTCTACCATATCAACGATGAACATGCGGCCTGGTTGGAGTCGGCCTTTGCGGGCGATGTTAGCGGGATCTACGGGGAGGGCACCTGCTTCAGAGCCCATGATCACGAGGTCATCTTTGGTAACGTAGAAGCGGGAAGGGCGGAGTCCGTTACGATCAAGAGTTGCTCCGATCATCGTGCCATCGGTAAAGGCGACGGAGGCGGGGCCGTCCCATGGTTCCATGAGGCAAGAATGGAACTGGTAGAAAGCTTTTTTCTCTGGTGACATGGATTCGTGGCCAGCCCATGGCTCAGGAATCATCATCATCATGGCATGGGGGAGTGAGCGACCGCCCATGACGAGGAGTTCGAAGACGTTATCGAATTTCTGAGAGTCGGAACCTTGCTCGTTGACGATGGGGAGTAAGTCTTTCATTTTTTCGCCAAAATGGGGAGAAGCAAGGAGTGGTTGGCGAGCGCTCATCCAGTTGGCGTTGCCGCGCAGGGTATTGATTTCGCCGTTGTGGGCGATATAGCGGAAGGGGTGGGAGCGTTCCCATGAAGGGAAAGTATTCGTAGAGAAACGGGAGTGGACGAGGGCGAGAGCTGTGTCCATATCTTCGTCTTGAAGATCAACGAAATATTGTCCTACTTGCTCAGGCATCAGCATGCCTTTGTAAATGGCTGTGCGTGAAGAAAGTGAGGAATTGTACCAGTAGGAATCATCGCCTTGCGTGCGAATTTTGTAGTAAGCGCTCTTGCGAACGAGGAAAAGTCGGCGCTCGAAGTCGAGGTCGGTAGCGCAATCGGTAGGGCGAGCAATAAATACTTGGCGCATATATGGCTCGGAAGCTAGCGCGGTGGCACCGAGGGAAGAATTATCGGTAGGGACATCGCGCCATCCGAGAACGGAGAGACCTTCCTGGGCGGCGATTTTCTCGAAAAATGCTTCGGATGCCTTCCGTGTAGATGGATCGGGAGAAGTGTAAATCATGCCCATGCCGTAATGGCCAAGTTCGGGCAGGGTGAAGCCGAGTTTTGCCGTGGCTTTTACCAAAAATTTGTGCGGCATCTGAATCAGAATCCCTGCGCCATCGCCCGTGTTACTTTCGCAACCACAGGCACCGCGGTGATCCATATTGACGAGAACGGTGAGCGCGTCAGTAATGATGTTATGCGCTCGTTTTCCCTTCATGTGGCAGATGAAACCGACGCCACATGCGTCATGCTCGTTTGCTGGATCGTAAAGACCTTGTTTTTCAGGGAGTCCGTTCATATTGAGGTTATTCAGATAATTTAGAGTGTTTGGGGGGCGAGAATGAAGTATTGATCGAGTAAAAAATCAAGCACTAATTGCTAGATGGCGTGAAAAATTCATTTGCAAGGATTTTGTTACTTGGATTGGATAAATGCGTAAGCTTGGCTATGGTTGAGCAGTGGCGAATTTGGCGATTTTTTGATCTAAGAAAAATGGTAAAATGGGCACAAACGAAGCACAAAAAAGAAGGGCGCTCCATTTGAATGTTAGCACGTCATCAATGAGAGCATGCAGCAACGCGGCGCAAAAAACCACAAACAGCACGCCGTGATACATGCCGATGCGGCTGACAAAGCTGGGATCGCCGTAGAAATATTTCATCGGCATGGCAAAAGCGAGCAAACCGAGGTAGGAAATCGCTTCGAGGATGGCAATCAGTCTCAATCTGCCGAGAGATGATGTGAAAAAATGCATAAACAAGGGAATGTAAGAAAAAAGTGTGCCAAGTAGGGAAGAAAAAAGCCGCTCGCTCCATTTCGGTGCGGCGGCGATCTTGAATATGTGTGTTTGGTAAATGGATTAGAGAGCAAACACCTCGCCGTCTTTAAAGAAGCGTTTTATTTCCGCTGCTGCTGCTTCTGGGGAATCGGACGCGTGGCATACGTTAACCATTTTATCTTCGCCGAAGTCGCCACGAATCGTGCCTTTTGCCGCCGCTTGTGAGTCGGTAGGGCCGAGTAAATCACGAACACGGGTGATGACGTCTTCTCCGCTGAGGGCGAGAGCGACGACGGGCGTTTTGCTCATGAATTCCACGATTGCAGGGAAAAACGGCTTGTCGGCAATGTGAGAGTAGTGGTCAGCAAGAATGGCTTCATCCAACTGCATCATCTTCAGACCACGAATGACGAAGCCTTCCGCTTGGAAACGTGCCAAGACCGTGCCGACGAGATTTTTTTCAATCGCATCCGGTTTAAATAAAATAAGTGATGTTTCTGGGATCATATCGCGGGGTGGAAGTAGTCGCGAAAATGCAGGAGTGCAAGTTTTTTTCCAGAAATCTTAGGAAGGCCAAACTCTACAATGGACGGGCATAGGTATCGCAACGATTTAACCAGCCCTCACGCCAACGCGATTCGCCGCGAGCGGATGGTGAATTATCGATGCGACGATTCAGCGCACGCTTGGCCGAAGCCGCAAATTCCGTCGCCGCCGCTGGCCCTGACTCGACTTGCTTCATGCCGCCGAGCACTTGCAGCAATCCCCAGCCCTTACCAGCGTAGCGTTCGCTTGGATTGAGACCATCACCTTTGAAATTCACGTAGTCGATGAGTGCGTATTGTCCGTTCGGGGTGGCAGCGACTTTTTGGTAATTGGCGGCGATGCGAGATCGGTCGTTCGCGGGGGCTTGGGCGAGGATTTTTGGTAAGGCAGCCTGGGATCGAGCGATGATAAAATCCGTCTGCAGGGCGACGTTGGCGGCCAGCCATTGCCGGAGTTCGTTCATTTGTGGACTACGGAATTCTTTTTTGAATTCGGCAGATGTTGGCCATGGACAATGTGCTTGAAGACCAACGGCGGGCGGTGCGACCTTATTTTTTTGGCAAAATGCCATAAATTGTGGCCATGATTCCGTAAATGGTCCTTTGTGGTTGGCCGTGTACCAGATAAAATGCCCAATGCCCAACGAGGGAAATTCCTCGCCCGCATTCCATGTAGTTAATCCATCAACCGTGCCGCCGCATTCATTTTGCCAGATTTTTTTCCCGATGGTGAGCTTTTGGGCTGGGCTAAGTGAACTCGGCTGCATGGTTGCTGGAGCGGGATCCCCTGCCGAAGGGGACGACGAAAACGGCGAGCAGGCCGCGAGAATCAGAATGAGGAAAAAAGGCGTGCGTTTCATGGTTGTATTTCTGGATGAGGCTCAGGATCAGGAACAATTTCGGGGGGCGGGGTGATTTTTCTGCGACTGATGTGACTCCGATACGTAGCATACCCGATAAAAACCCCAAACGCCGCACACGCTGCCATCAAAGGCCAGGATCGTTGTTTTTCAATCGTAATCGTGGGCGTGCTGCCAATCACCGAGGTAATATTCTGAATGGAAATCGTATAGAGCGGATCTTGCGCCCGCCATATCGCCCCATTTTTTTGCTGGTCTAAGGACAGCGTGAGTTGTGTATCGCGATGCGCAAAATACCCCAAGATCGATAGATACGACACCACACCGAAGGTAATTCCGTAGAAAAACCCGAGAAAGGTCGATTTTATGCCGATCCATGTCATAAGCGGAGCGATGGCGGATGTTGGGTCATTTCTGCGGCGACTTGCATGGCGCGGATCATCGATGACGCGTTCGCCTGATTTTTTCCTGCTAGAGAAAATGCTGTGCCATGGTCAGGACTGACACGGGGTTTCGGCAAACCAAGAGTGATGTTCACGGCGTTATCGAAGTCTAACAGCTTCAGCGGAATTAACCCTTGATCGTGATACATGCAGACAACGGCATCGAATTTCCCCATTGCTGCTTCGCGAAAAACCGCATCTGGCACGTGCGGACCGGAAAAAACCTCTGCGTGATTGGCTTGGAGTCGCGCGATGGCAGGTGAAATGATCCGCATTTCCTCGTCGCCAAAGGCCCCATTTTCGCCCGCATGGGGATTCAGCCCGCAAATCGCAATCCTTGGCGTCTTGATCCCACGCGATTCCATGAATTCTTTCATCAGTAGCGCCGTCCGCACGATTCCCTCCTCACTCAACAACTCGGGCACCTTTGCCAACGGTTCATGAATCGTGCACAATCCCACCGTCAAATGATCGCCACTGAGGCACATCCTGGTTTCAGTAACGCCCAGCCGATCCGTAAAAAATTCGGTCTGCCCTGGAAAAGGAAATCCAATCGACTGCAATTGCTCCTTCGACACTGGCCCCGTCACCACTGCATCGGCTGTGCCATCCATGAGCCGACGCGCGGCAATTTCCAAAGCCTCCCATGATGCTCGTGCCGATGCCGCATTAGGCTGCCCGGGGGTAAATGAACCAGAATATGGAAGAACTTCAAAAGTCACATCATCGGAAAAATTCCCACTGGCGAGCGCTTTTGCCACCACCTCTGGCCCAATGCCTGCGGGATCTCCTTGCGTGATAATAATGTGCGGCATGGCGAAATTTGTGGGTTTAAAGTAAGCGACGAATCGAAACGATTTCAAGCGGAAACATTTTTCCAAACACCGGATTCGCTGAGTTGCCTGACGACCACGCCCGCCCAATCCCGATTCGCCGCCGGCGAGGCCGGGGAAGGATGCAGGATTTGTGAAATGCGGTGCTGCGAGACATCGGCCACTTCTTCCAATCGTTGCCGCGCAAATCCACCGACGCCAACGAGAAATTGTGGACGTAAAATTTCCACCACCTTGCGTAAATGTGCCAGACAAATCGCATCCACAGCATCGCGTTCGGCGGCGGGGAGTTTATCTGGCGTGATATTCGCCCCCGTTGCCGACATCCATACCAAGGGACAATAATTTGCCACAAAATGCTCAGCAAAAAAATCTTCTGCCTTCGGAAAACGCGACGCAAACAAGCCCCACAATCGCCGACCACTCACTTCCGAGCGCGGACAATCGAAACCTAAGATCGGCCGCTTCGGATGCGGCTGCGCGGGTTGATTGACAGACCCAGAAATTTTCATCCAATCCCGCACCGCTGCGATTTCCCCAAACGGCACACCCGTCTGCGTCATACCATAAGGCCCAGGGTTCATGCCCAGAAACATCACTCGTTTTTCCCCGCTTCCGTAACGATCCAAGTATTCCACATGCCGCTCCCATGCATAATCCAAGGGCTGATAGACGTGACTCACAGGATCCGAGAAACTGACACTACGCAATTCCTCGCGCATCTCCCGCGCCGCTTCCACTAAGGGATGATTCTTCCTCATTTCCATGCTCCTCTCTTACTTTTCCGTGCTTTGTTTTGTAAATAAAGTAAATGCTTCCGATGCCGTTCCGCCGATGTCCCATCCGGCAACACCGTCGGTTGCGTGATGATCCGTGCCAAGCCATTTTCCACCAGAACTTCATCCAGCCAGCGTGACTTGCCGTTCACTTCCAAGCGCACGAGACAATAAAAACGACCGCTATCATACACTTCCTCATGTTTCGTAAACACCACAAATTCTCCCGCAGATAAAAGCTTCACCGTCAGTTCCTTCGCCTGCCTACCGACGGTCGTCGTTTCATCCATCGATAGCCCACCGAAGTATTCTCCCTGCTGGGTGATTCGTTCGCCATTATCATTCCCATCGCGGTAGGTCTTGAATTGGCTCTCGGGCGTGTCCACAAAGTACAGTCGAAAATCCTCCATCCCCCCATTCGCAAACGCCACGCGAAAGCTATCGCCGTCATTATTCGGGAAATCAGCCAATGCCGAATGTTCATACACCGCCCAATCGTCCTGTTGATCACACATCATAGAGCCAAGTTCATCTTTCTGTTGGTTATAAAATCGAGAGTCATTTTTTGCGAAAAATCCTGTCGCATGGGAACGGGAATATCTCGTCAGACGGTCGTCCGCGCAATATTTATTTCAACGCACTACGGGTGAATGATGATTGGCGTTCCAAGGGGGATTTTTTCATAAAGATCTAACAAATCCTTTTTCTGCATGCTGATACAGCCCCATGTCAAAGCGCGGCTGCCGTCCAGAGCCCAATCGGGATCAGCCCAGCCGTGAATGCCGATGCCGTCGCCGAGTGGGGTGCCTTTCGGCGGCATTTTTTTCTGGGTAATGGCTTTCACGATGGCATCGTGTTGAGTTTGCGTAATGGCTTTTTCCTTGAGCCCTTCCTGCGCATCGACGCGGTTCGGATAGTCGATACGCATCCACGCGACGCCGAGGAATTTCATCCAATCCGGCCCCGCAAATGGCCCACGGATTTTCTCGCGGATGTGATAGAATCCTTCCGGCGTTTTCAAGTCACCATCGCGGGATTTCTTCCCGATCGGCTCTTGGCTAACGGCGATCTGCCAGGAAGTCGCGATTTTTCCTTGGGAAAATAAATGCAACGTGCGGTCTCCTTTGAAGCAAATGAGGAAATTTTTTGCCGTCGGTGGATGCGGCAGGCTCCGATGGTTGCGGATGAACTCACTGGGGGAATGGAAATTTTCCTGAACTTGCTCCACTGTCCAGCCGTTACTGGATGGCCAAAAGGTGGGGTCTTTATCGCGCATGGCTTCTTTGCGGATTTCAAAGTGAAGATGCGCGAGAAATTGCTCATCGGCACCCTTGCCAATCGTGCCGATTTTTTGCCTGCGCTTCACCGCATCACCAGCTTTGACTTTGACTTCCTTGAGATGATCATATTGGGAAAAAATCGAGCGAATGATGCCGTTGTCGATGTAGCGATGCTCGATGGTCACGATGTTGCCAAAAGGCTCCGCATGCGTCACATGGGTAACTTTACCATGGCCGATGGAATAAACGGGCTGCCCGAGATCGGTGTCGCCACCGCCGCGTCCGTTAAAGTCTTCGCCGTTGTGAATTCCGTAGCTATACTGTTCGCAGAACGCCACGGCGATGTACCAACCGTTGTACGTTTTTCCTTTATGAGTGTATTTCCCTTGGCCATCGATATTGCCGATAGGGAAATCAAAGCCATCCGCCAAGTTGGGATCGAGAAACGCCTCATACGGTGCCGCCGGAGCCACGGGATCTGTAGTTACCACAGCATCTACCGGCGAGGCCGCATCCTTCGCATTCTCCGGCGTAGGCGCAGGCATTTGTGCAAAGAGTAAAAGGGTAACACAGATTCCTACGGAAATCATGATGGCAAAAATGTGCCTGCCGAAGCTACGAAATGTTTTTTGCGTCATGGGATGATCGGGGGATAAAGTGTTAGCGATTCTTTAGAGGAATAATCACATTTTGTCACGAATCAAACTTAGGATGAAGCGCAATACCATGACAAGATCCCGCAGCAATCGACCAATGGCGTCTCATGTGACATAGAATGATAATCACAGCTAATTCCGTAAAGGCCAGCCACGTTTGATTATCACCAATCATTTCTCCATGTCCTTGACCCGATTCTCCCACCAAATCTTGATGCCTTTGTTGAGCCAGTCATTCTCTCGATCACTACTCCCCATCCTGAAAGGGCTGGATTCTTTCAAAAGATCCTCAATACTGTGCCTAGCCAATGAACGCACCTCACTGCTTTCTGATTCCAGATCACCTACGTTCATGGCAATTGTTGCGCGGAGTGAGGCCAAGTGCAGTTCTGGACGCTCGATGCGGAACTTGTCTTCCCATGCTGTACGTTCGGGAGACGCCATGACATCGTAGCGAAGGCGCAGCCATTCCTTCCATGCTGCTTTAGACCGTTCGCCATTGTGGGCACCCCACCAGACATTTTTTTGGTGGAAGCCGTAATAAACTTGGCCTGAATGGATGATTAGAGGCATTGCCGCGCATTCGCGGAATTCCTTATCGGGATCAGTCAACAAATCGGCACAACGGGTAAGCCCCGTTTTTACAATGATACTCATATCAGCAGGTTGCTGCGCAGCCCACCAAGCCGACCACGCAGTCCTTTCCTCCTGCGATTGAGGCTTCAGTGTGGTAACATGGGCGGTTGCACGCTGCAGAAAAACTCGGCTTTGAAAACGCACGGAATCATTATCGTCGTCCAACAATTTGATAACCGCTTCAATCTCGATAGGTGCTGCGATTAAAGGTGAAAGTGCCACCACGCAATGCTCACGGACTATAGGATCAGAATCGGTAACGTACGGGAGCAGCAATTGGTTCCCTTTGAGAGGCTCTCTTGACATGATAATGCGAGGAATTTCTCTCCGGTGGGCGCAGGTCTTGGAGGCCAATAAGCTCATTAACCGCTTGGTGCGGACTTCTTGATTGCCCCAGTTTATCCCTTTACCCAACACGCTGATAAAAGCTTCATGATAACGACCTGCCTCTAACCTTTTAAAAGTGGTGTTCCATCCGATCTCGCCCAGCGCGATAAGTTTATTGGCAGTTCCCTCTTGGGATGGCTGTTCTTCCAACCCCATGCGACGCCAATCCGAAGAAAACATGCCATCTAACAATTTTTCAGCGTAAGCAGTAGTAATCGTCGTCGATGATTGAGCTTCGGGAAGTTTTGGATTGCCAGCAACTGACAGTAATGAAGTAATGAAACTGATGATGGCCAATGAGGAAATTCTTTTGATAGTCGAAACTTTCATCCCGTACGATACGCGTCCCTGAGCGAATTTTCTGCAAACAATAGCAGAATATGCTGAGGCGGTGTTTCTTGCAAGTTGGGAATGAACTCTTACTTGGATCGGGTATTGCTCTGGGGATGTGCGGATTTCGCTCCTACCTTGCGTGGATACCGCTGTCATCCATCTCACAAATCTTGCTGCTGGGTGTTTCGTCGATGGATGACTGGCGATCCTTTGCCTTTTCACTAATTATTTTCGGGCAAGCCTTCTTTGTGTCCGATGTTTTTGACGGGGGCGAAGATGGCAAGGACTTCGGCGAGGAGGTCTTGATCCATCGGTTCGGCGAGCCATTTTGCCCATTTTTCGATGTTTTTTGGATTGGCGGAACCGGCGACCGTAGATGTGATGGCGGGGTTGGCGCAGGAGTATTGCAGGGCGAGTTGGGCGATGTCGATGCCGTTGTCCGCACAGAGTTTTGCGGCGGCGCGGGCGGCGGCTTTGACTTCTTCTGGTTCCTTGAGCCAGGCTGGGAGTTCGGCATTCGTCAACAGGCGGGCGGAAAAGGGTCCGGCATTGATAGCGCCGATGCCTTTCGCTTGGAGGCGGGGCATGAGGTGATCGGCAAAGCGGGTGTTTTGTAGTGTGTATTGATTGTAGGAAAGCACGCAATCGATGTCGTTTTCTGCATGATCGAGCACGGTATCGAAGGTTTTCATGGGGTAGCAGGAAAAGCCGATGGCTTTCACGATGCCGCGCTGCTTGAGCTTGAGCACGGCGGGGATGGTTTCTTCCCAGATTTGCGGCAGGGTGACGAATTCGACATCGTGGAGCAGTAAAACATCGAGGTAATCGGTGCCGAGGCGGTGCAGGGAGACGTGGACGGATTCTTCGACGCGTTTGGCGGAAAAATCGAAGTGCTCTAGGGAATATCGACCCAGTTTGGTGCCGAGGAGGTAGCTTTCGCGCTGGTGTTGTTTGAGGGCAATGCCGAGCAGGACTTCGGACATACCGCGACCGTAGAAGGGCGAGGTGTCGATGAAATTCATGCCATGCTCGAGCGCGGTGTGGACGGATTGGAGAGCTTCATTGACATCGACAGAGCGAAATTCCGCGCCCAGAGATGATGCGCCGAAGGAGAGGATGGGGAGTTGGAGGCCGCTTTGGCCGAGGGTGCGTGTTTCCATGTGGAGAAAGAGTTAGATTTTTGTGGATTGGATGAATTGAGCTGCGGCTTCGTCAGCGGTGGGGAGTGGTAGGATTTCTGCGGAGAGATAACCTGAGTAGCCGATTTTTTGCAGGAGAAGGTAGAGAGTGCGAGAATCGGTGTGGCCGAAGCCCATGGCGCGGCGATTGCTATCGGCAAAATGAATGTGGCCGATGTGGGCGATATTTTCTGTGAGCGCGGCAGCGAGGGACGTTTCCTCGATATTCATGTGGAATAAATCGGCAAGCAGCGTGACGTTACTGAGTTTTTCCTGCTGCAAAAAGGCTGCGGCATCGCCGACGCGGTTGAAAAGATTGGTTTCGTAGCGATTGAGTGGTTCGTAAATGAAGGGAACTTGATAGATGGCGGCGCGTGCGGCAATGGTGCGGAGGGCATCGGCAAGAAATGCGATGGCTTGGACGTGGGGGACGGCGATGCTGCTGCGGCCTTGCATGGAGCCGAGAATGGCGGGGGCACCGAGTTTGCCACCGAAATCGACGAGTGCGAGGATGAAATCTAAGGCTTGCTGGCGGATGGCGGGATCGGCATCGGTAAGGCTGAGGCCGTGTTTCACCATGCCCGCGCCAGTGCCGACGGCGGCGATTTGTAGATGATATTTTTCCTGAAGCTCTTGAATCTCGGCGATGGATACGGCAGTAGCGGATGGTAGGAAAAGCTCTACGGCATCGAAGCCATGGGCGGCGGCTTTGGCGAAGCCGATGGGCAATTCGTTATGAAAAACAAAGGGGCCGGCTGCGGCTTCGGCAACGCGGCAGAGAGTGACAGCGGTTTTCATTACTCCGATTCGAGGATGATATTTCCGTATGCGGTAGGGTCACCGGTGCGAATGAGTCCGATGGCATGAGGAACGCGCTTTTTGAAATCGAGGTGAGGTTCGCGAGTGAGTGGGATGTTGCCGAAGGACTGGGCAAAGCGATCCACGGTTTCCTGAGGGTTAGTAGAAAGAAATTCTTCTGCCTGCCAAATGCGACCAATTTTGAAGTTCGGTTTGAGTAGGTCTAACACATCCAGAATCATCGGTATGCCGCGGGTGAGGGAGATGTCAACGGTCTCGATCTCTGGCCAATAGGGAAAGGCCCAGTC
>CAMAYN010000051.1 GCA_945862285.1 Akkermansia muciniphila | reverse complement strand
AATAGGAAGACAGCCGTCCCGGCTGTCTCGGCAGACGGGCATCCTGCCTGTCATCAAAGAAAAATAGATCAACAGGCGAGACGCCCGTTTGCCGAGACAGGCAGGATGCCTATCCTCCTTTCACAAAACATGCTGCTCGTCAGTATAGTTCTTTTGCAGTCTAAGCCATCGAATTTCAGGTAAGTATCGGACTTCGATGAGGAAACAGGAGTTTCTTTTCCGATTACACGCCGCGCTATGTTGCGAAAATGTAGTCTAGCATTTTTGGACGCGCTGACGTAAGATGCGGGAAGTGTGTTATTTTTCCACGTAAGGTCAGCGCGTGTTTTTCTCATTTCTGGCTTTCCTTTCTGGCTAGGTAGGGCTAGTAGAGTGCTCGAAAAATTTGATGATGATGGAGGAAATGATACCTACGTGCCCCAAGTGTAGCAGCCCGATTCAGGGTGACGATGTGAACGCATCAACGGATATTGCTTTCTGCCGATCTTGTAATGTCGCGCATAAGCTCTCTGTGATCATTCGCAGTGGCGAACTGATGGTTGGGCTAGATTTAAACAAGCCACCTAAAGGGGTGTGCTGTAATACCTTTGGGACAAGCACAACGGTGGTGGCGAGTCATCGCGCGCTGGGTGCGGCGCTGGGGAGTTTGGCTGTTGCGCTTTTCTGGAACGGAATCACGTCGACCTTTGTGTTATTGGCGCTGGCTAGCACCTTAAAAAATATGAATGTGACGGTGCCGGAGTGGTTTCCGGCACCTGAGATGAATGGCAGCATGATGGGTGTGGGAATGACTCTCTTTTTGTGGCTATTCCTCACACCGTTCATCGTAATTGGAATGGGGATGCTTGGTGCATTTTTGATGGCTTTGGGAGGCAAGACGGAGGTGCATGTGGATCGCGGCGGGAGTTATGTTTTCACGGGCATTGGATTTCTGGGCTATCGCCGTCGATTCAGCGCAGCGGATGTGTTGGACGTGCGTATTGATGACGTGCGGTGGCGCGATAGCGATGGTGACAGTCGGCGTAAGACCCATGTGGTGATAGAAACTCGGACAGGTAAGGTGATACGCCTTGGATCCATGCTCACGGAGGAGCGGCGCAAGTTTGTGGCTGCATTCTTGCGTAGGACCTTATTGAAGTGATGGAAAATTTCCCTGCAAGCACGATGAATCGGGGCGGACTAAAGTCCGTGCTCTATTACCGAGAAAGGTATCTGGGGGAACCATCTGATCGAAAATGAAGTCTAGCATTTTTTGACGCGCTGTGCTTAGTTCGGCGCATGTCAATTCATGTTTGTTTGCACCATCGGACTTCTTATCGGTATGACAAGGCCATTGAGCATGGGCCGCATGTGGTGCGGTTGAAGCCGGCGCCGCATTGTCGGTCGCGAGTTTTGGCTTATAGCTTAAAGGTCGGGCCAGGGAAACATTTTATCAATTGGCAACAAGACCCGCAGTCGAACCATCTGGCGCGATTGGTATTTCCGGAAAAAATGGATCGCCTCGATGTGGAGGTCGATCTTGTGGTGGAGATGGCGGTGCAGAATCCGTTTGATTTTTTCCTAGAGGAATCAGCGAATACATTTCCGTTCAACTATGAGGCTGAACAGGCCGTGGAGTTATCGCCCTTTTTAGCGGCGGCGAAGGCGGGGCCTTTGGTAGAGCAGTGGGTGAAACGCTATGCGGCGAGGAATGAGGGAACGGTGGATTTTTTAGTGGATCTGAATGCGGCATTGCAGCGGGAAATTGCCTATAAAATCCGCTTGGAGCCGGGAGTACAGATGCCGGAGGAGACGTTGGAGAAAAAATCGGGTTCGTGTCGGGATTCGGCATGGTTGTTAGTGACGATTTTGCGACGACTCGGATTGGCGGCACGTTTTGTTTCGGGCTATTTGATCCAACTCAAAGCGGATGTGAAGTCGCTGGATGGGCCATCGGGGACAGAGGTGGATTTTACCGATTTGCATGCATGGGCGGAGGTGTATTTGCCGGGCGGCGGATGGATTGGGCTGGATCCAACGTCGGGCTTGCTGGCGGGAGAAGGGCATTTGCCCTTGGCGTGCTCGCCTGAGCCATCGAGCGCGGCACCAGTATCCGGGGCGGTGGAGCCCTGTGAATCGGAGATGGAACATGAGATGAAAGTCACGCGGATTTATGAATCGGCGCGCACGACTTTGCCGTATTCCGCCGAGCAATGGCAGCAGATTGTCGAGAGTGGACGGGCGACGGATGAGGAGCTGGAAGCGATGGATGTACGGTTGACGATGGGCGGTGAGCCGACGTTTATATCGATGGATGATTTCGATGGCGATGAGTGGAATACGGCGGCGGTGGGGCCGACGAAGAGGAAATTATCCGATCAATTGATCAAGCGTCTGCATGGGCGTTTTGCGAAGGGTGGACTGTTATTTTATGGACAGGGGAAATGGTATCCGGGAGAGCAGTTGCCGCGTTGGTCGTTGAATTGTTATTGGCGCAAGGATGGCGAGCCGATGTGGCAGGATGTGGGGCTGATCGCTGATGAGTCGAAGGATTATGGTCATGACACCGCGTTGGCACAGCGATTTGGGGTAAACTTGGCGAAAAATCTGGGCACTGATCCGCAGTGGATGATGCCGGCGTATGAGGATGCGTTTTATTACATGTGGCGGGAGCGTCGGTTGCCGGGGAATGTAGATCCTTTGAAGTCGAACTTAAAGGATAAGATGGAGCGGGAGCGGTTGGCGCGGGTGTTTGATCGCGGATTGAATGAAGTGGTGGGCTATGTATTGCCGATCGAGAAGAGTGAGGCGGGTTGGAAGAGTGGCTCGTGGTTTTTGCGCGATGAGACGCTGTTTTTGCTGCCGGGCGACTCGGCGATGGGATATCGCCTGCCGCTCGATTCGCTGCCGTGGGTGAAAAAGGAAGAATATCCGTGGATCATTGCCGAAGACCCGATGAAAGCATTTGCGCCCTTGCCGCCGTATGCAGGAAGTCGCTTGACGATGCAGCAACGCACTACGAGCGAAGCTCCGGAAAGTGCGGCACGGACGGAGAAAATGGGAAATCGGCAACCTCGGGAGCAAGAATCGGCGGCGTGGGTGACGCGAACGGCGTTGTGCTTCGAACCACGGGAGGGACGATTGCATATTTTCCTGCCGCCAGTGAAGACGACGGAAGATTTTTTAGAGTTGATCGCGGCGATTGAAATGACTGCGGCGGAGTTGAAGGCACCGGTGATTATTGAAGGCACGCCGCCGGAGTATGACCCGCGCATTCGGGTGCTAAAAGTGACACCCGACCCTGGAGTGATTGAGGTGAATTTACAGCCGGCGAGCTCGTGGGATGAATTAGTGGAGAATACGACAATGTTGTACCACGAGGCGCGTCAATGCCGCTTGGCGACGGAGAAATTCATGATTGATGGTCGCCATACAGGCACGGGGGGTGGCAATCATATCATTCTGGGTGGGGAAACTCCGGCGGATAGTCCATTGTTGAGGCGGCCGGATGTGTTGCGGAGTATGATTACGTTTTGGAACCATCATCCGTCGTTGAGTTATTTATTTTCAGGCTTGTTTGTGGGGCCGACGTCTCAAGCGCCGCGGGTGGATGAAGCGAGGAATGATTCGATTCATGAGTTGGAGATTGCCTTTCGCACTTTGGAGGGAGACGCGCCGAGTTTGCCATGGCAGGTGGATCGGGCATTGCGGCATTTATTGATCGATGCGACGGGAAATACGCATCGGGCGGAGTTTTGCATCGATAAATTGTTTAGTCCAGATTCGGCAACAGGACGCTTGGGTTTGTTAGAGATGCGAAACTTCGAGATGCCGCCCCATGAGCAGATGAGCTTGGCGCAGCATTTGGTGCTCAGGGCGTTAGTCGCACGGTTTTGGAAGGAGCCGTATGTGAAGCCGTTGGTGCGGTGGGATAGTGCGATTCATGATCGATGGATGTTACCGCATTTTGCATGGCAGGATTTTTGTGAGGTCTTAGGGGATCTGCGCGAGCATGGCTGCACGGTCGAGGATGAATGGTTTGCGCCGCATTTAGAATTCCGTTTTCCGCGGATTGGTGACTTTGAGCAGCGGGGGATCCATGTGGAATTGAGGCATGCCATCGAGCCGTGGCATGTGCTAGGTGAGGAAGGCGCGCCGGGTGGGGCGGTACGATTTGTGGACAGCTCGGTGGAGCGGATGCAGGTGAAGGTCAAGGGAATGACGGGTGAGCGGCACGTGGTGACATGCAATGGGGTGAAGATTCCGCTGCATTCTACGGGAACGCATGGGGAATTTGTCGCGGGGGTAAGGTATCGGGCTTGGCAGCCGCCGAGTTGCTTGCACCCGACGATTGCGCCGCACACGCCGTTGGTTTTTGATTTGATGGACTTGTGGAATGAGCGATCCATGGGAGGCTGTATGTATTACGAGGCGCATCCGGGAGGTCGAAATCATGCGACATTTCCGGTTAATTCGTATGAAGCGGAAGCGCGGAGGTTGGCGAGATTTTTCCGTCAAGGTCATAGCAGCGGAAAAATGAAGATTGTGGAGCCGCCTGCGTCTCCTGATTTTCCTTTTACGCTGGATTTGCGGATGTTGCCGTGAATCTTTTCCTAACATCCATTATGTTTTATGGCAGAAAGTAGTCCCATGAGTCGAGTCGTGCCGTCGATGCAGAAATCTGCGCCGACGGCGATGGACCATTGGAACGAGGCGGTGGCGGCAGACGGCAGCGTGAGGGAGCAATGGCGGGTACTTTACGAAGAAATTCAGAACTGGGATGCGGAAGATCGCAGTGCGATGGCGATGGCGGCGCAGCGGCAGATTGAGGAATTAGGGGCAAGATTCAATGTTTTTAGCGATGTGGGAGGCGCGGGGCAGCCGTATCAGATCGACCCCATTCCGTTAATCCTCTCGATGGTGGAGTGGACGAAAGTATCTGCCGGATTAGAGCAGAGGATGCGTTTATTAAACTATGTTCTAGCTGATGTGTACGGTGCGCAGAAATTGCTGAGTCTTGGTATGATTCCACCGGATTTGATTCATTCCAATCGTGCATTTATGAATCATGGATGTGGCACTCAGATGATGGGAGAGAATATGCTGCATTTGATGGGTTGCGATATGGTGAGGGGGGCCAATGGCGCATGGAAGGTGCTGAGAGATCATACGGTGACGCCGGGCGGGATTGGGCAGACGATGGAAAATCGGCATATTGTTTCGCGGATTTTGATTGGGGCATTTGAAGGCTTGGAGATTGCGGCCTTGGGGAATTTCATGGATGCAGAGCGGGAGGCGATGCGTTCGCTATCGATGGGGAAATTCCATGGAGCGAATGTCGTTTTTTTGACGCCGGGGTTTCGGCACCCCTCGTATTTTGAGCATGCGTATAAGGCGAAAATTCTAGGATTTCCACTAGTAGAAGCGGCGGATTTAACGGTGCGGGAGCGGAGGTTGTATCTAAAGACACTAGGGGGATTACGGCGGGTGGATGTTTTAGTATGTCGCGTAGATCATGATCAGCTTGATCCATTAGAACAATGGGGCGGTGCTGGCGAGGGCGTGGCGGGATTGATCGAGGCGTGGCGAGCGGGGAATGCTGTGGTATCGAATGCACCGGGTGCGGGATTTGCCTCGTCATTGGCATTGATGCCGTTTTTGCCGCGTATTTGCCGCGAGTGCTTAGGCGAGGAAATGAAGCTACCCTTTGTGGAAACATGGTGGTTGGGGCAGAAGGACATTCTCGATTTTGTTCACGCGAATCTACAGCGCTTCATTTTGCTATCCGTGAATCACAGGAATGACGGGCATTTGCCATTGCGCTGGAGTGAGCTTTCGCCAAGTTCGCGGAAACAGTGGCTGAAAGAAATCAACGCGCGTCCCCATGACTTCGTAGTGCAGGCCGATGTGCGTCCGAGCGAAATTCCTACGATTGAGAATCGACAGCTGCGTCAGCGCCCTGTGATGTGGCGAGGGTATGTGATGAAGGTTGGCGATATAGCTCACGTAATGCCTGGAGGACTTGCTCGTATTGACAAGGGGTATTCTTCCCCCCAGATGTGGCCGAAGCATGCAGGGGTCACCAAGGATGTTTGGATTACAGGGCAAAAAGTGCCCGAAAAAACAACGGCTGATTTTTCGTATGTAGCACAATCACCTAACTTACCAGCAGCGCAGGATGTGCCGAGCCGCATCGCAGAGCAACTATTCTGGGTGGGACGTTACGCCGAGCGCGTCGAGCAGATTACTCGCCTGCTTCGGGTTTACTTGTCACGAATTGTGGGAGAAACGGCGCTAGCTCACCACATCGAGTATAGGGCTTGCGATGATTTACTGCAATCGATCGGCCTATTATCAGCCGATATGACCATGCCCGCGAATCAAGTACAGGGCTTTATTTCCTCTGTAATCCATGATACAAACTGGCCGATGGGGGTGCGTTCGCAAATTTCCCTGTTGATGCAAAATGCCGCATCGGCGCGCGATCGACTATCGGATGACACGTGGCGATTTATCCATCGATTAGAAGACATCGTTCATAAGCCACGTCGCGCGAATCGAGCAGGAGAATTAAGTGGAACTCTTGATAATCTGGTGCTGCATTTGGCGGCGATTTCTGGCATGCAGGCAGAAAATATGACGCGTGGGCAAGGATGGAGATTTTTGGAAATCGGACGCAGGATCGAACGCAGTATTTATACGTTGACTTACCTTGATGCGGCGAAAAAGCGTACAGAGGGAATCGGAAGGTTATTGGAAGCGCTGTTGCAGACCTGCGATAGCATGATGACGTATCGGCGGCGGCATTTTTCCCTACCCAAACTCCCTGCGGTAGTCGATTTACTGTATTTCGACACCACTAATCCTCGATCAGTCGTCCACCAGATGCGAATTATTCATGAGGAAATCAGCCATTTTCCTATCGCAACGGACTATGGATTAATGCCGAAAATTCGTGACGGAATCCTCGCTCTATTGCATCAATGCCAAAGAAAACCATCCGTTGATCTACCTGATTTCCTAAAGATTGCCGAGGAAATGGGGGATTTTTCCGACCAGCTAAGCCAGCACTTTTTCAGCCACTCTGTGCGCCGTATCTACTAATCGATGAAATACCAAATCATCCATCGCACCACCTATCAATACGAAGGCACCGTGACTGTCTCCCATCACCTAGCTAAGCTCGCTCCGCGGTCGTTACCAGGGCAACACTGCCCGTGGCATGAACTGGAGATTGACCCCATGCCTGTGGGCCGAGGCGTGCATATCGATGTTTACGGAAATACTACTACCTACTTCGAAATTGAGGGGAAACATGAAGCACTGGTGGTTTGTGCGAAGAGCTTGGTAAATGTCGTGGCTCCGCGGAAAATCGATCCTGAAATGACTCCTCCGTGGGAAACCATACGCGATGAATGCTACGCAGAACGCCTCACTCATGGCTCCAACGCAGGCGTATTTCGCTTCGCCTCGCCGATGGTTCCTGTTTCGGATGAATTTCTTGCCCTAGCGCATTCTGCTTTTCCACCAAATTGCCCGATTCTGATTGGTGTCATCGCATTAACAAAAAAAATCTTTACCGAATTCCGCTTCGACCCACGAGCCACAGATGTTAGTACGCCTGTGATCGAAGTGTTGAAACGCCGCGCCGGAGTCTGCCAAGATTTTGCTCATTTGATGTTGGCCTGCCTGCGCTCGATCGGGCTGCCCGCACGCTATGTCAGCGGCTACATCGAGACCCTTCCACCTGCTGGTCAAGCACGGTTAGTGGGCGCGGATGCGTCTCACGCCTGGGTCTCGGTATTTTGTGGCGACGATGCCGGATGGATTGATACCGACCCAACTAATGACATCCTCGCCGGCGAGCGCCATATCACCTTGGCTTGGGGGCGCGATTTTTCGGACGTGAGTCCCTTACGTGGCGTTACCATTGGCGCTGGATGCCAACGACTTCAAGTGGCAGTTGATGTCATTCCCCTAGAAAATTCTGTTTCTTAATTGGCGCAGTAAATATACAGTTACCGATTTTTTTACAAAATCTATCGATTTTCTGCAATTTGGCATGGCTCATGCATAGCGGAATACTGTCCTATTGAATCGCACAGATTTAAGCAGGATCAAACATCATCTATAGACAAATGATCGCGATACCAGAAATGACATTCCTCGATTCCGGAGGATTTGTGAATCAACCACCTGTGAGTCATCGGCACTATCGCGGGAGAAATCAGCTTGAGACGACGACAGGAACATGGGAAACCCCGCAATCGATCCCGAACGATAGTCCCTTTTGGGACGATATGTTTCTCCGTAGTTTGCGAAGTGGCGTTGATGCCGCGAAGCGTACATCGAAACCAGCATTATTCGTCTGGGTGCTTATGGCCTTCATTGCGGTTTGCTACTATATGGTGCCGAGTGCGCGCGGAGTCTTTTCTGCACTTTCGGCATTTCAAGCCCACCTAGGCGTATGGTTTTCCACTTTTGGCATGGGTTTAGCCGTTGGTATCATCGTAGAAACGGTAAAAGTATTCATGAGCGAGGAAAAACGTTGGACGCGCGCCAATTCCGGCAACGCACTTTTCAACTTCGCTGTATTTTCCTTAATGGGATATGTGCAGTATTACCGCTACGAATTTCAAGAATCCTATTTTGGCGTAGGCACATCGTGGAAGGTTCTCGTATCAAAAGTATTATTCGATCAGTTTGTGTGGACAGTCTTGATCGCAAACCCGTACCAAACGATCGCTTATCTCTGGAAAAATGAAAAATTCCATTGGTCAGCGGTGACGAAACAGATGTTTCCCTTCAAACCATTCTGGGGCACAAAAATGTTACCCGTGCTCGTGAGCAACTGGGCGTTTTGGATTCCGATGGCATCGCTGGTATATTGCTTTCCTTCCGACCTACAAATTCCCCTTTCCATCCTAGCCATTACCATCTGGGTGCTAGTTCTCTCCGTGCTAACCACAGCGAAACGATCATGAATGCACCTTCGAAAAAAAACTCTACCGCAGCGCCCCTACCCGCCCTCATGGCAGCAGGCACTTTCGTCGTAGATTATCATAAAATTTTAGAGCACTATCCTAAAGAACGTAGTGGTGCCCGAGTTATGGGCGAGCAAGTCAGCAATGGCGGAGCCCCTCTCAACCTGTTAGTCAACCTCGCGAAACTACAAGTGGATTTCCCGCTATACGCCGCCGCAAAAGTCGGTCAAGACTTAGATGGACGATACATCATCGATTGTTGTAACGAGCACGGCATCGATGTCTCGCAGATCACCGCCGTAGAAAATGCTAGCACGGGTTATACGGACGTTTACACCGTAGAAAATACCGGCAAGCACACATGTTTTCACTATTGCGGCATAGGCGATACATTTTCTCGCAAAGACGTAAAACTGCGAGCCGTAGCCCCCAAAATATTATTTCTTGGTTCGCTCGGCGCATTGGGAAGCATGGATCAATATAGCGAGGAATATGGACGCAGCGAGGCGGCGCAACTCATTCGCGATGCACGAAAACAAAACATTATCACCGTAATTGAGATTTCCCCAATTGACCGCGTGAGCAGCTTAGAGCAATTCAAAGAAACACTCATACAGACGGATTACTTAATGATCAATGATCGTCTAGCTGAAGCACTCACTGGTCGAGAAATGTATGTCGAAGGATTATTTGACGCAGAAATTTGCCGCCAAGTTTGCCAAGAATTACTCGCCACGGGGCTACGTAAAGGCATCATCATTCATGCCGCAGCGGGAGCGGCAGCCTTAAACATCGACGGAGATTTTCATTTTCAACCTGGTGCATTGTTATCGGCTGAGATGCGGCGCGGCACGGCAGGTGTGGATCATGCCTTTGCTGCTGGATATTTAGCAGGGCTCTATCACGATAAACCTACGGACGTATGTCTCACACAGGGATTAGCGGTAGCCATGGCATGCCGACGCGACATCAGCCCTTCAAACGCAGTGAATTCCTTAGATTCTTGCATTGTAGCCTACAATCAATGCCAGAATTTTACTTCCGCGAAAGCCTAAACGCAAAAAACAAGCGATCGTTTCATTCCGTCCAGTCAGTGAACGTCACAGGAGTAAAATCGGCGGGCTGATGGAAATTCCGATGCTCTCCGGGTAGTTTGACGGCAGAGTAAAACTTTTGTTCAGGTGAATCAGAAATAAAACAAACGTTCACCTTAATCCCCTCCCCGTATGCGACTCGGCTCTGCAATAGATCAATCGGGATCGACATGGCAGACATCCAGCCGCCATCTTGCGCAATCTCGGCATAAGTCTCTACTTCGGGAAACGGCAATGGATTTTCAGCCAATTCTCTCGGGCTGACAAATTCTCCACTCCACCATGCGCTATTTGCCGATAAATGGAACTCGATGTATCTACCACTCACCGGGTCAGCGAGAAAAAATTCTGCCACGTCGTATTTCCACATTTCCCCCAAAAAATGCCCTGGACGCGCTTGAGGATGTATTCGAGCCACCATAGAACTAGCTGCCACAAACCATAACTTTTCGCCATCGTCCGCGAGCGAATACATCAACGGCTTTTCACGTTTTTGCCCTAGCCAATCCGTATCCAGACCCCAAACCGGCAACGATAAATCTCCCCAATCAAGTTTTTTTGCAACGCGTAAAATATGCATGCCGCATCCATGGAGGAAACTCCGGCAATGCACAAGCGAATCCGTTATTCCACTTCCGGCACGTCCCATTTTTTAAAGGGGTCGCGAAAAGCCTTCGCCCATTTCTTGCGCGGCAACGCAAATTCTTCATCGGTCAACAGGGCATCATCTAACATTCTTTCTAACTCTTCACGATCCATGCCCGCACCAATCAACACCAATTCTTGACGGCAATCGCCGTAAGGTTCTTCCCATACCGACATGATTTTGGCGATGGATTCCTCATCTTGGGGCCAATGCTTGCGCGGCACAGCCTCCCAAAAATGTCCCAAGGCTTGATTGCGACAAACGGCTCCCGCCTGCGACCAATACCCCGCCATGCCGTCACGAGTCGCCAGCCAAAACAAGCCCTTGGAACGGATCACCCCAGGCCATTCTTGCTCTATAACCTCATGAAATCGCTCCGGATGGAAGGGCCGACGGCGACGATAAATAAAATTTCCAATCCCATATTCTTCCGTCTCTGGCGTGTGCTCCACCAAGGAATCCAACCACCCTTTGTGTTGCCGTGACTTATTTTCATCGTAGAGCCCTGTACCCATCACTTCCGCTAATGGCACCTCACTATTAAAACAATCGATGATTCTCGCCTGCGGATTCATCGCCCGCAACATCGCGTGTGCTTCATCGATCTCTTCTTCACTCAAAAGATCCGTCTTATTGAGCAAAATCACATTTGCAAAATCAACTTGATCCGTGAGCAGATCGACAATCGTCCGCTCATCCCCTTCGCCCACTTCCTGCTTCCGATCTTTTAAACTCTCGATCGTATGAAAATCCCGCAAGAAATTATACCCATCCACTACCGTGACCATCGTGTCTAACTTGGCAACACCGCCCAAAGATCGACCTTCCTCGTCCACGAAGGTAAACGTTTCCGCCACTGGCATAGGCTCGCTCACACCTGTGGATTCGATGAGCAAATAATCAAATCGCCCTTCACGCGCTAATTTTCCTACTTCCAGCAACAAATCCTCGCGCAACGTGCAACAAATGCATCCGTTACTCATTTCCACCAATTTTTCTTCTTGATGCGAAAGTGCGGCATCACCTTGGCGCACTAATTCGGCATCGATATTGACTTCGCTCATATCATTGACGATGATCGCCACCCGCATTCCTTCGCGATTTCTCAGCAAATGATTCAGCAATGTTGTTTTCCCTGATCCTAAAAATCCAGATAACACGGTGACAGGTAGCTTGTTGGTCATGACGCAGGGAAAATATCTATACGCAATTTTATTGCAAGTAAATTTAGTGAAATTGACAAAGTGGAATCCAATCGATCCGTGCGTGATCATTCCTGAATCTAAAAAAATCTTCCTTCCCATCTCCGATAATTTCGCTAGTCTTGCGCCATGAACCGCAGAGAATTCTTCTCACTTACATTGCCGCTATCTCTTGCATTCGTCAGCGAAGCAAATGACAGTTCGACTACGGAACCACTCTTGCGCTTTGGTGTCATCGCTGATCCCCAATACAAGGACGCCAAGCCTGCGGGGACGCGATATTACAAAAATTCTCTCGCGAAACTCGAAGTTGCCATCGCGCATCTCAATCAAGAAAAACTCGCCTTTGTCGTGACTCTTGGCGATTTGATCGATGCCGATTTTTCGAGCTTTGCTCCTGTGATGAAACAATATGCCGCGCTCGCTGCACCGCATTTCCCGATTCTTGGCAATCATGATTTCTCGGTTACTGACGATGAAAAATCCAAAGTCCTCACTGCGTTGGGTATGGAAAAACCTTACTACTCGCGTATTCTCAACGGATGGCGTTTTCTTTTTCTTGATGGCACAGACATCGGCACTTGGCGCTACCCTGCGAACGATGATCGCACCGCCGCAGCTATAAAAATGCGTGAAGAGTTATTGAAAAATAAGGCCCCACAAGCCGCTGAATGGAATGCGGGGATTGGCAAAGAACAACTGCGGTGGATCGATGAAGAACTCACCGCCGCCGCCATAGCCAAGCAACCCGCGATTCTTTTTTGCCATTACCCGATTTGCCCGCTGGCTCATGAACTAAACCTCTGGAATGACCAAGAAGTCAGTGCCTTGCTGCAAAAACACCCTCATGCGCTCGCTTGGATGAATGGCCACAATCACGAAGGAAATTATGGAAAACTCGGTCACGTTCACTGCCTGAATTTCAAAGGCATGGTCGAGACAGAAAACCAAACGGCGTACGCCACTGTTGCGTGTTATGAGGATCGTTTGGTCATTCAAGGCTACGGCTTGGAACCAAAACGCGATTTGAAAAAATCTGCGGCATCATGATTTCCTAGCCTTGGAAACTACGAGTTGGTAGGAGTGGTCGATGAGTTCGCGCAGGAGCTTGGGGGCCAGTGAGCCATCTAATATCAAGGTGTTCCAATGTTTTTTATTCATGTGAAATCCTGGGATGATGGCCTCGTATTGTTCACGCAGCTCGATGGCTCGTTGCGGATCACACTTCAGATTAATCCGCGCTGGCACGTCATCGGGCGAGGCAATCGCAAAAATTTTCCCCGCCACTTTATAAACCAAAATATCGGGACCGAAGGGTGTGGATTCTTCGGCTCCGCTTTTGCACAGGAAAAAATCGATGACGTCGGGAAGATCCATGTCGCATTTCTGAAGAGTTATTTTTTCAACACAGTGATTGTCGATTTCCAACCGCGAGGGTTTTTCGGGCTAAATCCACCGGATTCGAGGAATAGGTAATCTGTTCCGTCGATGGTCTTTGCTCTCATCTTGAGGGCGGCGCGTTGCTCGATGTCCATCAAAGTATCGCCCGACCAATAGAATCGGGTTGTATCGGTCGTTCCGTTGGCAGCAATCGTGATTTTTGAAAACGGAGAACGACCAGCGTTGGCCTTTTTCGCTGCGGGCACAAAATCATCGGCGGATTTCACGACATCGACGAGCGACCATGAGCCATGGAAAGCCGGAGTATCAACGAATTTTCCATCGTAAAAATACGCAGGATTCTCCTCTGGCTCGCTACTTGTCGGCTCAGGATTGTTACGCTCTTGCCATGCGGAGGTAAGCAGCGGCGTGTATTGCGCGGCTTTTTGCAACGTGGCGGAATCCAATGGCGGAAGCTTTCTTTCTTCTAACCACATACTGAAAATCCCTTGCGGCACAGGTGGCATTTGCACAATGGCACGGTCGCCATAGCGCAGGAATGTGATGGCAGAAATCGTAACCGGGCCTTTGGCAAAGTCCTCAGCAAATTCTTCTGTGATCCATGCTCCGCGGATCGTATCACCAGCGCGACGACCAAGTCCTTCTGTGGTTTCGACTAGGCTTTTGCCATTGATATAAACCTTGAATCCATCACCAGCACCCACGCCTTGACCACGATCAATCCGCAGGCGGTAGCTAAATCCCGGTTTCAGGGGGTGAAGAAGGAGCTTCTGCTGAATCAGTAGAACTTCATTTTCCCAGAGTGTTTTCGGCTTATTGGTCCAATAGTTGTCAGTTCGTGTACTTCCACGTTTATTGGTTTCTAATTTGCCTTGAAACTGACCAAATGGCATTTCGCCTTTTTTCCACATGGCCTTAGCAGCATCGAAGTCCGCTGCGAACCAGTTTTCCATACCAGCGGGAATGGTGACGCGACGGTAGCGCCATGGCGTTTTGTCGTAGGCTTGTTTTTCGACAGGGTCGAAGGAGTGGTAATTCCATTGAGCCTTCGACGAGTTGCCGAATTCATGCCAATCATAATCGTTAATACCAATCTTTTGGTATAGACTGATCAATCCATCCAGAGAGTTCGTTACCACGCCCCGCTGTTGTGGCTTTGTGAGATCATTAAAAATCGTGTGACGATTATTCGCGATGTATTGGTAAATGAGTTTTTCACGAATGAGAGGCTTGATGGTTTCTTTGAGCGTAGTGCCAAACGATGCAGGATCTGCAGCAAGGAAGATTTTTTCGTGAGGCAGCGGTTGATCTGGGTGTTGTTTTTTAGAAATTTCAAACAGCACATCGAATCCTCCTGGGACGGATGAAAGAGTCTCGGCAATCATTTCCATCGTCTCCTTGCGATGCCCTACCATGTCTTGACCGCCTTGCCATTTCTGCCCACCTTGATAGCCTGCATAGCTAGAACCAAGGGATTGCACGGCCAATTTATGAACTTCTGGTGTGGCATTCGCAAGGGCATTGCGGATGGCATAATGCGCTCCTGAAGTGGTGCTTTGGCGGGTTGTTTTTCGGAAAAACTCGCCAAGAACAGGAAGAATATTTGCGTAGCAGCGTGGATCTCCCGAGACGATGACTAAAGCTGATAACGCGGAATTTTGCAGCCATTGCTCCGAATGTGCGAGATAGCCGATGAGTAGATCAACATGCGGCACGATCTGATCGGGTGTGCCTTTAGCGACGATGGCGAGGCAAACATCTTTCACGAACCAGGATTCGGCATCGTCCTTCAGGCGCTCAATGGCATAGGCGAAGATTTTATGTGAATCGGGATTTGTCGGATCAAAAATCCGGTGCGAGGCACGCAAGCCAGCATAGCGGACGCGTGGATCGGTGTGACGGGAAAACTCTTCAAGCAAAGCCATACGCGGGTTTCCTTTTGGTTTAGGGAACATGTAATCACCCGTTAGTCCAGTAACCATGTTGGCGATCATATAGCGGTGTAAGAATTCGGGATGTCGGATGTAGTTACGGAATTCATCATCGGTGATTTCTTTCGCATTGAGTTGAGAAATCAATGGCTTGGCAGAATGCTGTTGGATCGTTTCGTTAGAGAGATCAAGCAATGATCCGTCCTGCGCAGGAACTGATTCCATGGACAAAAATACATCATCTGCCGCTGTTCCCCATGGGCGCTTGGGTAAGGCGTATTGCTTCGAAAACTTCGATGGTGGTGCCCCAGTGATACGCAGAGTTTTGCGAGGAAATGTGTAAACCCATGGATAGAGTGCGCCCCATTCGAGGGTATCGTAGCTTTCACCACCAAGGATGCCGAAGGAGCCATCGAATCGACGCGAGAGATCATAATGCCACTGACGATTCTCAAGAAAATCCCGAACCTGCTTTGGTTTTTTATCTGTCAGTAAAGTCATGGAACTGCTGCGCCAAATTTCTCCAATACCGCCGCCGGTGTGCCCGTGCAACATGTAGGTCGTGGTGTAGAAGCTGGTCATCGCACAAATGTCCCGCGCTTTGGCATAGATCGATTTTTCGCCCTCGGGCGTGAGTGAAGCAGCGGCAGCCATGGCGAAGGCCAGATTTCCATGCTTGCCGTTATCGACGTAGGATGTTTCTGGACGATCATCGCCATAAGGGTTGATGCCGCGTCCGGCGTAGCGGAAAAAATGGGTAAGTGTGCGTTGCAGTAAGCTCTCGTCAATCTCAGCGCCGCATTGCTTCGCAAGCATAAGGAACGTGACTACTGCCGTGCCGCCGGCATTGAGATGGCCGTTGCCGTAACCAAGTCGCACCACGCCGCCACGTCCGGCCCAAGCATCGAGATATTCGCCTTTTTGCGCGGCTGCAACCCAACTTTGAATGACGGGTAGCGCAACAGGATCACCAGTGCGGAGATAGTATTCGCATAGCGGAATACCGCCAATGCCGATGTGCCATGCATAACCCGTGGATTTCGCTGGATCCAGCGAATGAACCCATTGTTTGACGGGGGCGAGGTCTTTTTCTTCGCCGGTCGAGAGCAAGAACAGCATCCCCGCGCCTGCAAAGCCCTTATCAGATTTTGGTTGAGAAAGATAATCGGCAAAACCGCGGACAATTTTTTCTGACTTTGGGCAATTGAGCGGCCATGTGTCACTATAGGATCCGATTACGGGAATTTTTACGATCATTTCTTCAGGTAGATCCTTGATGGCGAAGTGCAAAATGCCATCGGACGCTTCGGCAGCGGCGATGATTTCACCGAGTTGGATGCGTGGATCGATGTCCTTGAGGCTTTGCTTGTTGATGGAGCGAATGATTTGCCCTTTTTTCAATCCTGCAACTTCCGCAGGCGAACCTGGTTCGATGGTGCCGGCGACCATAGTGAAAGCAGGTTGGTGCAGTTCGATCGCCATTCCCACAGGCCCAAAGCGTTGGATGAGATTCACCGATTTTTCTGCCGAGGGAGCGGTAGAGAAGAGAGTATCTTTTTTATAATACCCCTGTCCTGGTAAATGCAGCGTTAATAAGTAGGCAACGAAGCCGATACGAATGAGGAATCGTTTCATGAATTTTGGATAATAGAGGCGAGCATGTAAGAGGCGAGCATGTGACAATCCGCAGTTACGTAGAGTTGTGCACGAGCTTATCATCGATCTGGAAAAACGCTTATGACACAGAGAACTGAAAAAATGACATGAACGAAGAGATTTTTTCCTTGGCAAGTGAATGGCCACACGGCAAATAGTCACGCATGGACTTACTTGTAGCCACATTATGCGATAAAGCTGAAGAAATTCAGGGTAAACTCAACGTGATTGGAGCCTTCGATGCCATCATCGGCAGCAGCTTTCCAGCGCAATTTTCCTTCTCTCTCGCTCTGCGATTCTATTTCACCCCGAAAGATAAAGGCCCTCATTCCTTTTCGATCATTTTATTAGACGAAACAGAGAATCAAAACGCCAAGCCCCCGCAAGAGGCGGAAATTACCGTGAACATGCCGCCGGATGCCACAGGATTTGCCACGCAGAATATGATTACTCCTCTGAACGGCAGTGTTCAAAAAGCAGGCATCTATCACTTCGTCATTCGCCTTGATGGCAAGATCGTCGCACGCGTTCCGCTCCGTGTCATCGAACAACCAGGCGCGGCAGGTGTGCCGAACATTGCTGATATTCCGCAATTGACCTGATTTTCTCTGGTCTAAGAGTTTTATGGGGCAATTTCTTTCTTGAAATTGCCCCCTTTTTTAACGCCTTGGTTATCAGAAGATTGTTACTCCATCACACAAAACCAAACAAATCCTTCTTCGCTAATGCTGCGGCCATGAGGTCGGGGAAACGATCGGGGGTGCAGGCGAAAACGGGGATCTTCAGCGCGGCGAAATGTGCGGCGTTTTCTTTGTCGTAGCTGGGTTTTCCTTCATCACTCAGGGCGAGCAGGGCGATGAGATGAACGCCAGACTCCTTTAAACGCGCTGCTGTTTTTAACATGCCCGGCGTGCTGCCGCCTTCGTAAAGATCGGATACCAAAATCATCACCGTATCGGTGGGACGTCTGACTTGGGTTTCGCAATAGGTCAGCGCTTTGTGAATGTCGGTGCCGCCACCGAGTTGGGTGCCGAAGAGTAGATCCACGGGATCGTGAAGGTCTTCCGTGAGATCGACCACTGCCGTATCGAAAAGCACAAAGCGCGTGGTGATCGACGGCATGGATGCCATGACGGCACCGAATATGGATGAATACACGACGGATGCCGCCATCGAACCGCTTTGGTCGATGCACAAAATCACATCGCGCAGGGCACTGCGGCGGCGGCCATAGCCGATGAGGGATTCCGGGATGATGGTCTGGTGTTCGTGGAGGTAGTTGCGGAGATTCGCACGGATGGTGCGGTGCCAATCGATCTCGTTCAGTCGCGGACGGCGATTGCGCAAGCTACGGGACAGCGCGCCCTTGATCGCTTGGCGTGTGGGTTGTTCGAGTTTTTTCAGGAGCTGATCGACCAACTTGCGCACCACCATTCGCGCCGTCTCACGCGTTTTTTCCGGAATCACTCGATTGAGGGAAATCAGTGTGCTGACCAGATGAATGTCCGGCTCGGCGTTGGCGAGAATTTCCGGCTCTAACAACAAGCGCTTTAAGTTCAGTCGCTCGATGGCATCCTGCTGCATCACTTGCACGATTTCAGTCGGAAAGTAGCGGCGGATATCACCGAGCCAGCGTGTGACGTTCGGGTTAGAGCTACCCAGCCCGCAGCGTACTCCCCCTGCGTCATAGAGACTTTCCAACGCCTGATCCATGCGCGTCTCCTCCGTGCTCAGAGAAACATTCAGGCTGGCAGATGGTTCTTTTCCCAGCACCAATCTCCAGCGTTTAAGGCGTTCGGTTTCGTTCATGGTGGCGTGATTCCTAACAGTTTTGCGACAGTGGTGAGTGCTGGCATAGCGCGTTCTTGGTTCCAGGTCCGCTCCGTTGCCACAGCAGGTGCCAGGCCGGTGCTTTGATGAATGGATCCGGCAATGCGGGCGCGCTCTGGATACGTGAATGCGCCAAAGGTGCGGCGCAGCAGAGGCAGGATGGACTGAAATCCGTCGTCGCTGAGTGATGAGAGCCATGCGTCCACGAGACGGAGCAGACTGGGATCATAGACTAACAGACTACCGCCGCCTTGCAGAAATCCCTCTAGCCAACCCGCCGCGGCGAGTGCCGGCATTCCGGGCGTTAGCGCGAAGCTGAAATGCCGTGCCACTGCTTCGTCATCGAGGTATGAGGCGTCGCGCAGCAAACGTACGGCATGACCACGTAGCTTGGGATGCACCAGTTCCGCTGAGATCATCTTACCTAGCGTTTTTCTGAAATCATCTGCCATGGCGCCATCTTCGAGAATGGCCAGCGCGGAGGAGTAGGCGGCGATCGAACGCATCAAAGGATCTGCGGCCTCTTCTGAAATGCCCGATGCGGCCGCGAGAAGCCCAGCATGGATGCGCGCTGCGAAACCCGCGAGCAAGTGACCGACTGCAACGCTATCGGTGGCTCTGACATTTCCATAACGGGAAATCTGCGCCAATGCTGGCACGGCATCTAACAACTCCGCGATATCGTGGGAAGTGGCCGCCGCGGCATCAAGGATGTGCAGTAGATGCCCTACCGCTGCGGGCAATTCTCCCAGCAGAGCGAGGTCGAGCCGTGTGCTGATCGCGGCAATGGATTCGCCCTCGGTCAAGCTCTTGGTCAATCGCATCGTCGCGGCACTCTCCACGGTGTTTCCGAAGGCAGAGGCGTCGATGATGGCGACGACGAGCTTGGGATTCCATTGCAGACGCCACACCTCCTTGAATGTTCCTTTGCTGCGCGCCTGCTGCTTTTCTCCCCAGGGGACTTCGAGCGCCAGCAGTCGATGCAGGAAAACGCTGCGCGCGAGACCTCCCTCCTCGCGCAGGTCAAGCTCCACCGGAGTGATGGCTGCCGTGGGTTTCAATCGCAGGCGGCGAATGGTGGCATCGATGTCTTGCTGCAACGGCAAGGCAGGCAGGTCCGCTGGCAACTCGCCCAATCGATCGCCGATGAGCAGTTTTTTGTTAAGAAAATCCAAGGGCAGCGCATCGCCTTGGCAGAAAACCGACTGCATCGCTTGCAAGGTTTCATCCAATCCCGGCAGCGGCCTGCCACGAAGACCTGCTAGGGAATTTGATAAACGCAATGCCTCGATCACCGATGCCGATGACGCCTCCTGGCCCTCGCCGCGAATGATTCTTGCCGCCTTGGTGAGCCACGCGGGAATCGGATCACCTGGGTTTTTCCACAGATGCCGATACCACCCTGGGGAGCGCACGCCCGCACCGTAACCACTTGTGTAGGATAGTCGCTCATCCGTCCAGGGAATCCAAGTTGCAGCGACCTTGTGTTTCTCCAGCCCTGTGAGCAAAGCGTTATCGTCACTGACCTTGAAAGCACCTTGCAATGCCGGAGCATGCCACGCGCCGCAAATCACCGCGATGTTGGTGAATCCATCCTTCTCCGCCGCACGCAGGCATTTTCGCATCCAAGCCTCGCGTAAAAGTGTCTCTCGCGATTCCTCCATCGCCAACTCATGGCGCAACTCGGTCACCGCCACGAGGATCGCTTCAAAAAAATCCCTGGGATCGCGGCGTTCCTCGACGCGGTCATTCCACCAGCGCTCGCCATCGCTGTAGCCATCGGCTTGCGCCAACCAATCAAAGGCATCCGGTCGCGGTGGTGTGGCATCCTCTGTCTCGCGCAGGGCAAACATGTGCGCGGCGGGCAGATCGAAACAGCGGATCGGCACCTTGTTTCCGATGGCCCAACGAATCGCATTCCACTCCGGTGAAAACTCCGCGAAGGGGTAAAATGACGACTGCACCGGCATGTCCGTGCGATAAAGCATCATCGCCACCGGCGGCTTCATCGCCTCATGCACGGCATGCCCTAACAGCGGCTCCAGCTCCTGCGGCATTTCTAACAGAATCACATCCGGAGCCAAGTCCGCAAGCGCCACCAACAAGCTGCGCGCGCAGCCCGGACCGTGATGTCGGATGCCGAAAAGAGTAGTCATTCGGTTCTGTCCTCGCGTTTCACTGCCTCAAGCGCTTGGGGATGAACTTCGACAAGATCAGCATTTTCAAGCATTTCAGTAATACTCGGCCAAAGATTCATCAAATGTGTCTCCAGAGCAGATCGACGGATATTTCCCAAACGAACCCAGATCACCTTTGGTGGAGGACCATATAGAATAACTCGATCAAAAAAATCGGTATCACGCGTGAGGATTACCCAGCCATCTTGGTTAGCGTATTGCCAAAGTGCTTTATCAGTCGGTTGACTGCCCAGATCGGTGGCGTGTGTTGTCTCGACCGGCAAAAGGCTCGCCAGAGAGGAAGGTAAATTCTCGTCAATCAGCAAGTGTTTCACGATGTCATCAATACTGTGGAGCGAGCTGCGCTCAAGCGCCGGGCATATTCAATGCACGCAAATACATCCTCCTGCGATA
>CAMAYN010000050.1 GCA_945862285.1 Akkermansia muciniphila | reverse complement strand
AAACACCTGTTTACGATAAAGTTATCGTCGGTGGAACGCTTACTGGTTCTGGTGCTACTTTTAACATTACCTCAAGCACACCCTATTCGGATTCATTCTGGGCAAGCACCAAGCAATGGACAGATGTTTTCAATAAGAGCTATGAGGGAATCTTTTCAACGTTCAGCGGCACTGATGTAGCTTCAAATGGTCTCGTTTCAGGAAAAGGAACATTCTCCATCACTGACAACACCCTCACTTGGACCGCTGTTCCTGAAGCATCCAACTTGCTGATCGGCGGACTTGTCGGTCTTGGCTTACTCAGCCGCCGCCGCAAGCAAGCATAATTTTGTCTCCAATAACAATAACCTGAACAAAATAGTGAACCCCGATGTTGGTAACAGCATCGGGGTTTTTTTATCGTGGCGGCGGATTGCATCCGCCAAGCCTAATCAAAACAGAATAAGCAAAGGGACTTTGCTCACCACAGCGATGAGAAGAAGGATGAACCACAAAGAAGCGCAGAGTGAAGAAAATCAACTCTTCGTTACCTTTGTTTCCTTCTGTAGAAATTTGATTCGAAATATCGATGGCAAAAACTTGCGTTATCCCACCCTGATCCAAACCACCGCTATATTTTAACTTTGCGTGTCTTTGTGGTTCAAGAAAATACCCCAGCAAACCCTTGGAGCACGGTCACATGCCGACGCACTCCAAGTTCACTTCGGCATGGCGCTTGGAAAGCGCTGCTACGCTTAGAATTTGTAGTCGAGATAGAAGTTAAACTGTCCGCCTTTATCGGCTTCTTCATCGGGACTGGACATGGGAATCGCATAGTCAAAGGCCAGCGGTCCGATCGGCAAATTCAGACGTAATCCTAAGCCTGCATCCGAGTAGAAGTCCGATGGTGCCATGTCCCATGAATCTTCATTGACAAAGCCGATATCATAGAATGCCGCGCCGCGAACTTGCTCGAAGAGTGGAATCGAGTACTCAACGGAGGCCCATGCCATCGTGCCGCCGCCGATGACTTCATTGGAGGCCGCATCACGCGGACCAACATCACGGAACTCGAAGCCACGAAGGGTGCGAGGACCACCAAGGAATTGGCGATCAAAGATCGGCACTTCGTCATCATCCATACTGTCGGAAACACCGATTTCTCCTGTGAGCGAAAGGATGGTATCGCCGGGGAGATTCCAGTATTTTTCTGCTCTTGAAGTAAACACCAGGGTATTTACGTCACCGCCAAGGCCGGAATAGGTCACACCAGCCTCCAGCTTATGCCCCATACGAGGGATTTGGTTGCTATCACGACTATCAAACGTATAGCTCGCACCGAGAGCACTGCGCATGTATTCGCCATCGACATTATCTTGGAAATACGTTGCGTTTGCGCCGTTATCGGCATCGAGTTCGATATTTTCGATTCGATAATCAAACCGTGCGAAAGAGAATTTATCAATGGGTTTGCGAATGAAAATACTGGCGCCCACGCTTAATTGATCAAAGAAATCCGATAAGAATAGTGCATTGCGATAGTAGAGTTCTCCACCGAGCGCGAGTTGTCGATCAAGGAACCAAGGTTCGGTAAGTGAGAGGCTCAAATCGCGGCGGAATTGACCGGCGCGAATGTTCGCTTGAAATCGTTGACCGCCGCCGGTGAAATGCCATGGGTTAAAAATATCGCAGTTCGTCTGCTCCACATTGACGTAACCAACCAAGTTATCGATATTACTAAAGCCCACACCGAAGCTGAGTTGTCCGGTATTTTTCTCAGTGACCAGAATATTTAAGTCGCGGTAGCCACTATCGCCCGGAGCAGTGGTGACTTGAATATCGCTAAAATAGTTCATGTTCTTCAGCTTAGTGCGGGTAGTTTCCACATCCACAGAGTTAAACCAATCGTTGGGTTTGAGCGGGCTTTCACGGCGGATGACTTTATCTTTGCTCTTGGTATTGCCGGAAATATTCACGCGCCCCACGCGGAAGCGAGCACCCTCGGTAATGCGATAGGTGATTTGCACGCTATTATCAGAAGCATTTTTGATTTCGGGCATGACCGCCGCATCCGCATAACCGCGGGAGCCATAGTAGCTGCGGATCATTTCGATGTCAGCGCGCATTTTCTTGGAGCTATAGGAATCACCGCCAACCATGGTTAATGCTGGGTAAAGCTCCTCTGGTGTATAAACCGACATTTTCCCAAAGCCCACTCCGGCAACTTTGTAGCGAATGCCTTCGTTAATGGGGATGACTAAGTCGATCTTCCCATCGCCCGTAGGCACACGTTGAATGCCGGAACTGGAAACGCGTAAGAAGCCTTTATTGCGATAATAATCGAGAATTTCTTCGAGGTCTTCATCGAGTTGATTTCCCTCAATGCGCCCGGATTTGGTAATGAAAGAAAAAATACCTTTCTCTTTCACCTTCATGACCTTGGTTAAATCTGCTTTAAGAATGTTATGATTTCCTTCAAATCGAATATCGCGCACTTCATTTTTTAGTCCTTCGTTGATAAGGAAAACAACGGCCGCACCGTCTTCGGTAGCCTGGATGCGATGATCAACGGTAACATCGGGATAGCCGTAGCCTTGGTAGTAGGCTTCGATCGCTCTGCGTGCGGAGAGAATGTCAGCATCAGAAATGGCACCGCCAGCTTTCAATTTCGTCTCCTTGGCGAGCTTCTCCTCGCTGAACTTCGAGCTACCGACAAAAGCAATGGCTTTGAGATTCGGACGCGCCGTGACTTCGGCAATCAGCTTTACCCCATCGGCTACTTCCTCGGCGAGCCAACGCACGTCTTCAATTTTGCCAGAGAGATAGAGATTTTTGAGGTCTTCGTCGAGACGTTCCGCACTGTAAACCTGCCCGGCGCGGGTGCTTATTTGGTCGCGGATTACAGCTTCATCGACTTTTTTGCCTTTGGAGCGAATTTCTACTGCGGTGATTTTTTTGCCCTCGAAATTGATTTGCCCGGGAGCAATCAAAGGTGCGCAGCATAGAAGTGCCGTAAGAATCAGGCGTGGTTTGTTTGATCGCTTCGAGCTAGATAGGTTCATAGTAGTTTTGGATTTCATGCGTGATGCGCTGACAGCCGTATGTGATAGAGAATTGCCGTTTTCGTCAAGAAATGAGTATAAAAAAACCGCTTGAGGGGAAACTCAAGCGGTTGAATCTGAATCGTAAAAGTCGGCGATTATGCGTTAGCTTTACGGCGACGAACGAATCCAAGTGCAGTGATGCCAGTAAGTGCAAGGAGTGCGGAAGATGGCTCAGGAATGAGACCAGTCGCTTGGCTTGGCTGACGAAACTCAAACATGTAAAGTGCGGCTGTGCTAGTGACGACTGGGTTAGCGGGTGTAGGATGTAATTGATGCGCGAGACGAACATCAAAGGAATTGCCGTAGCCCCAAGAAGCAACAGCAGCGTTAGGATTATTGAAAGTAGAATCAGGAGCACCTGTAAAGCCATTGTAACCAGCGATTGAGGGAGCTGCGACGATGTTAGATCCTACACCGCTTGTCGTATTGAAAGTAAAGTCAGTGGAGTCGGTATAGTAGCGCTGATAATAATCAATATCGAGAGAGGTAAGCTGAAGTCCAAGGTTGAGTGGAGTTGTCAGTGTGGCGTCGGTGAAGAAGGAGAAATTTACATCCAAAGACCATGCTGAGGTAGTTTGAACGCCTGCACCATTGACAGGGCGGACAAGAACGGAAAGAGAACCAGTATCAGTGAGGCCTTGGCTATTGGTAGTGCGAGCAACCATTAAAGAATCAGTGCCAGAAGTGAGTCCGCCTGTTGGATTTGTAGCCGACACTTTCATGTAGGCATATCCATTATTCATTTGAAATACGCCGACTGTGCCTAAGTTAAAAGTGTCCGTATTATCCAAGGAGCCACCAGCAACGGTTGTATTGGTTCCTTTTGTTTCGGACACAACTCCGGTGATGGTCAAGCTTTGAGCAGTAGCAAACGATGTTGTTACTACAGCAAGCAATGCGAGCGATGCTAATTTGATGCTAATTTTATTTTTCATTAATGTTTGTAATTGTGGTGAACGCGCCGAATTTGATGAAATTGATTGATATGTCAATTATTATTTTAACTTTTTATGAAAAAACTTTCTCTTTTACGGTTGAGTTGGGCTGCTGAGCAGAATATTGGCTTCATTGGGCTGTGCTGCCGCATTCTGCGCATCTTGGGTGATGATGAAATCTTTGGGAATCATTCCTTTACTGCCGAGTTGAAAGCTAATCGTTTCACCATCTTTGATTCCTCCGGGAAATGTTCCGACTTGTTGCGGCGTAGCCACACCTTCGTAAACGACCCAAAGGTTCATGTTTTCGCCCTCCTCGATCGTCGGAACCTTATCGAACATGATCTGCCCAAGGTCACGGGCGGGATCGTAAACGGGAATCGCACTCGGCAATGTAGGATCGGGCGTGACGACTGGTTCCTCCGTCGTCTGCGGGGAGGATGTTTCCTCCGAATCAATCCTAGCGAGTGCGCGATCTGGTTCGAGAAATGCGCCTAACAAGGGATTTTGCACTACTACAGCTTCCGCATTCACATTTGGGCTGGTGAGTTTCATGATCACCGGCCAACTGACACCAGATCGAATCGCCATGCGCACGGAATCGCGCGAAGTGAGGTCGGCCACTTTTTCCCGTAGTGTTTCAATTTCTTGAATGAGCTTGCGCTGGCCTTCGGCATTTTCCGGCGATAGGTTTTTTGGAGGAATCGTGGTGGCGAGAGCCTGATCATTTGGTGAAATCGGCGGTGATGAATCTGCTGAGGCAATTGGCAGATCTGGCAAAGTTTGGGATACGCCATTTGCTCTCGTTGTGACACCTGTGGCAGCAGGTGTCGTTTTCTTCCCCGCGAGATGTGAGGATGACGGCGCGGTTTTTTCCTGTTGAAGGACGAAAATCATGGTCATTGCAGCGGCAGCGGCCCAGCCTGATGATGCGTAGATCATTTGCCAGATTGATTGCGGTTGATGAAGGGAAATTGCACGATGGATGGCGTTCAAGGTTTTACCCTGCGGGCGTAAGGGTTGAGAATTTTCTAGGGCGATGACGGTGGACACTACATCAGCCAGATCAAGCTGCATACGTTCTTCATCGGTAAGATGACTTGTGCATGGTTCGATGCCAGTGAAATGAAGAGGGAATTTTTCAGGAGAGTGCATGATCGGCTAGCATGTTTTTCAGTTTTTCCATGGCACGGCGAAGGCGATTTTTCACCGTACCGAGTGGCGTTTGGAGTTCATCGGAAATTTCGGTTTGTGTATATTCGAGGAAAACGGCGAGTTCGAGGCAGCGTCGCTCGTCGACCGGGAGACGATCAAGGGCATTTCTGACGATGGTAATGGTATCGTGCGAAAGAATACGCGAATCCGATTGCGGTTCTGGCGCATCACGTTCGTCCCATGAGACATTTTTTGAGGAATCGCGCTTTTGCCTGCCGTGATGGCGGATTTTATCGATGCAAATATTGCGAAGAACAGAAAAACACCAAACAAATGCCTTGGCCTTTCCGGGGGTGTATTCTGTGGCGCGGTGCCAGATTTTCACAAATGTGTCTTGCAGTGCTTCTTCAGCTTCTTGGCGGTCGCGCAGCATGCGCATGGCAATGCCAAGAAGAGTCGGGGCGCAAAGTTGGTAGAGAGTGTCGAGGGCAAAGCGATCTTGCTGGCCGATTTGAAATAGTAAATCAGCCAGTGTTTCCTCATCTTGGGAGGGCGAGGACTCTATGTCAGGGAGTGCATGAAGCATAGGGCGCATGATTTCACATGGATCCAATCGTGTTTTAACTACCTGATATACGACAATCAGGGAAGATCGGATCAGAAAACGCGCAAAAAAGTTTCGATGCCGATTATTTCACCCCTGGTGGAAGTCCGGGGAGCTGCGGCGGTCCGGGTACTCCGGGACGACTTGGTAGTCCAGGAAGGCCAGGTATAGATGGATTCCCTTGATTCGGATTGCGCAGCATGGGAGCGGGACGGGCGGTAACGGGGACTTGGATGGGGCTCAAGCGCATCGACCATTGATAGGTTTTCCCAGGCATAAGGCGATACTGAGGCAGGGGCAACTCACCCCACGAATTCGTGCCACCGAGACCGGATTGGCGATGATCGATGCAGATGCTATGAACATCGCGCGGCATGATATTGTTGCCGTGTGAAGCGATGCTGATGTCAGATACCAAGCAAGGATAGGCAGCAAATTCAAGAAGCGAGGAACCAGTGGCATCGATGTGGATGGCATTCGGATCCACGGGAGAGGAAATTTGCACCCAGCGGACGTTGGTGAGATTTCCTGATTCTTGGGCATCGGTATAGCGGAAAAACATGCTGGGGATGTAGTTCTCGTGAACGGTCGTCCATGCACCTGCTTGGCGGTCGATGTAGGTTTCTTGGGGACCCTTGCCATACCATTTCATCATAGCAAAAAGGTTAGAAATCGTGGTTTTGTAGCCGATGCGAGGTAATTCTGGTGCAGACTTGTCGATGTTGGCGGTGGTCGCAACCTCAATCTGTTCGCCCCCGGTGAAGCGGTATTCGATGACGACAGCACTATTTCCCGCTGGAATAGTAACGTTCGCAGTGACGATGATGTCTTTATCCTTTTTCACAGCTTGTACACTCGTGGCGCGACTGCGATGCCCAGCATGTTCCCATACTCGACGCTTGTGGTGTAACTTCGCACCTTCGTCATTGTTTGTCGTGGGACGCCAGAAATTTAGCTCTAGCGGGCTTTTCAGCCATTGGTGTGTTTTGTCTTCTACCGAGATGAGCATGCCTGTGGTTTTGCTGATGGTAGCTTTGATGCGACCGCTAGTAATCTTGAATTCATTGGCATCTTCGGTAAACGTTGCATCGGCCACGGCGGCTGTAAGAGCTACGGGTGCTCGTTTGGCCCAGGGTAGCGAAATTTCATCCCAAGCGATCGGCATTCCAGCGGGGTGCCAAGGATTGTTTTCTAACAAGTCGTAGCGTAAACGCAAAAAGTATTCACCATCGGCAGCGGCTTGGTGCGCAGTCGGGATGGTGAGTTCGGCACTTTGCTGTGGGACAATGGCTGGGAGATTCAACTGTCCTTCCGCAACGGGAAGTCCGTCTTTGAGAAGTTTCCAAGAAGCTTTTACGTAATTCAGAGGGCGGAAAAAGTGCTCATTGGTAATTTTTATTTTGAGCGTGGATGTTGTAAGATCGATAGAACTTGTGTGGATGTCTTGATAGATTTTTTTTACTTCTTCAAATTGCGGACTGGGGCGCAAGTTACCTTGAACGATCCCGTTGCAGCAGAAAGAACGATCGGTGGGGCGATCATTAAAATCGCCGCCGTGAGCGAGAAATTTCATCGTTTTCGGTTTGGCTGCATCTTTGGCAAAGTCGATCTCTACCAAAGCCTTGGCGAGCGGAGCAATAGTAGCGGCGGGGTCAATGGCCGTATCAAGAATCGCGACACGGCGGATGGCACCATCGAGACGGCGGGCTGTTTCTTCGGTATCAATGGCGAAGCCGAGGTCGAATTCGTTCGTGCCGATAGAGACCGTGCACGGCTTCGTAGCAGCGGATTTCCCATCGATGGCGAGAATAAGGTTTTGGCCGTCGTAAATTCCAGCGTAAGTGTGAAAATGCGATGCAGCATCGGCAGGCAGTGGTGCCTCCACTGTGTGCCAGATACCTTGATGATAAATGAAAAATTGTACGGATTTTCCGTTGTCGGCAAATTTCAACGAGTAGGCCGTATTGCCTTTAGCAATGAGCGGATGTCCCCCTTCCCATGGGCTTGGGCGATTGGTGCGAGCTTCGGCAATGAGAGTAATATTTTTTGTTAGAGAAAGTGTAGGACTCGCGGCAATGGTTGCAGCACCGGCGTAGAGACCTTCTTTTTCGTTCATCAGGCCATGAAGGCGAACAGGCATTTTGTTAGCGGAACGATCTTCGGCATCGGTGGGTTTGTGACGGGGTGTGAGCAGAGATTGATCGCGCCAATCCCAGATGAATCCGCCTTGGAGCAGGCGTTCTTTGCGAAACAGAGTCCAGTAATCAGCAAGGTTGCCGGAGGAATTGCCCATGGCGTGGTTATATTCGCATTGAATCAGCGGGCGTTGCTTATCGATGGGGAGTTTTTCTTGATTACGGCAGTATTTTTCGCATGCACCGATGGTATCATACATGGGGCTGTAGAGATCAACATGTGCTGCACGATTTCCTTGCTCGTAATGGACGGGACGGGAGGGATCGCGCTGCTTGATCCACTGAGACATTTTAACGAAGTTTTCGCCATCACCTGCTTCGTTGCCCATCGACCACAAAATAATGCAGGGGTGGTTTTTATCGCGCTCGACGAGGTTTTTAACGCGGTCAAGATGCGCCTCGAACCAAGCAGGATTTTTCGCGAGGGATTCTGGACCAAAGCCCATGCCGTGTGACTCGATGTTAGCCTCGGCGACGACATAGAACCCGAGTTCGTCGCAAAGTTCCACGAGTGCGGGATCGTTCGGGTAATGAGCCGTGCGCACAGCATTCACGTTAGCGCGTTTCATTTGCAAGAGATCTTCACGAATATTTTCGCGGGTGACATAATGACCTGTGAGGTGGTGATGGTCGTGGCGATTCACACCTTTGATGAGGATCGGTTGACCATTGTGGAGAAGTTGGCCATTTTTGATTTCGTTACGTTTGAAGCCCGTTTTTCCGGTGTGATAGGAAATGCTATTTTTTGCGGAATCGAGGACTTCGATTTCATAGGTATACAGGTAGGGTTGCTCGGCGGACCAAGGAATGACGTTGGAAATGTTAGGCAGTTGGTGTTTTTTGTTCGGTTCACCATCAAAGGATAAAACTTCTTTCCCTTTTGCATCGAAGAGGCGAAGTATGAGACTGTGATTGATCGTAGATTGGTCAAGTGCGCGGAGTTCTGACTCGAAGCTGATTGTGCCATTGGAGAAATCATCGGTTAAACTCGTGTTGATCCAAAAGTCGCGCAATTGCACCTGCGGCGATGAATGGAGATAGACATCACGAAAAATACCAGAGAGGCGGAACATGTCCTGATCTTCGAGGTATGAGCCATCGGAATATTGATAAACTTCCACAGCAAGAATATTCTCACCAGCTTGCAGGTGTGGTGTCAGATGAAATTCGGCGGGTGTGCGGGAATCTTCCGAGTAGCCGACTTTTTTCCCATTGAGCCAAAGGTAAAACGCGGAGTCAACTCCGCCAAAAACGATGAACGTTTCGCGTTTTTTCCAATCATCAGGGATGGAAAAGCGCGTACGATATGAGCCTACTTGATTACGATTATCCTCCGGGTAATTGGTAAAAAACGGCGGTGGGGTGCCCATGACGTAGGGTGGATTTTTCGCAAAGGGATAGATAATATTGGTATAGAGTGGCGCGCCATAGCCATGCAGTTGCCAATTCGAGGGCACGGGAATTTCTTTCCATGATTGGTCGTCAAAGGATGTTGCCTCAAATCCCAGTGGACGGGTGGAGGGGTTTCCCGTGAGATGAAATTTCCATTTGCCGTTGAGCGATTGGCACCAAGGGGAATCAAGACGAGTTTTCGCTGCGGCCGATTCTTTCGAAGGAAATGCCATCGTAGTGGATCGAGGAGCTTCTTTGTTTATGCGGAAAACAGCGGGATTCTCCCAATCATTCCCTTGCGCCTGAAGCGACGCTGCAAAGATCAATGAAACAAGTAATGCAAAATAATGATTCATGGTAGCAGAAATCAAAATGCCTGAGCAGTAGGTATTTGCCAAGAAAAACTCTGCGACAAATAGGTTTACCAATTCCCTACTCGTAAGCCGAGATGCCAGAATGTGCTTTGATCAGCATCTTGTTCATAGAGGGTGTTGCTGTCTGTATCTCTCGTTTCGATGTGATTCAAAACAGAAATACCACCACCCGCATAGAGCCAAACATTTTCACACAGTTCTTTTTCCAGTGTAACACCAACGTGATAGGAAACAAGATTGAGAAATCGCGATTGTTTGGTCGTTTCTTCCTGAAAATTCCATAGTCCGCCGCTGGGAGCACCGCTGAGGCGAATGATGAAGTCGTCTGATAAAGAATAGCGCACATCAAGGCGAGGGCCAAAAATCGAAGCCCTCCAGTCGTCGCTAGGCTTCCAGTCAAAGCCGATAAACGGAATGACACCAGGATCTCCCGTAACGCGTGTGTAGGCGAGCCCGAAGTTAAGTGAAAACGTTTCGGTGAATTGATAGTCTCCACCGATCCGCGCTTCCACATAAAAATCATCCCCGTCCACATTTTGAAAATCAGAGGCAAATCCCGGTGTAACATTTCCGTTTAGAGTCCACGCTGTGCCCTCGTATTTGCGGAAATAGGTCATCGGTAATTCGAGTTGATGCAGGTCAGTTAGCGCATCCAATCCCGTTCCCGACAGGTCTACATGGGTCATTGTGTAGCGCATCGTGGGTATAAGATGCAGCCCTGAAAACAAATGCTGCGGTTTGCAGAATGCCGCTTGCATCATCCATCGATCATACTGCAGCGAGCCCCCCGCGTCCACGTCTGCTTCATTTTGATGCGACCACTGGAACCTCGCCACGCCAAAGGGAAGATCATCTGCAAAAGCGAACGGCACTGACATGCATGTGCTCATAAGAAGAAATAAACATTTGGTTTTTTGCATAACGGGGCTTATCTTGCGCATACGTGAATGGAACGCAAGCCTACAGATTTTGAGAGTCGAGTTTATGAAGTTGTCTCCCGAATCCCCATGGGGAAAATTTCCACCTACGGAGAAATTGCCAAACAACTCGGTATCCGCTCGGCACGAGCCGTGGGACAAGCCTTACGCAGAAATCCGTATGCTCCGACAGTTCCCTGCCACCGCGTTGTCCGCACCGATGGCTCAATCGGCGGGTTTTACGGAGAAATAGCCGGCGATTTAATCGCAAAAAAATGTCAAATGCTCGCCGCAGAAGGCATTAGTTTTGAAGGAAATCGGGTAGATTTCTCCCAATTCCTGCATGATTGGAATTCATGATAAAACAACCAAAACAGACGCGTAATGAATATCGTGGTAAAGCAGACTCAATGGCTCCTTGCACTTCCCTTCCTCCTTTATGCCAATCCACAGCAGGTGTCGGCACAAAAAGAATGGGAGCAGGAAATCGTGCCCATCCTTGAAAACTATTGCTTCGATTGCCACGCCGATGGCGCAAAAAAGGGCGATTTTTCCTTCGATCATTTTCCCACTGTCGCCTCAATGATCGCCAAGCGCGATGCATGGAAACGCGTCCGCGAAAATCTCGACTATCAACTCATGCCGCCGAGCGATAAAGATCAGCCAACGGATGCGGAACGCAAGCGCTTGATCAAATGGATCGACGATGCCTTATTTTTCATCGACCCAAAAAACCCCGACCCCGGGCGAGTCACTCTCCGCCGCTTGAATCGACACGAATACGCCAACACCATTCACGATCTCACAGGGGAACCTGCGAACATTGATCTACTCCCCGCAGATGACTCAGGCTATGGCTTCGATAACATCGCCGATGTCCTCACGCTATCGCCCACGCATCTCGAAACATACTACAACGCCGCACAAGGTGTCTTGGATCAAGTTTATGGGAACAACAGCGCGCCAAGAAAAACCATTGATCCCGATCGACTCATCAATCCTGAAACAGGGAAACAAGCGGTATTTTCTATGAATACAAGCGGCGAAGTACAATACAAAACTGCTGCGGGAAAATACAAAGTAACTTTTTATCTATTCGGCAATCAAGCTGGCAAAGACCCCGTGCAAGCTCGCATCAGTATTGGTAAAAAAAGTCGTGTCATTGATGTGAAAAATACCAGCGCAAAACCATTCACTCTCGAAGGCGATACATCAGGGGAACACGCTCACATCAGCGTAGCATTCTTGAATGATTTCATGGATGAGAAAACGAAGGCCGATCGCAATCTTATCGTCGATCTTATTGAAATCGAAGGCCCCATGATCCAACATCAGCTTTCTGCGAATCAACGTATCTTTTCCCAAAGAGAGAAAGACATTTCCGACGAAGCCTACGCGAAAAAAGTCCTACTCAAATTCCTCTCCCGTGCCTTCCGCCGCCCGGCGACAACAGCAGAAATTACGAGCTACCTGACGCTTGCCAATTTGAATCAAAAATCGGATTCATCGATCGAAACCAAGCTACGCCCCGCCCTCGAAGCAGCACTCATATCCCCCCATTTTCTCTTTAGGGAAATGCACGCGATTCATTCTCTTGCAAAAGCCAACCAAATTCAGCCAGTTCCTGATTTAGCCCTTGCCGCGCGCATGAGCTACTTTTTGTGGAGTTCATCTCCCGACGATTCAACATTATCTCTCGCTGCCAGTCAGCGGCTCAATCAAAACTTGCTCCAAGAAAGCAAGCGCATGATTCGCGACCCTCGCACTTCTCGCTTGATCGAACGATTCTTCGGGCAGTGGCTTCAATTTCAGGATCTTAATGATATTACGATTGACCCTGATCTTTTCCCTTCTACTACCGAAAAAATGCGCAAACTCATGATCCGCGAAACCACAGAATTCTGTCGCGACCTCTGGATCAATAACCAACCCATCGATCTTCTGATCAACGCCGACTATACTTACCTCAACGAAGATCTCGCCAAACACTATCGCGTAGCCAACGTCACAGAAGATCACTTCCGAAAAGTCAGCTTATCTGATACGCAGCGGCGCGGTATTCTCTCTCATGCTTCCATCCTCGCCATCACCTCTAACCCAAACCGCACCTCTCCCGTAAAACGCGGCAAATGGGTGCTAGAAACATTGTTAGATGCCGCCCCTCCCCCACCCCCGCCAAATGTTCCCTCTCTACCATCCACGCAAAATTCTGAAACACCATCAACACTGCGTGCTCAACTCGAACTCCACAGAAGTAATGCCGCCTGCGCCTCATGCCATAAACTTATGGACGGCATTGGCTTTGCTTTTGAAGCATACGATGTCGATGGCAAACGACGGCCAGGCATCATCGACACCAAAGGCACCCTTGCCACGGGAGAAATCATTGACTCGCCCTCAAGTCTTGCCAATGTCATTACCAAAATGAAACGCGATGACTTCCATCGCGCTTTCGCCTCCAAGTTACTCACTTTTGCCCTCGGTCGCGGCCTCGAATACTATGATAAACCCGCCGTTGATTTCATCGTGGCCCAAGCTGCCAAAGACAACCACAAGTTACACGCCTACCTCATCGCTACGATGCAGAGCTTCCCTTTCACTCATTACAAAAAGTAGCTCCGTTTGAAGTCAAGGCTCGCAGCATTAGATCGTCACCGCACTTGCGCCAAATGATCTGCTGCAGATTCATTTCTGGAAAAAATTCACCAGCCACGGCAGGCAAGCCACCCGTAATCCAAGGAGTTAGAAATATCACCACCTCATCCACCAAGCCTAGCTTCAATAACCCCGCATTCAATTTCCCCCCAGCCTCCACCATCACCGAATTGACTCCATGCTCCGTTGCCACACCACGCAATGCGTCCTCGATGCTACCTCCACGAATCAAGGTCCGGTGATGATATTTATCACACAGCAACGGCGCATCCTTCGGCAGACGATCCGCATGATTCGTCAAAATCATCCTCCAAGGTTGCGAACGCCCTTCTAGTAATTCGATGCGGCGAATCGTTAACGACGGCTTGTCTTGACGCACTGTTTCCCCACTCGTAAGGATCAAATCGCATTCGCTCCGCAGTTCTTGGACCACAGCCAGCGATTCCTCACCACTCAACCACGGACTTTCACCTGCGGCTTTGGTAATCCGCCCATCAAGAGACATCGCCATTTTTACCATCACCCATGGCAGTCCTGTTTTTTGCACTTTCGCGAAATGTCGCAAGACATACCTTGTCTCACTCTCACAAACCCCTTCCGTTACCGCTATACCGCGCGACTCTAGCATGATTTTCGCCGCACCTGCATGAGCCGGATTCGGATCAGCGCACGCGTAAACCACCCGAGAAATCCCCGCATCGCACAATCCATCAACGCACGGCGGAGTGCGACCATGCGTGGAGCAAGGCTCTAAAGTCACATAGGCCGTAGCCCCACGTAACGCATCATCGCCATGAAAATTCCTGACAGCAGCCATGGCTTCTCGTTCCGCGTGCGGCATACCGGCACGTCGATGCCATCCCGATCCTAACAAAACCCCATCTTTGACAATCACACAACCCACAGCAGGGTTGGGAGCCGTGCGCCCAATCCCTTTTTGCGCTTCCTTCAGCGCCAATGACATCCATTCTTGATCTCGGTTCATTCGAAACTGATCATTTTCCCAAGCGGTCACTTCTGTAAATACAATTTTTTCAACGAACGAACGAATCAGATCGGCAAATTTTCAGAAATTTCGCAATCATGTTATTCATTAAAATCCCATGCGCATAAAAATCTATGTAACATAAATAAAAATACAGAATTGAAAAACTCTCCTCTCTCGCGCCGTAATTGCCCCAGCAAATATGAATTTTCAAAAAATCTCCACTATTCCCTGCATCGTATCATCATTTGTTGTTTCCTCAATTTTCCCCACAAGCGCTGCGCCAACTCCTCTAAAAAAAGAAAAACTCCAAATCGTTTTCTGCTTCGGCCAATCGAATATGGTCGGTCTCGCCGATGTAAAAACCGCATGGTATCTGACCCAGCCACAATACGTCCCGCCCCGCGAAGCATGTCTCACCAAATCACGCTACTTTGATTGGAATTTCTACTGGAGCGGAGCCAACTACTATGAGGGCCCACGCAAAGCAGAACTAGCCCAACTCGTCGATGCCCGTGAAAAATCCCGCATGAAATGGCGCCAACGCGTCAGAGGAGACAACGGTGTTCCATGGGACGAAGCCGCATGGGGGCCAAAACCAGACCAAAAAGGAGGCCGATCCGTCATGTATGCCTTTCTCGACAAAAAAGCCGAAGAAGAAGGCATCTACAAACGCGTCGCCGAAATCCTCGACTCTCCCGAAAACAAATTCACCGTCAGCGATGCCTACAACGAACTCGCCAACCGAGAAAAAGAAATCACAGCTGAAGTCCAGCGCGTTCGCGAAATTTACCTCAAAGACACCAAGCCGGAAGACTTCGATGCCTTTGACGCCGCAGTCGCCGCCGCTGTCAAAGACAAATCGCTCATCTTGAAAGTAGGCAAAAATGCCGCCTTCCCCGATGCCGAAAAACACCGCGCCACCTTCGCGGAAATGGCAAAAAAACACCTCAACCTTCCCATCGCACAGCGCACACGCATCTTCGGCTACGGCGCCATTGCCGGCTCGGAAGGCGAAGGCATTAAGTCCACCACACACGGCCCCCTCTCCGTCGGCTACGGCGGCGCACCAAGCCTCATCGGTCCAGAATACGGCGTCGGCATCACCCTCGAACGACTCGTCGATGCTCCCATCCTCCTCGTCAAATGCTCTTGGGGCAACACCTCCCTCGCTAGCGCCTGGCGGCCATGGTCGCTCGATGGCGTGGAAACCCCCATTGAAAAAGCCGCCCGCGAATCCTTCAACAAAGATCAAGCCGAAATCGCCAAGAAAGAAGGCCGCGAGTTCACCCCCCGCCCCTCTCCTACCCCCACCGGCAAACCGGGATGGTGCTGGGAACTAGCCATGCCGCAGATCGAAAAAGTCCTCGCCGATCCCGGGAAATACTACACTGGCTACGATGCCAAAGTCGGCTACGAAATCGGTGGTCTCGTCTGGTTCCAAGGCTACAGCGATCTAGGTAACCCTGCTTACGGTGAACTCCTCGCCCAAATGATCCGCGATTTTCGCGAGAAGGTGAAAGCACCAAAAATGCCCTTCGTTTGCGGCACCCTTGGGATGGTGGGATTTAAAAATGCGGCTTTCACGAACGAAGTCAACGCGGGCATGCTTGCCGTCTCGAAAATGCCTGAGTTTGCCAGCAACGTCGGTGTCGTCAATACGGCACCCTTTTACCCGCAGGAATTCGACCTACTCAAACAAGTCCGCGACAGCTACCCCGCCGACTCCCCCGAGCACAAACAAGCCGTCCTGATGGGGCAACGAGCCGTCAGCGAAAAGGGCTTCCACTACCACGGCAGCGCCAAATTTTTCCTCCTCAACGGCGACGCCCTCGCCCGCAAACTCGCAGAACTCATGGCACAATAAGCAATTCACCAATTCTCGATGAAATAAAAAATTCTCACCACGCATGAAACCTCTCATCTTCTCTGCTCTCTGCATCCTCACTGCACCCATACTCCTCGCCGCAGAATCTTTCTACTCGGGCCCAACTTTCTTCTCCAAGCGCCCGGACGAAACCAAATCCCTCACCAACATCGAGCGCTTTGGACCCGTGGGCATGTCCATCGACCTCATCCAACCCGCCTTCACGATGCGTATCAAGAGCATCGAAGATGGCTCACCCGCAGCCGCCACCGGCAAACTCAAGCCTGGCCAAATCATTGAAACCATCAATGGTGAGAAACTCAAGGACATCGACCCCCGCATCCAACTCGGCAACATGATTACCACCGCCGAAGCTACCGACGGCATCCTGAAACTTGCGATCCAAGGCGAGACCGCGCCGATTACCGTCACCATCCCCGTGCTCGGTGCCTACAGCCCCACATGGCCGCTCAATTGCCCAAAATCCGATAAAATCGTCCGTAATCTCGCCGACTACATCGCCAGCCCTAAAGGAGAAAAAGGCATTGGAGACATCGGCTATACCTTCCTCATGTCCACCGGAGAGGAAAAAGACACCGCCGCCGTTGGCGAGTGGGCTCGCACCATGAAGCCCCACAACTACCCATGGTTCATCGGCTTCAGTGGCATCTCCCTCTGCGAATACTACCTCCGCACCGGAGATCAATCAGCCCTCCCCAACATCCAGCAACTCGCCGATAACGCTGTCGCCACCCAGTACAACGACGCATGGGCTGGTCGCGGCGCCCCTCCTGCCGTCACCTACGGCAGCGGCCACCTCAACGCCGGGGGCACCGCCGTCCTCACCGCCATGCTGCTCGCCAAAGAATGCGGTGCCAACATCCCTGACGACGCCCTGCTCCGCGCTCTCCGCCATTTCTACCGCTACGCCGGACGCGGCGGCAATCCCTACGGCGACGACCGTCCAGAAATCGGCTTCGTCGATAACGGCAAAACCGGCAACCTCGCCTTCGCCATGGCCGCCGCCGCCGCCCTCACCCCCGATGGCGAAAAATCCGTCTATGCCGCCGCCCGCGACAGCGCCGCCAAAACCTCCTTCTACTCCACGAGCTTCATGCTCCACGGCCATACTGGTGGTGGTATCGGCGAAATCTGGCGCAGCGGCTCCATGTCCCTCCTCCGCGACAAACAACCCGCCCAATATCGTGATTTCATCGACAGTCGCCGCTGGCACTACGAACTCTCCCGCCGCTTCGACGGCTCCTTCGGTATCCTCGGCGGCGAGGGCTATGACAAGCCACTCTGGGGAGTCGCCTACGGTTGGGCCTACACCGTCCCCCGCAAAAAACTCCGCATCTTCGGTGCCCCACCCACCAAATTCTCCAAACAATTCCAACTCCCCAAGCAACCTTGGGGCGTCGAGGCCGACAACGATTTCCTTTCCCTTGAAGCCGTTCCTGACAAAGATGGCAAAAAACAAGACCTTTCCAAGGAAACCCTCGCCAAAGACTCCAGCATTCCCTTCCTAGGGAAAATCCTCGGCCCTCAAGGTGAAACCGACGAAGGCATCCGCAGTTTCATCCATCACCAAGACGTGGTCATCCGTGAAATCGCCGCCGCCAAAGCCCTCGGCATCAACCTCGGTTACATCGGCTGGAAATCCCCCAGTGGCAAACTCCGCCCCCACCTCATGATGGAGTTCCTCACGCACCCCTCGCCTCGTGTCCGCCGCCCAATGTTTTCCCAAATCTCGGGCATCCTCACCACCGATACCTTACCCAAGGAAGTCTTCGATCTGGCAGTCAAAGCCGTCTCCGATCCCAACGAATCCTGGTGGGTCAAGGACGCCGCCCTCCACGTCATCGGACTAGGGAAACCGGACTGGATCGTACAACATGTCGATTTACTCCTCACCTACCTCAACCACGAGGAAACATGGCTCCGCAACGCCGCGATGAAAGCACTCATCCCCATTGCCGCCGATGAGCGAACCTACAAAAAAATCTTGCCTCCTCTCGGAGAATTGATCCGCACGAACCAGCGTCCCGCCCTCACTCTCGGACTGCTCCCGCCCATCCGCGAAAAAATCCGCGCCGCCAGCGCAGAGATCCAGCAACTCGCCATCAAAACCCTCCAAGAATCCTACACTGGCTACACCGGCAAAACCACAGCCCCCGGTGGACTCAACATCAGCAATCACCTCGATTCCCACCTCGAATACATCGCCGCTTCCCTCGCTGATATCCCGGGCGGCCTCGATGTCGTCTATGATATCGGACGTCAACGCTACCCAAACCAGATATTGCCTTACAAAAAATTCTTCCTCGCCGCTGACCCTGCAGGCTTCGGCCCCAAACTCAAGCAGGCCATCAAGCCCATTATCAACGACGAACTTGTCCCCGAATTCGTCGGATTGAACCGAACCAAGCTCAAAGACTACGCCGACGCAAAAATCCACTCTGCCAATTGTGGCCCCGATGTCATCGACGAACTCGTTTCTCTGCACTCACGCGCCGGAAACGACGATTTCCAATGGCATAACTTCGTGGACATACGCAAATCCGACTGGCACTACCATTCCTTTGATCCCATTGCTAAGGAACAAGTCCCGCTCGATCAAATCAACATCCGCTACCGCGATGTTACCATGCCGCCGGGCATGGAAAACTGGTTCGCCGCCGACTTCGATCCAAGCAAAGCTGGCTGGAAAATCGGAAAAGCTCCCTTCGGCCAGTACCTCGGCAAACTCCCCCAAGGCCCAGTCTCCAAATGCTCGCATTCCTGCACCGGCCCCATGTGTTACGGAGCCGAACCTGCCAACACCCTCTGGGAAAAAGAAGTCATCCTCCTCCGCAAAAAAGTTACCGTGCCGCCCCTCAAGGAAGGTCACCGCTACCGCCTTCGCGTTCACCAACGCGCCCACGTCGGTAATGGCGGTGGCTTTGGCGTTTGGATCAATGGCAAGTTGATGATCGAAAAACGCGATGGCATCGGTCGTGGCGGCGGCGAGAAACCATACGGTGCCTACATCTCGAAGGAATGGCTGGATGTTTTCGCCAAGGGCGAAGTCACCATCGCGGTGAAGTCGTTCCTGCGCTACAACGATAAATACAATATGAATCCTATCAAGCCTGAACCGCAAGGGCTGATCAGCGTTGATATTGAGGAGCAGAAATTGCCGCCCATGGGAGAAGACCTCGTGCGCCAGTCGGCGAAGTGTGTTGGCATGCTTTCCAGCGAATGGCAGGCTCTTCAGTTCTCCGAGAGCGACGAAGAACGGCAGCAGGCCCCCAAGTTCTATTGGGATGGTCAATTTGTCACCAACTCGCAAGTAATCGGAGAATGGAAACTCGTCGGACAAACACCTGCCATCGAGGCATTTAACCCCGCCAAACCCATTGCTGCGCAAAGACCCATTGCCACCTCTCTGCGATTAGCTGAACAAGGTGAAACAGGGAACTCCTCACTATTATGGACGGGCAAGTATCTACTCGACCTCACCACCTATCAAGCCCTAGAGTCCCAAACGAAAAACCTCGACGGCAAGGACTACCTCTTCCTTCAAGCTGGTGGCTTCAGCACCAAAAATAAACCCGGCTGGCAACCCGCATGGTTTGTGTTTGCAAAAAACAAATAAAGCAAGAATGAAGCGTGATTAATACATGACTAAGAAAAAGATAACTCGATTCATTGCGGCGCTAACAACCGCAGGCTTGGTTTCGAGTTGCACCCTTCTTACGAAGCAGCAACAGCAGGTGATTGCCAAAGCAGAATCCATTGGAACCGCTCCGATTCGACGCGAAAAAATCGTTACCGTTTTTGACCTCAAAGAAATTCCCAGTACCCGCTTTGGTGGAAGCGTCCGCTCTGGTCGAATGTATTTCTCTGAGACTTGGCAACACCCATCGGGATTATCGATTATTGCTTTTGATTCTGAATACGTAGGGCCGCTTGAAATTGTTCCAATGTCCATCGATTCGATAGTGAACAATCCTGAGCGTAAGACATCCGATTTTATATCATCGGGGACAATCGACGGGGTGCCTACATTAACGTCCACGGGTCAACCAAAGAAGCGCAAAACTTTCCATGAAATTCTTCTCAAGCGTCAGAAAAAAGAAGTCTTTCGATCCACCAAATAAAATGGCGGCAGCAAGCATTTATCACTATTTGCTTCATCATCGCAGACTAATCAAATGACATAGCGAGTATTGACAAAAACGAAATTGTGACCAGAGTAGCGATTAATTTCCATTTATGCCGTTCTCCCGTAAAATCATCGTTCATGTTCTTTGCCTGTTACTCGGTGGAGGGACTGGACTCATTATGACTTTCGCGAGAAAGCAGAACACAGATACCTCATCCATTCCACAATCGCGATTGACAAGTAGTTCACGCAAACAATCGGATTCGATCGAGGACAAGATTCAGTCAATCATTGATGAAGAAAAACACCACAGAGCATCCATTACTAAAGTTTCAGTGCGTGAGTATGCTCTAGAATGCATCAAAAATGCACCTGAAGAGCTTACACAGGACGAAAAACAATTCGAAACTTGGCTCGCCGCAGCTAAAAGGATCGAACAAAAGCACGATCTTGGGCAGGAATTAACTCAAGCTCTTATCCAGGATGACGTAGAGCAAATTGGTCCAGTCATGATAGCGTGGTTTTTGAGAAATCCATCAGAAGCTTTTGAACAGTTCCGCCTACGCCCCGCATTGATTGAAATGATCGATGATCTTTCACCACTTTGGCATGTGGTTGAACTCGAAGACATGAAAGCTTTTACCCGAGGGCTGAATATGCCGAATAGTATGCGATTAGCAATGATCGACGCATATGCCATACACCTAGGGTATTTTGGCAGACTTGATCCATTTCTTGAACTTCTCTCTGAACAAAAAGGATTTGAAGCTGCGAGCATGAGTTCCAGTTTCGCAGAAGTATGGCTACCTATCGATCCGGATTTATCCGCATCCTTCTTCCACAAAAACCTCGATACACCCGCCATAGCGATATTGATGGAACAGATGCTTTTTGGAGTACCCAACCCACGTCCATTGTGGACTGAGTCCTTTGGCAAAGCTCTACTTGCCAAACCACTCGGCGCACTTGAACCCTTTCGTGAAAAAATCGAGGGCGAGGTGAATCGAATCGACAACGCCCTTGGTGATAGTTTTTATTTTGGCCGTGACGATTCTCATTATCTCGATGAACCTCGTTTTCCAGGGGCTATGATGGATATCATTGATATTTATATGAACCGCGATGCAGGTTGGGAA
>CAMAYN010000049.1 GCA_945862285.1 Akkermansia muciniphila | reverse complement strand
CCAATCCATCCCTCTACGCCAAACGCATTACAGATCTGGCATCGTCGGCATCTTTACGTGAGACAATTTCAGCGAACGGATTGTCCGAGGTAAGAGAAAAATTTGACATCGCCGTCATCACTTCACAAATCGAAGAATTTCTGCTTGCGTCATTAGCGAACTATTCGAACGACCGATGAAACCACGCCTCATAACAATTGCTGGTGGCAGTGGATCGGGAAAGTCTCACCTCGCACGCATGCTGCACCATGCACTTTCTCCGCAGGCAACCGTGCTGACTTTAGATCATTTTTATCACGACCTCTCGCATCTCACTGCTGCCGCGAGAAATGACGTCAACTTTGATGACCCTCTAGCCATCGATTGGCAATCAGCTTCCCGAGTTATCAATGACCTATTGTCAAATCGTTCCACAGAAATTCCGATCTATGACTTTGTCTCCCACACGAGATTCCCTGAATCGAATCTTTTACATCCAACGCTTTACATCGTTTTAGAAGGACTATGGCCACTTACGAATGAAGCAATCCGCAATGGCTCATTGTTGTCCGTATTCATCGACTGCCCAGCCGAAGTCCGCTTACAACGTCGCCTCCAGCGCGATGCCGTTGAGCGCGGACGCTCGGAAGAATCCGTTAGGCGGCAATTCTGCGAACATGTTGCCCCCATGCATGAAATCCACGTTCAACCACAGGCGCAGGTTTCTGACTTGGTGTTGCCACATGATTTTTCCGAAGCGGATATTTCCTCCATTCTCGCCCACCCACATTTTCTTGCGCTATGAGTTTACTTTTCTACGATGATAGTCCCGTTTTCGGCGGTCATGAAGTCATGGCACTCGCTGGCCTTGAGGCGATTTTGCAAAGATCTTCGGAAACATTGCTGTTTTTCGCCTCTCATTCTAATGAAAAACTTCTCACTCGTTTAGGAGAAATATCATCACGTTTTCCCCATCTAAAAATTATTCAGCTCCCGTGGGAATCCTCGCGTTTCGAATCGTTACGCAATCGATTTCTTCCATCGCGGATTCACAAATTAGCAGATCTGCTCCGCACACACAACCCTTCCCTCCTTGTCGCCATTCAAGGTAACATCGAACATTCATCCCTGTCACTTCACGCAGCGAAACACATCGGGTTACGATCCGTGAGTTACATCCCTGTTCCTCATACCAATGAACAAATGGGTGCCAAACTCGGAAAATGGCGCGACATTTTTTGCCATCGTCTTTTCACATTACCTGATGCATTTATCACCATTACTGACGAGATGGGAAAAATGCTCAAACTTCGTGGAGCTACCTCAACCATCCATATCGTTTACAACGGCATCGATACCACACGCTTTCAATCGGGTGATAAAAATGAGGCTCGTACACAACTTGCGCTCCCTCTGGAAAAGCACCTTCTTGGCATCGTCGGGCGAATTGAATTTCGTCAAAAGCAACAACACCTACTCATCGAAGCCATTGCTTCGCAAAAAAATCTCGCTGCCGCGTGTCACCTCGTCTTTGCAGGCGATGGGCCAGATGCACAGGCTCTTTCCGCGCTTATCAGCTCACATCAACTCTCTGTCACAATTCTCCCGTGGTGTGACCCCGCCCCGCTGTATCGTGCTCTTGATGCGTTAGTTATCCCATCGCGCTACGAAGGACTTCCGCTCGTTATGTTAGAAGCTCTTGCCTCGGGAACTGCAGTATTTGGCAGTGATCGCGATGGTATGAAAGATGTATTGCCAAGTTCCATGCGCTTCCAGCCCGATTGCCCGAAATCACTCGCCGATGCTCTGTCGAAATGGTTTAACGCCAAAAGCCCTCCGCCCGCTGAAGATCTAGTTCATCGCGTGCGCAACACCATGTCACTCACGGCATTCGGTCAATCCTTTCACGACACAGTTCAGCACCTACGTCAATAAACTTCATGCTTTGCAACCAGCACATTTCCCGCTAGATTCTTTTCTTAGAAACCATGGAGACCACGGAAAATGCAACATCTGATCACACAGAAGCTGCCACAAGCGCAAATGCGATAACACCGCAAGCGGCTCGTTTCCGTTTCCCCTTACCCTTCGATCCGATACGCCTTCTCGCTGGCATACTCACACGCTGGCCCTTGATTCTTCTGGGTGGCTGCGCATTTGCTGTGCTTGGATTTTTCGTGGGGAAAGCCATCACCCGTCAAACCTTCTCTTTATCTGTTTCTCTCATCAAGCTGCGCGTGCCACAAACGGTTCAAACATCCGAAGTGGGTCAAGCCTTTCGCCCCGCCGATCTGAATGACTCCACGCTGCTTGCTACACTCCTCGCAACTGAACCGCGCGATAATGCCTTTAAAATCGCAGCTAACGGAATCGGCCCTAACCAATCTTCCTCTCGCGTGGAAGCCAGCCAGTTAGAAAATACAGACATTTTTTACATTACCTATCATTCACCCATCAGTGCTGATGATGCCGTTCGCTTCACAGGGATTTGGTCAGAAGAAATTCGCGAATACACCAAACGCCTCCAACAATCCGAAGCCCGCGGAGTTTTATCGATCCTTTCGAAAGAGGTAGTCGCTCTTGAAAAGCGCATCGAAGAAATCAACTATGAAATTCTAGCTTTCGCGAAAGTCCGAAACTACATCGGCGGAGAGTCACAAGTCGCCGCAGTTCTGGGAAAAATTACTCAAATCGATCTTAACCTTGAAGACGCACGATCTCGTGAAAAATCACTCCGCGCGGAAGTTGCCGATTTGAAGGAAAAAATTCGCAATCACAGCCCCTTGAATCTACGCCTGCGTCAAGCGCGCGATGAACTAGCCGATCTCCGCGCCACCTACACGGATGAAAACCCACTCGTGCAATCAAAGTTGGAAAGCATTGCCTATCTCGAAGAGCAAATCGCCCTCCTCGATAACGATAAAAACATGAATCTCGAGTCCTTCACTGGCTCTCCTCTCGGAAACCAACTTTACTTGGACATGATTGCGGCGAACAGTCGTCTAACAGAGGCCGTCAATCAAATTGCCAACCTCCAACAACAACAAGAATCTGAAAAAGAACGCCTCGCGGAATTTCCAGCAATTATGACGAAATACGATGAACTTCGTTCCAAACGAGATGCCTTTACTGCCGAACTCTCGCTGCTAAGCAATCGACTCAAAGAAGCAGAAATTTTCGCCTCTGGTTCCCCTGGCTACTTTCAGGTTTTCCAAGAACCGGATCTGCGGAATGTAAGTCCCTCCTCACTTTTACAAAAACCCATCCTGCTTTCCGCTGCGGGCGCAGTGGCAGGTTCCCTTCTCGCCATCCTTGTGGGATTACTTCTTACCCAACGCTCCACCACCCGCTCGGCTTTAGAATGTTGTGCCGCCGCACATGCACCACTGACGGTCATCTTGCCCACGGAATCGAACCTCGCCCATAGCTACTCGAACTTTTGGATTACTTCTCTTTCGTCGTTGATTTCCCACCACCAAGGTCCCATACTTTTCTGGACGGCAGGGCTTGATCCCCAGACCGAAAAGGTTTTCTGGAAAGAACTTGCTGCTGCCGCTAAGAAAGATACGAGCATGGATCTTCACGTTGTCGATTTCTCGCCCGATCAACTTTGGCAAGAGGAAATCCCCCCCAAGGATCTTGCATGGTCAACCGATTTACCAGAAAAACGTCAGTCACTGATCCTTCGCTGCAATGCCATTCCTGATGCCGCAGGACGTGATCTTTTACGCTCCAATCACTATTGGTTTACCATCGTTAAGGCGGAAAAATCTTCCCTCGATTCTCTCTCCACCTCTCGTCCTCTAACCCGTGCGTGTTTTCAAGTATGCTCAGGTTGTATCGTTCTCAAAGCACCAGTTGTCGGGAAAATTCGTCTCCTTGCCGATCATCTATCCTCATTTCTCACCAAGCGTTTTTCTTGATGCCAATGATGAAACACTTCGCCATACTTCTACCGACATTTCTTCTCTTTGCTACCGTGCTGATCGCTGGAGAAAGTGAGGAAAAATCGTCCACCACTGCGGAGCAAAGCTCTCCTTCAAGTGGTCAAGCTAGCGCGCAAGATATTCCATCGACCGATAAGGAATCGTGGCGTCACCGCTACGAACTCGGCCCAGGCGATGTGATTAATTTTTCTCTCTTTGGCCGCCCTGAGCTAGACCGTCCAGGCTTTCGTATCGCCCCCGATGGCACCATCAGCTACCTTCAAGCACAGAATGTCAATGTAAGTGGACTCACCATCGATGAAGCTCGATCCAAAATCGAAAATTCCCTGCTCGGACACTTTAAATCTCCCCGCGTAATCATCACCCCACAAGAAATTGGCTCGAAGCGTTTCACCATCCTAGGAAAGGTTACGAAACGCGGCACCGTTACCCTCGAACGCCCGATCACACTCGTCGAAGCGGTGGCAAATGCGGGCGGTATTGAGACAGGGCTTTTCGAACGAAAAACGGTGGAACTTGCCGATTTAGACCGTTCGTTTATTGCTCGCAAAGGCGTTCATTTGCCGGTCGATTTCAGGAAGCTCCTCAACGAAGGTGACATGACACAAAATGTTCAAGTGGAGCCTAATGATTTCATCTTCATCGCCTCGACCATCTCGAATGACTACTATGTGTTAGGCGCCGTCAACAACCCGGGAGTGCAAGGCCTCACCGAGGATGCTAGTGTGGCCGCCGCCATCTCTCGCCGTGGTGGTTTTACCGATCGTGCATGGACGAATCGGGTCCTCGTTGTGCGCGGCAGTTTCACGGAACCTCAAGTTCATATCGTCAGCATGAAAGACATCCTAGCTGCCAAGGAGAAAGATTTTAAAATTTTACCCAAAGACATCATTTACGTGGCAGATCATCCATGGGCAAAACCCGAAGATATTCTTAAACTCGCTCTTGCCGCCTTCGCCACCAGTGCCGCGACGACGTGGACGACTCTCAATGTTGACCCTATTCTTACAAACCCATGATATGAATTCTAGGCTCATCCTTCATGCGCTCATCGCGCTCACGATCCTCTTCTCTTCTGCATGCCGGCAAAATATTCCCAATTCCGACTTCGATGTGCGTAAAGTCGATCAAAACGTGCGCAATCTCACTTTTTCTAACGTAAAATTAAAACGCCAACCTACACCCGATCTCCTCAAGCCTCCCACAGAAACCTACGTTCTCGGCCCGGGTGATGTTCTCGAAATTGAAATCGCTGAAGTGCCTGGAACCCTCGCGCGAACATTTGTCATGCCCGATGGAATGGTGTTTTACAATCTCGCTGGTGGCGTGCGAGCCGAGGGTCTTACCCAAGCACAATTCGCTGGAAAGCTCTCTCAGGCATTGAAAAAAGATTATGCCAAACCTGTAGTCAATGTTTCACTCGTTGAAGTTCGCTCGCGTCGATATTCGATCCTGGGTCGCGTGTTTCAACCAGGCATTTATCCTCTTCGCCAACCCACGACATTGCTTGAAGCCATCGCACAAGCAGGTGGACTCTACACATCATCTTTCTCTGGTTTTACCGAAGAACTCGCCGATCTTTCTAACAGTGTCGTCATTCGCAATGGGAAAATCCTCCCTGTGAATTTTGATAAACTCGTCCGTCAAGGCGACGCTTTGCAAAACATCTACCTCCGCGACAGCGATCACATCTACCTGCCGTCCGCCAACTCATCCACCGTCTTGCTCATCGGCGCGGTAGCATTACCCCAAGCGATCGGTTACAAGGATTCACTTACGCTGATCGACTGCATTGCCCAATGCCGTGGTCCTGCAAAGGGGGCTTACCTCAAGGAAATCGTTGTCGTCCGCGGTTCCATGGACAAACCGCAAGCTGCCCTTGTCAACTTGCAAGATATTCTAACAGGAAAAGCAACGAACGTCCTGCTTCAGCCAGGCGATATCGTGTTTGTCCCCAAACGTCCTCTTGGACTACTCGAATCAACGATGGAACTTGTCTTTCAAGATGCCGCTCGTGCGATTGCCGCAGGCGAAGGATCACGCGTAGCTGGCGGCAATCAATCACCTACTGTCACGATTCCTCTAAGTTCGCCTAGCGCTGCTCCTTCGCGGTAAGTCGCCGCTCGCGATTTTTCTCACGTCGCCACCATTCGGTTTTCGATACCAAGGCACAAAACATAATCCAGGTCGTCAAATTTTTTGTCTGCGTTAGTACACGTTCGACCTTGCAGTGGAGATACGTAATGCTAAATGCCACGAAAATCCCCATCAGCATTAACCCCATCGGCGTTTTCCAAAAAGCAATGGTTGATCGCATGGCAAACCACACTGTTAGTAGGAGGAAGATCGCCAATGTCGCCATTCCTAAAAATCCATTCTCTGCTAACAACAACCAATAAAAACTTTCCGTTAGCGGGTTCGCTCGAAATTGCTCGGGATAAATATTCCGCCCACGATTTTCCTCCCATCGTTCGAGAATGGCTGAATATTTCGTGCCTTGGGGTCGGCTATTCGCTAGCCCGAAATTATTCCAGCCGATGCCGACCAAGGGCTGATCCTTTAGCATTGCTGCCGATTGTTGATTCAGTGCAAAGCGCAAATCATTTTTAGGAGAATCATCTTCCCCCATGCGCTCCATGAAGGTATCCGCCGCCATTGCTAAAACAAAAATTGCTCCCAAGCCTCCTCCCACAGCCACAGCGATTCGTCTCACGGTAAATCCCTGAAGAAATGAACCAAACAAGATCAATGCCGCACCAATGCCCATAGCCGCCAGTGATGCCCGCGAGACGGACAATACCACCACTAATCCCGCCGAAGCAAAGGCGGAAAAAAATAAATAAACATCGAATGGTTTCGTTTCTTTCGTAAGTGCCAAACCCAAAATCGGAAAGGCAACCATATACGACCACATCGCCATCGGGTTTTGATGCTCGAACCATCCCATCACCCGAAAACCACCCTGTACATACCGTCCCCACAAACAAATGACAACTTGCACTAACAATGCCACGGCAAATCCCCGCATCATTGCCAAAAGATCTTTGTCGTCACGTAAGGCTGCAAACACGCCGACGAAAATAATACCCATTTTGACGAACTTAAATGCTGGCATAAATACATACAGCGGCTCGATCGCATGAACTACTGAAAACAGTCCTACCACGATCCACAAAAACCATGCCCACAGCGCAGGCGGAGACCATCGGAAATCCCGCCGCCCCTCTAACAGCGAAGTCACTACGAAGCCGATGGCAATCGCCTCCAGAAAATTGAATTCGAAACCCTTCGTATGCCCGCGATATTTCTCAATCGAATACAGCATCAGTGTGAAATCAGAAGGCGGCCTCACCAACTCGAAGGCCATGAAACCAAGCGCGATGCGCCGAAACAAATCCTTGCCACGCATCAAGAATCCAAGCATGGGCCCTACACCGAAGTAGATCAGTGCAATCACGAGGATCTTGATGAGCGTCTTGAGAATTTCCATCGGCAAAGAATAGAATAGCTACGATTTAAACAGAAAGAAATAGCAAATTCATGCGAAACATAGCGATCAAGAGCCCTGCAATACCCTTGCACTGTCGATTTTCGATTTGCTGCAAGATCGTGAAATGCCACGCGTAATCTGTCATGTTTTTATGCTTGTTACCCGATTGTCACGACTATCCTGCTACGCTGCTTTATTCTACAGCCATACGCAAAGTGCGTCTGCGGAAGCAAAATTCCATGTCGATCCTAAGGCGTCGGAGATTCTTGCGAAATACTGCACGGATTGTCACGAAGAAGGCACGGAAAAGGGTGACATTCGGCTTGATAACTTAGCGGAGTTGCCGCTCCAAGCTCGCTTGGATTTGATGAACCGCGCACTGGAGCAGGTTTATCTGAAACAAATGCCGCCGAAGAAAATAGAACAGCCTAGCGACGAAGAACGCAACGAACTCGGAGTGTGGCTATGGGAAATCTTACACAGTCACAATGCTTCGAAGCTCGAAGATAAACTCCGTTATCCTTCCTACGGCAACTATGTTGATCACGAAAAACTTTTCAGCGGGCAAATCAAAGATGCCCCCTTTACCCCGGCACGCCGATGGTTAATCAACCCAATGATCTTCGATGAACGGGTTCGCGACATTTTCGGCTTGGTGGGAAATGAAAGAAAAACGCCTCTGACCGGCGTTACGAATCCTTTTATTCTTCCTGATAATTCTGGCGTTCGTGATTACGATATTGGGCTACTGGATGGCGGTAGCTTGCTGGTCATGCTGACAAATGCCGATTGGATTTCGGCAAAACAAATCCGTCCCGCTCGCGTAAAAGCAGGTGAAATCAGTGCGAATGATTTCCCCGATCCAAAAGACCGCTGGTCGCCCCGCACTACGCCGATGGAATTTGAGACCATCATCTTGAAAAAAAACCTGCCCGATGATGCCGAGCTCCGCGCTGCATTTACCAAACAATTTGAACTCGTTCTTCGCCGCCTGCCAACGGAAGCAGAGTCATCAAAATACCTAGATCTCTCCCGTGAAGCGGTCAAGATTGCTGGTAATTCCGAAGGATTACGCCAAATGCTCAAGGCGGTTTTGTTAGAATCAGAATTCCTTTACCGCCAAGAATGGGGAGCGGGGGAACCGGATCAACAGGGGCGCAAGGTGCTAGCCCCGCGGGAAGCTGCCTACGCCATTTCCTACGCCATGGGGGATCTCGGTCCCGATGCTTCCTTGCTCGCCGCTGCCGCCGAGGGTCGGCTCAAGACACGCGAAGATTTCCATCGCGAAGTCACACGACTGCTGAATGAAAAAAACTACTACTTCGGCAGCATCGATCCCACGTCTAACACTGGCAAAGTCACATCCCACACCGTGAGCCATCCACGCATCATTCGCTTCTTCCGCGAATTTTTCGGCTATCCAAATGCCCCCAAAGTTTTCAAGGACACTGAGCGCAGTTTAGGTGTTTATCAAAATGCTGACCGTGGCACGTTAGGCACTGCTGGATTTCTCGTCGATGAAGCAGACAAGATTGTCGCTTGGTGCGTGGAAAAAGATCAAAACGTTTTCGAGAACCTGCTCACTACCGATCAGTATTTTGTCATGCACAGTGCAAACAATGCCAAAGGACAAGAAACGATCAAAAAATGGCGTAGCGTATGGGAGAAACTCAAGGACTCGGAATGGAAAACCAACCCTGATCAAGTCGTTCTTGCCAATCAAGAATTGCTCAAAGCCACTTTGCAGATTACTCCAGGCCCAGAAAAGGGCGGCGGCAGACATAATAACACGCTCACTCGCTGCATGAAACACTTCGAGGCTACTTTCGGCAAAGGAGCCACGCCTTACTTACATTTCCCATGGGCTCACGGCAACACCAACTGGCATTCTCCGATCTACAACCTCCCACCGCCTTCAGGAAGAGATGGAAAATACAACGACCCACCGCTTGACTATCAAGTGGAGCAACCTTTCCGCATAGCGAATCGAAAAGGTATTCTCACCCATCCGGCATGGCTCGTCGCCCACTCCCAAAATACCGCTACTGATCCCGTGAAACGCGGGCGATGGGTTCGAGAAAAATTGCTCGCAGGTCGTGTTCCTGATGTGCCTATCACCGTTGATGCCGTGATCCCCGAAGATCACTCCAAGACACTGCGCTCTCGACTCGATAGCGTAACACTCAAACAAGAATGTTGGAAATGCCACGAGTACATGAACCCGCTTGGCTTGCCTTTCGAGATCTATGACGACTTCGGGCGCTTGCGCAAAGCAGAGCCTCTTGAGCACCCCGATAACATCATCGGCAAGCACGACGGTCGCTACAATCTCTATAAAACTCTGCCTGTCCTTGCTACTGGAAAACTCGACAGCACGGGCGATCCTAAGCTCGATGGTGACGTAACTGATGCCCTTGACATGATAGCCCGTCTCGGAAAATCCCCGCGTGTTCGCCAATCCATCATCCGCCACGCCTTCCGCTTTTACATGGGGCGCAACGAAATGCTCAGCGATTCACAAACCCTCATTGCCGCCGACCAAGCGTACGTCAAAAGCGGTGGCAGCTTCCGTGCCGTAATCATTTCCCTGCTCACCTCCGATTCCTTCATTTACCGGAAATGATGATTGTCTTACGGATTCGACCGTAATTCTTCTAAGTCAAGGACGACACGCTTAGTGCTGAAAAATGCCTCGAAACCCAAGGAGTTTCGCAGCGACAGCAAAAGATTTGATCCCTGCAGATTGGAAAGTCCTCTCACAACTCTGGGAGTTCTGGATTTTTGTGCCCAAGAAAATTTCTCTCCGAACTCACAGATCGATGGGAGCCAGCGTGCCGCTTTGTTGCCAGAGACATGTTGCACTCCACTCCATCACAAACATCTTCTTGGCACCAATGGTGGCAGACTGAAGGTGCCGTGTTCTTCCTCTACGCACGGCAGCAAACGCGATGCGAAGCGGATGCCAAGGATGTGTTGCAGGATTCCTTGATCGAGTCCTGGCGCAAGTCCGGCGATCACCTGCCGGAAAAAGCCATGGTCTTCGCCACCATTCGCCGCCGCGCCATCGATCTCGGACGCAGCATCGATCGCCGACAACGCCGCGAACAGGATGTCGCCCACGATCAATGCACTTGGTTTGTGCCGGACTTTGCGGATGCGGATACCCATGAGCACATGACCCGCGTCATCGCCAGCCTGCCGCCTGACCTGCGCGAGGTGTTGATCCTGCGCATCTGGGGCGACATGACGTTTCCCGCCATTGCGCAAATGACGGAAATCCCCGTGGCCACCGCTACCTCCCGCTATCGGTACGCCATCGCACGCCTGCGGGAAAACCTCACTGAATGGCAACCATGAACGACTCATCCATAGAAACCATGTTACGTCAGATGCGCCCCGCGCCTCTACCCACCGAAGTCTGCGAGCACCTGCAAGACGAGCCTGTCAAGTATCGCGTAGCCCTGATCAAGCGGCCGCTGCTGCTGGGTCTTCTCAGTGCGGCGGCGCTCTTGATACTGTGTTTTTTATGGCCCAGCGCACCAAGTCCCGCACCCGCCGTCACCCTCCACCAACAGGAATCCACATTGCTGCGCAGCAATCGCATCGCGCTCGAAAAGCACGATCAAGTCTGGTGGGAAAAATGGGAACAGGAGTGGCTCGATGAAGAAGTCACTCTTTGCTCTAGCAATCCTGCCTTGGTGCGCTTCACCCGCACCCGCCACGAAGTCGTCTGGCAACCCGTAGAATTTCAATAAAATCTCTGCCTTCCATCGAACAAACAAACAAACAACAACAAACAACAACAATATGAAAACGAAACAACACATCGCACGAACCGCACTGGCCATGCTCCTTATCGCACCGTGCTTCTCGCAAAACGTCCCGGACTTCACAAAAAATGAAGCCCGCGCGGAGGCCCATGCGGAAGCCAGCGGCAATGGCTCCCAGACATCCAAACAAACCGTGACCGTCATCTCAGACGGCAAGCGCACCATCAAAACAACCATCACCGAACGAAATGGCGTGCGCGAGGAGAAACGGGAAGTCACCGATGAGAACGGTCGCACAATTGCCGAAAACCCCGACAATGATCCAAAGGAAAACTCTGGCGATGCCCCCGCAAATTCTCAACAACAAGACCTGTGGCTCGGCGTCCATGTCAAGGCTGCCGATGCCGCTTTGCGCGAGCAATTGGATCTGGCAGAAGACGAAGGCGTCGTCATCGAATTCATTGCCGACAACAGTCCCTCTGCCCGAGCAAAAATGAAAGTCAACGACATCATCCTCTCCTTGGACGAAGAAAAAATCGGCGACCCTCAGGAACTGCGCAAGCACCTACAAAGCAAACAAGAAGGAGACGAAATCAAGGTTGACTATCTGCGCAAAGGCCAGAAAGCCACCGTCACCATTCGCGTAGAAAAGCGCCCCGCAAACGAGAAGAACGACGCTCCGCCAGCCGACAAGCCTTTTAAGTTAGAACCCCGTGCAGGCCGAGCCGACCTAGAAATACGCCACGCTGAGAGTTTCGATAAAATCCTCGAAGACCCAAATCTACCTGAAAATATGAAAAAAACCGTGCGTGAGATGCAAGAGCGCTTGAAGGAGTTACAAGAAAGACATCAAGCCCGCTGATCCTCAGACTTCAACCTTGCGCCCCCATGCTCTGCGGACATGGGGGCCTTTTTTGCTATATCTAGCAGCGCTTACTCATGCGGGAATATGCAAAGTAACTGTCCCTCTGCTTAGGTCTCCAAATATGGCACTTGGTGTACTGTGCAGAGGGCGAATTTGTTCAAATATGGCACTTGGCGTACTGTGCAGAGGGCATATCTGTTCAGATTTGGCACTTGGCGTACTGTGCAGAGGGCATATTTTTTCAGATTTGGCACTTGGCGTACTGTGCAAAGGGCATATTTGTCCAGATATGGCACTTGGCGTACTGTGCATAGGGCATATTTTTTCAGATATGGCACTTGGCGTACTGTGCAGAGGGCAAATTTGTCCAGATATGGCCTCCGCAGACGTGAAATGTAAGGTGACTGTCCCTCCGTCTAAAATAGCTGCTCTATGTTTTATATCAGCGGGAATTTTTTTAGAGGACGGCTGTGTCGCGAACCAATAGCGGGGCCTTGGTCAACTGCGCGACGGAGGAATGGTAACAAAATCTGAGTTCATCAGCGTAAAGAAGTGAATCATAGACGGAAACACTTCTTAGAAGAAACAGGGGATTCGCTAGTGTAGCGTGCGGCAAATCGTTTGTGCGGTAAACGCCCCTTCACCTCTTACAAAAAAACCATCATTTTTGGCAAAACATCGATAGCATTTGATTTCCTACGCGTATTGACTCTGATTGGTTTCAGATCAAAGCCGCAATCGCCACTTACTACTACACTTATGAACAACCGCCGTGAATTTATCCGCAATGCCTTTCTCGCCATGGGCGGGCTCTCGCTCCCTGGTATGATGCCGAGTCTTCAGGCTGCACCTTTAATTGGAGGCGGTAAAGGGCGTCCACCTATGCGTTTTATTTTCATGCATCGCGGCAATGGACTATTCCCGAAAGTCCTCGTGCCGCCCACTCTCAGCAAGGAAGAGATGGATAAGGAAAATCAAAACCTCCCCTTTGAGGTCGATCTCGCGAAGCACTCATTGCCGGATTGGATGAGCCCACTGGAAGCTCACAAGGAAAATCTTTCCATCATACAAGGCCTCTCGGGAAAAATGTGCACCACCGGTCACCATTCTTGGTGCTCGTCGCTCGGCGTATTCAAGGCGAACGAACGCCTGAGTTCGATTAAATGGGCCACTGTCGATTTCGAGTTGGCAAAACTTTTTCCTTCGCCCATGGAACACATTGAACTCGCTTGCTTCCCCACCGATGGCGGCAACGCGCGCGGTGGGCTTGATGGCATCGCCAAGGGCTTTTCTGCTCGCGGTCCACAACAACCGAACTATGCCTTCGGTGGCCCTGGCATTGCCGTGAACGAAATTTTTAAATCTGTTTCCTCGAACAAAAACGATTTAGTGCGCTATGAACTAGAGCGAAAAGTGTTAGCGTTTGCTGCGGGAAATCAGACGGAGCTCGCACGACATCTCGCAGGCTTTGAGAAGAAAAAAGTTGGGAACTACGCTAACTCAATCGAAGAAATCCGTGAGCGAGATCGCAAGATTGATCAAATGGCCGACATCGTCCGCCAGCACGTGCCCAAGCTGGAGAGCAAGTATCTCTCTAACGACATGGACACCTACACCCGCCAGATTGGTCACACCGAGGTTTTGCTCTCCTCATTGATTTCTGGCCTCACCAACGTTGTGGCGTTCACTGTTGATGAACTTGGCCACCTCTACACTGGCATTCCCGAAGTCGAGAAAGAAAAAGTCAACATGCATGACATCGGTCATGGCAAACCCGTGAAGCACCTGTCTGCTATTGAAATCCGCAAACGCGCCGAGCATCACCACATGGAATTAGTAAACCGCATCGTCACCCGCCTCAAGAGCGTGCCCGAAGGTGATGGCACCATGTTCGACAACACCATGGTTTTCTATTTCCCCGACAACGGCGAAACGCACCACAGTCACGGCACAGAATATCCCTTCGTGGTCATGTCCGGTAGCAACTGCAAGATGAACCTCGGCAACCGCTACATCCGCTTACCTTATTGGGGCAAGGAAGGTCACAAGACCTTGGGTAATTTCTACACCACACTACTTAATGCCCATGGCAACCCGATCAAGCACTACGGCGACCTCGACCCCGGCCTTAAATTCGATCAACTTGGTGCCATCAAGGAGTTTTTGGCGTGATGGACTAGCGAGACAACGGAAATAGATGAATCGTTCATTCGGTTGATCGTTTTTTTGTTCAACTAACAGGGTGGATCGTTCCTCCCTCAATGAACTGTGCGTGAATGAGCGTCTCACGTTGATCGTTTTTCCCTTTTGCCACGTGATCGACCCAGCGAACTACCGTGGATACCCAGCGATTTGTGTCAGTGTGGATGCGTGAAACCTCTGGTTTGAACCATGCGAAGGCGGGATGATCATCAAGGGAAATCAGCGAAACATCGCGCGGCACAACAAGACCTCTACCGAGCAGGTATTGTTGCGTTGCGAAGAATAATGCAGGCTCACTTGCCAATAATGCAGTCGGCGGCGTGCGCTGGAATAACGAATCCATACATCTATGAAAACCTTCGGCGTTGTCTTCCCAATCCGGTAAATTGTATGAACCTGTCTCAATGCCCAAAAGTGCAAGTTGTTCCAAATAGCGTCGCTCAAACAATCCAGGATTAGGTTTCCGGCGATCCTCGCGCACTAGCATGACGATGCGTCGATGGCCAAGACTCACCAGTTTCTGAAGAGCCACGGCCAAGGCAGGAGACTTTACTGTGGCTAGGCTCGCCATTGGAAGATTACTTTGACGCCCAAACATCGCAAAACTCGGTATTGTTCTTTCGGCAAACCATTCCAATACGGCACGGGGCCCCGCGCGAATCACCCAAGCGTCTCCCTCGGTCTGCCCAACCATTCGCGCTACGCGGGTTACATCGAAACGTAATTCAGAGAGAGTTTTCTTGGTAAATTCAACCTGATGTCCACGTGCCTCCAACCGGCGCTGTAATTCTAACGTATATGGATCATGTGCGTCGCTGCTTTCATATAATAGGATACGGATGCGGAGTGCTACCTTTTCTTCCGTGCCCGCTTTCTGGATGGTAGGGCGTCTCCGCTCGCCTCGCCCGTCAAGCCATCCTTCCTGTTTTAGGACTTGCAGTGCCTCCATAACTGTTTGGGTGCCTACACCTAACTGTCGCACCAGTTTCCCCACACCCGGCATCGCCCCTCCAAGAGTTCCGTTTTGGATTTGCTCGCGAAGATAATCGCTGAGTTGCTCGCTGGTGGATTTGGCATGGAAATGTTTCATCTGGTGCAACTGATACCAATCTAGTAACAGATGCAAAGCAATAAAATTATTGCTGCGCTTTTCATCATGATCATCCTTCCTGCGCTTCAAGCTACTGTTCACCAAAAACGTCTGATCATTTTTCGATGATTTCATAAAATTTAAGCACCACATTCAAGCAAATGCCCGTAGCGCAACATATTGTCCCCTTGATCATTTTTACGTCGCTCTCCGCAGCCGCTGAATCTGCGATGTTTAAAGTCGATCCCACGGCAAAGGCGATTATGGAAAATTACTGCATCGACTGCCACGAGGAGGGCACGGAAAAAGGAAAGTTTCGCCTCGATAACATGGAGGAGTTGCCGCTGGACGCCCGGCTTGATGTGATGAACCGGATGCACGAGAAGGTGCACTTTGAGGAAATGCCGCCGAAGAAAAAAGACCAACCCACCGCGGAAGAGCGGAAGCAATTGGAGGATTGGTTGGCGGGCGTGCTGGAAGCGAACAACGCGTCGAAACTTGCGGACAAGCTCCGCAGGCCGGACTACGGCAACAAGGTCGATCACGACAAATTATTTTCCGGAAAATTCAAGGATCTCCCCGGCTTCACCTATGACCGCCGCTGGCTGATCAGCGAATTCATCTTCGACGCGAAAATGAACAAGCTGCTGGAATTCACGCCCCAGCGCGACATCGACGGCAAGCGTTACCCCGTCATCGGCGACAACAACCGCAACGGCGCAAAGGTCAATATAACCAACCCCTTCCTGTTGCCCACGCAAAGCGGCGTCCGCTACTACGACACGACCACCCTGGATGGAGGCCATCTGCTGACCATGCTCACGAACGGAAAGGAGCTCTCGGCCTACATGATGTCGCGTGCGAAAGGCAGAACCTACGTTCCCGCGATTTACGCGATCATGGGAGCGGAATGGGAGCAGGAAAAAATTCTCACGGATCGCGCCACGTATCTCAACGCGAACATCGAGCCTCTGCTGATCGAAGTCTTCAAGGAAAAGCACGATGCGCTGCTGCCGAAATTCACCGCCACCAAGCCCTCGCCTCCCGTGACGGTCGGAGCGGATGGCAAGCCGGTGAACCTTCCCGGCTTCGACTACGCGGGGATGTCGGTCGAGGATCGCGCGGAAATCTGGGCGGCCATCCTGCGGTATTCGCAGGACGGGAAAATGGACGAGGCCATGATCGTTAGATCCGAAAGGGATTGGGTCAACGCCGGCCTCAGCGAGAGGGAGATCGTGGTGCGCGTGAACTACATGCGCATCTACATGGATGAGTTTTTCAAGCGCATGCCGAAGACCGTCCCCGCCGCGCCCAAGCCTCCCGCCGAAACGGAGCTTGCCGTCATGCGCGCCGCCCTCCTGAAACACCGCAAGGCCGGTGACAACTACCGCACCATCATCGCCAAGTGTGTGAGCGACTGGAGCGATGGATTCAAGCGCGAGCGTGAGAAAACGGGCGTCACCGGTGAGCAGATCGCCCAACTCGTGGATCAGCTTTTCAAAAAGATCATCGAGCGCTCCCCCGATTCGCAGGAGTTCGCCGAATACTCCGCGCTGGTGAAATCGTATGTCGAAAAGAGTGGTAACGGAGCTGCCATTGAAAAGCTCATCCAGACGCTCTTTCTCCGCACCGATTTCGTCTATCGCCACGAGTTCGGGGAAGGGGAGGCGGACGAGCATGGCCGCAAGTTGCTCTCCCCACGCGATGCCAGTTACGCGCTCTCCTACGCGCTCACCGACAGCAGCCCCGACAAGGAACTCGTCGAAGCGGCGGCCAAGGGCAAACTGAACACCCGGGAGGATTACCGCCGCGAGGTCGAGCGCATGCTGAAGAACCGCAGCCAGCATTACATCATCGACGAGGCGGTGGAACTGCTCAGCGCCGACAGCTTCACCAACATCCCGATCCGCAAGCTGCGTTTCTTCCGTGAGTTCTTCGGCTACCCGAGGGCGCTGCCCCTCTTCAAGGATAACAAGCGCTTCGGCGGTGACTACATTTCCGTATCCGGTCGCGCCGTGAGCGAAGCCGACATGCTGGTGGAGCACATCCTCGAACAGGACAAGAACGTGTTCGAAAAACTGCTCACCACCGAGGATTTCTACGTTTTCCACTCCGGCAACAACGAGGCCATGGCGCAGTCATCGGCTCAAGTCCGCAAGATCTACGAGTATTTCAAGGACAAGGACTGGAGGAACTTTGACGCATTGAAATTGAAGGAACATCTCGATTTCCTGAAGGCCAACGAGGTTAGAGGGGTGAATCCCGACCTTGTTGCAAGGAGCACCGGCGGCAAAGAGGCAATGGGCGGCTTTATCTCCACGATGAGCAGCTACGAGGATCTTTTGGGCAAGGGACAGGCCAATGCGGTTCCATTCTCTTCCACGCCGGGCCACGGGAAGACCGAGGGCACGACGCGGACAGGGAAACAGATGCGAGGGCCGGAAATCGCCAAGAGCTTCAACATTGATTTGAAAAACTGGAGCTACCCGACCACCCAGCCCACAAAAATGGCTCACCGCAAAGGTATCCTCACGCACCCCGCGTGGCTCATCGCCTTCGCCGCGAACACCGAGACCGACCCGATCCGCCGCGGCAAATGGGTGCGGGAAAAACTATTGGCCGGAACCGTCCCCGACGTGCCGATCACCGTCGATGCCGTGATCCCCGAGGATCATCACAACACCCTGCGCACCCGTCTCGATAAAAAAACCAAGGAGGAGTATTGCTGGGGCTGCCATGAGCGGATGAACCCCGTGGGCCTGCCCTTCGAAATGTACGATGACTTCGGACGCTACCGGATGGAGGAGTTCCTGGAGCATCCCGAAAATCTTCTCGAAAAAAGACCCGACAAAGGCCCGCCACAGGATGACCTGCGCGACATTTTCAAAACCCTGCCCGTCGATGCCAGCGGCTATCTCGTTGGAACCGATGATACGAAGCTGGACGGCGAACTCAAGGACGCCCTCGACCTCGCCGAGCGCCTCGGGAAATCGACCAAGGTGCGGCAGTCGATCATCCGCCATGCCTTCCGCTATTTCATGGGACGCAACGAAACACTCTCCGATTCCAAAACTCTCATCGATGCCGATCAAGCTTACGTCCAGAGCGGCGGCAGCTTCGATGCGGTCATCATCTCGCTCCTCACCTCCGATTCGTTCATTTTCCGCAAATCCGCCACCAACTAAGCACATGAAAAGCAGAAGAGACTTCCTCAAATCCACCGCATTGGGCGTAGGTGCCCTATCGCTCACACCATGCCTCAATGCATTTGCGGGCACACCACAGGCCAACGGCTTTCCCAAGCGCTTCATCTTCATCCGCAAATCCAATGGCGAGCCGCCGCCGGCCCTGGCGCTGCCCACTTTCTCGGCGGCCGAAAAGGCGCTCGATGAAAAGAAACAGGCCCTTGAAGTGGATCTCGACAAACACGAGCTGCCTGCGTGGATGAATTCGCTGGCGAAGCACAAGGAGAACCTCTGCATCCTCCAAGGCCTATCCTGCAAGATGAGCGAGAACGGGCATGCCTCCTTCTCCTCGGTCATGGGCGCCTACAAATCGAACGGCAACTCCCTCAGCGGCATCAAGCGGGCGACCATCGACTTCGAGTTGGCGAAACTTTTCCCCTCGCCCTTCGGCCACATCGAATTGTCGCTGACGGGAGACTATTCGAAATTCAGGACGGGCATCGTCGCGGGATACTCGGCATCCGGTCCGCACCAACGGAACTACTGCTACGCGGATCCCCAGACGGCGCACAACGAGTTGTTCCGCTCCGTCACCAACCCGAACGCCGTCGATACCGACAACTCCATGCTGAAATTCCTCGAAGGCGAGGAGTCCTTCAAGTCCAGAATTCTTCAAGGCTACGAGAAGCTCAAGCTCAGCAACCACATCCACTCGATCGAAGAGATCCAGGCGCGCAACCTAAAGCTGTCGAAAATGGCCGGCTCCATCGCGAAACACATCCCGCAGCTCGACAAGATCCACGCCAACGGCGGAGCGAGCGCCACCACGCCCGAGAAGCACGAAGCGATGACCGAGGTTCTCATCGCCGCCCTCATCACCGGCCTGACCAACGTGGTGACCTACACCATCGACGACCTGGGCACGCCGATCTTCGGCCTCCCCGGGAACGAGGGCGACCGCATTTCCCTCCACGTCATCGGCCACAACGGCAGCTACAGCGGGGTTTCCGCCGACACGATTCGCGAGAAAGTCCGCATCGGCCACATGGAGCAAATCGCGCGCATCGTCGAACGTCTCAAGGCACAGCCCGAGGGCAAGGGCACGATGTTCGACAACACCATGATCATGTATTTCCCGGAGAACGGCGAATCCCACCACGGCCTCGGTCTGGAGGCTCCCTTCATCATCCTAGCGGGCAACAACTGCAACCTCGACATGACCGGACGCTACACCCGCTTGCCCTACCACGGCACCGAAGGGCACAAGACCCTCGGCAACTGGTATACCACCCTCCTCAATGCCCACGGCAACCCCATCAAGCATTACGGCGACCTCGACATTGAAATGTCCCGCAACAAGCTTGATCAGATGGGTGCTATCAAACAGTTTATGATCTGATGTAGTATCTTATTTTTTTCCTGTATCTTCATTTTTGGCAGAACAAATTTCTGGACAAGTTGTAGGGAAGCATGGGAGTGTATGGGCATGAAATACTTGCTGCTATTGCTTTCCGCGGGCTTTCTTTTCGCTGACGAGCCCATTGCTGTATCCGATGCCGCAGCGATTACAGCGAAGATGAATCAAGAGGTCACTGTCACAGGCGTTCCCAATGCGCTGTCGAACAAATCAACTGCGGGACATTTTTTCTATCACTTCGACGGCACGAACTTTACGATTTATTGCTATCAAGCGAGTGCTGCTACATTTCCTGAGGACAAGCAACCAGCGGCATTAGTTGGTAAGCCGATTCAGGTGAAGGGGAAAATTACGATGTTCAAAGATAAACCACAGATCGCGATTCGCAGTGCTGAGCAAATTGTACTATTACCTGAAAAAAATCCGACGGAGAAAGGCACTCCCGAGAAAGGGGAGAAAAAGTAGCTATGCCCGTGCGCTCGATGACGGGATTTGGCCGTGGAACGGCAGTGAACGATGCGACACAGGTAACGGTTGAGTTATCGGCAGTGAATCGCAAGCAAGCCGAAGTTGTGGTATCGGCACCGCGCGATTTGGCAGAGGTAGAGCCACGAATTCGGCAAACGATATTGCAAGAAGTGAGTCGTGGGCGCGTACAGGTATCGATTGCACTTACACGGGCGGCACTGGCAGAAGCCGCTTTGCGTGTCGATGACGTCTTGGCCTTGGCTCTGGAGGCGGAATTCCGCAGAGTTTCGGCACTGTTAGGGCGAGATGTGTTGCCACAAGTGGCCGATTTTATGAACGTCCCAGGCTTGTTACGAGGCGCGGAGAAAAGCGTCGAAGCAGAGTCGATTTGGCCGGCAGTAGAGGAGGCATTATTTCTGGCGCGGGCGGAATTTCTTAAAGCGCGCGAGCAGGAAGGAGCTGCCTTGGCGGCAGATTTGTTAGGGCGACTTGGCTTATTGGCTGCGGAACTAGATTTGGTGCGGGAACGTGCCCCCGGGCGTGCGGCACGACAGGCTGAATTACTGCAAAAGAGGCTCACCGAATTGGCTTGCCCTGTGGATCTTGGCGATGAGCGCTTAGTGAAGGAATTGGCGATTTTTGCGGATCGCTGTGATATTTCTGAGGAAATGACGCGACTTGAGGCACATTATATGGCATTTCGGAATTATTTAGGTGGAGCTGATGCAGCGGGGAGAGCGTTGGATTTTTTATGTCAGGAAATTCACCGAGAATGGAATACGATTGGCTCAAAAGCAGCCGATAGCGACATCGCTCAATCGGTGGTTCGAGCCAAAACGGAGTTAGAAAAAATCCGCGAGCAAGTGCAGAATTTGGAGTGATCTTTCCGTTAGTCTTGCTGAAAATTGCAGCAGCAACTCCAGCTACATCGACGGATGCTTCGATACGGGTGAAACGCAAAAAAGAGTCGAGGTTCGATGGAGACCGCTTTTGATATCGTAGTGGCTGATGCGGCGAAGGCGGCAAAGGCCTCTCC
>CAMAYN010000048.1 GCA_945862285.1 Akkermansia muciniphila | reverse complement strand
CAATCGGTACGGGTGCAGTGGCAATCGGTACGGGTGAAGTGTCGCGTTGCGACGTAACACACATTCAACGAGGAGAGTCCTCGATTCATCGGCTTTGAACTGGCTTTGAACTGTTTCTTGACGTAACCGAAAACTATGGTTTGATTTTGGGCAGATATGAAAAGTTCATCGAGAAGTTCTTTGTTGCGCAAGGGTGGGATTTTGCATTGGTCCACTTTGTGCTTGTTGACGGGAAGTAGTTTCACTCTGACTTCGTGCGACTCGGAACAAACTTACACGGCGACTTCCGAAGATATAAAAATGGCGGCGTTAGAGCAACAGCTCGATGAAGTGGAGAAGCGCAAAACGCAGTTATTAAGCGGGGAAATCGAGAATAATTTCGAAGTTCCTGGCCTTGGTTTTTACCATTGTGAGGCGAAGGATTTTTTCCCTTATCGTCATGGCTTTGCTCAGGATGGCAAATGGTTTGCGAATGGGGAATGGCTTGCAGAGCCTCCATCGATTCCATCGCCGTCAACAAGTCGTCCATCGGCTGTGGCATTGCAAAAAGTTCAGCAGTTGCTTGAGCGTGAGCAAGAGCTTGCGAAGCAAATGGGCACACCCAGCGGCGGTAGCAGTGGCGACACCACGAGCAGTTCAGGAACGGTTCACCATCATCACCATTCGGGGATGGGTGTGGGCTCGATGATGATGATGTATTGGATGCTTTCCGCGAATCGTGGCGGATTTACCCCCGGGGCTGGATTTCAATACGCGCAAAATCAACAGCAAGGTTGGCAACAAACGATGTCGAGAGATCGGCAATCGGTTTCGTCTTATGCGGCGTCGAATCCTGGGTATTCGAGGTTGGTGCAACAGAGCAGATCATCTGGCACTCCTGTGAGCGCTGGTTCATCGGTGCGTGGTGGATTTGGGAGCAAAAGTAGCAGCTTTTCTTCTTCGGGTAGCTAGTCGAAGATTTGTATGGCATCGGGCTTTTATCAATCGCCGATTTGGTTAGAAAGCAACCAAGTTCGAGAAAACTGGATTCAGCGTGTGGAGGAATCGGGCATGATTTGGCACGGGAATGGAAAAGATCGGTATTGGAATGAATCAGACCATCTGGCGTTTACCTTAGAGGCGGCGGAAACCTTAGAAGATGCGGCGAATGAGTTGCATGCGATGTGTTTGGATGCCTGTGAACAAATCATCCAACGTGGGTGGTGGGATAAGTTGGGGATTCGCGAGGAATGGATTGGAATGATTCATACATCTTGGATGTGTAAGGATTTTTCCCTGTATGGAAGATTTGATTTGGCGTGGGATGGCATTGGCTCGCCGAAGTTGCTCGAATACAATGCCGACACACCGACATCCTTGTTAGAGGCGGCGGTGATTCAGTGGGACTGGCTGCAAGATCTTTACCCGGAAAGTGATCAGCTGAATTCTTTGCATGAGGCGCTGGTAGAACGCTGGAAGCTGATTCACGAGGGAATGATTCATTTTTCTTGTGCTTGGGATTTGCCAGAAGATCGGCAGACGATTGCGTATTTGGCGGAGACAGCGGAGCAAGCAGGAAAGTCGGTGCAGTTGATGGATATGCAGGAAATCGGCTTTGCGGCGGATGGAAGATTTACCGATTTGAGTGAACGGGTGATTGAGAAATTATTTAAGCTCTATCCGTGGGAATGGATGTGTGAAGAGCCATTTTTTACCGAGATGGGGATGGAGCGGTCGCGCTTTTTAGAGCCTTTGTGGAAAATGCTACTCTCGAATAAGGCCTTGTTAGCGATTTTATGGGAATTGCATCCGGGACATCCTTTGCTACTGCCCGCGAAATGGAGTCGTGATGAATTGCTCGCAACGGGCACGACGCAATGGGCGGAAAAACCTTTTTATGGTCGGGAAGGTGGGGGGATTTCTTTGTATGATCGGCAGCAACTCATCGCCGCTGGTACAGGAACTGCGGAGTCCGAGCGCAAGGTGTATCAAGAACGCGCCAGACTTTTTCAAGCGGGAGGACGGCACTTCGTTTGGGGATTATGGATGGTAGGGGATACCTGCTGTGGGTTATCGGCACGAGGTGATGCCTCGCTGGTGACAGGGAACATGAGCCGATTTCATCCTCATCGGATCGTCACATAGTGGATGAATTAGAGTGCCTTGAGAAACCAGTGGCAGACATCGGCGTAGAGAGCGGTGGAGCCCGTGGCAAGGGTGCCGCCATGTGTTCCGTTTGGCACGATGACACGCGATTTCTTTTGATGGGAAATGGCATGGAATAAGCAATCGCCCTGAGCAACAGGGACAAAGCGATCTTTTTCGCCGTGAACAATCATGGTGGGGCAAGAGATCTGAGAAATTCGTGCCAGCGGACCAATTTCGCTGGGCCAACTTCCGACTTGGCATTTGATTCCTATTCCGCAAGCACCCGTGGTGATGGCGGATAAAGGGCGAAGGATTTCGGGCAAATACGATGCCGAAGATAAGATTGGGCAATCGAGGGTAGCGAAGGAATTCACACTGGCAACACCCGCCGCGTTCCAAACAGTGGTGTCCGCCGCAGCTTGTAGGCTAATCGCGCCGCCTTGGGAGTAACCAAAGAAAAAAAGTGGTTGTTGATGTTGGGGATGCTTTTGCAGGTGCTCCGTCCATAGGTTGCGCAGCAAGGGGACTTCTTGTTTGCCAAATGTCATGATGGGCATGGCGTTTTCTCCGTGAGCGGGAAGGTCGGGGCATAGACAGCGAAATCCCGCAGCGCAAAACCGTTCACAGATCGGCAGCACATCCTCTTTTCGTCCTTTGTGTCCGTGGAGGGCAATAATCGTTCCACGGATCTGCCCCCATGGAGCTAATGCAACGCCGCGTTTTTCTAGCTCTGCAATGAGTTCGCGGGATTTTTTTGCCACTTCGTGCGGATGGGGTTCACAAATCAAGTAGGGCATGCCATCGCGACTGGTTTCCCGAGAATACGAAAGACCATACGCGTGGGGTGATTGTAAAATTTGTTGGTGGTATTCTTGCAGTTGTCGTCTTTTTGGAGAAAGGGTGATCGAGGAACTGTAGTAGGAAAATCCTACAAAGAGAATGACCAAAATTACGGGAAGAACGCGAAAGAAGAGGATTTTTAGCCATTTTTTCATGAATGATCCTTGCTTCAATCAATCGTCCAATACTGTGGATGATCTGCGACGCCTTTGCCCTGTGGGTTTGAGTAAGTCAAACCTCGTTCCGCAATACATGCAGCAAAATTTTTGGGTGAGTGTAATGCTTAACATCGCTGTGTAGCCATGATTCAGAGGAGGAATGGAAAAAGCGTTACTGTGGGGACGCGCCCAAGTATTGACCAACGGGGTTCCTTTACAAAGCGGGCAACGTGCGCTTCTCCGCTTGATGTAGGCGATGATGAATGTGACTAATGAAGCCGCCACGCTAGAAAGAATCACGACATGAGGCCTGTAATTTTTGAGATACGAGTTTTCGGGTTCAAAAATGTATAGAGCGAATATGGCAAGAGTTACCAACAGGCAAATCAGGTGGAACAAGAACCACACAATGGCAATGTAAAAGACTCCGCTGTGCGCGATAGACCGCGGGTGTTTGTTTTGTACTTGAACTGGATCTGATGTACCCATCGGGAAAAAGTATTTAATCTCGCCTTACTTACAAGAAAAATGAGCTAAATCCGTGATTTTTTTGTCTAGTGTGGTACTAGTCGGAGATCTGGCGAAGAATGGTAGTACAGGGAATCCGTTTATTTCTCGGGGGCGAGACGGCGAATTTTGATCTCTTTGTACCAGGTCTTGTCGCCATGGTCGGTGAGCATGATGCGACCTTTGCCCGGGGCGTAGCCCACTCGATTGCGGAATTTGCTGGCGGCGATGAGGGTTTTCCATTCGTCCGATTTTGTATCGATTTTGCAAACGAGTTTGCCATTGAGGTAGTGCTCGATGGTGCCATTTCGTGTGACAATGCGGCTTTCGTTCCACTCTCCCACGGGGTTGAGCGGCTTATCGGCATCAGCGGCCTTGATGTCGTATAAGCAGGCTGTGGAGCGCTTTTTGCCGATCATTGCATCGGGGTGCCCTTTGTCGTCGATCATTTGATATTCCGGACCGAGAATGGCTTTATCGATGGTGGTCACCCAATATTTTATGCCGTTATTGCCCCTTGGTGAGATTTTCCAAGTCCACACGAGTTCAAAATCGGCATACTCTTCGGGTGCCAGGATATCGCCCCCGTAGCCATCGAGGTGGAGCACGCCATCTACGACTTTCCAGCCTTTTCCAGGTGCCTCGTTTTTTGCGGTTTTCCAACCGTCGAGAGATTTACCATCGAAGAGAGCTGTCCATTCATTGGCATAGGCGGCGAATGAGAGCATGATGGAAGCGAAAAATAGGAGTGCACATTTCATAGGTGAATGACGGTGCTCTATACGGAGGAAGGTGCTGGATTATTCACTATGATTTGGTGAAAGTTGATTTTTTTCCAACAGGGAAAAAGTAAGCGAACGACATGGTTGTCAGATGGGGAGGTTTTTGTGTATCATTTTGGCATGGTTACGCGATTTGCTCCGAGTCCCACGGGATGGCTGCATACAGGTCATGCGTATGCGGCCTGGATTGCTTGGCGGATGGCTTGCGTCAACGGAGGAAAGATGCTGCTGCGGCATGAAGATATTGATTTTTCACGAGTGAGAGAGACGTATTATGCGGGAATCGAAGAAGATCTCCGCTGGCTCGGATTGCGTTGGCCAGAGCCGACGTGGCGGCAAAGTTTACGGGGATCGGCGTATGCTGCGGCTTTAGCAACGCTACAACAATCTGGTCTCGTGTATCCGTGTTTTTGCACTAGGCGGGAAATTGCGGTGGAATGGGAGCGCATGGGGCAAGCGCCGCAGATGGGCGATGGTCTGGAATCGTTTCGTTATCCGGGAACATGTCGAGATCTCAGCGCGGATGAGCGTAGGAAGCGCATGGAGCATGGGGATGCGCATGCGTGGCGTCTGGATATGGGGAAATCGATGGATTTTTGTGGCGAATTGGCGTTTTTTGATCGTAGATTTGGGAAAGTGCTGGTGAGTCGCGAGGCCGTGGGCGATGAGGTGATTGCGCGGAAAGACATTGGTGCGGCATACCATTTAGCGGTTGTTGTGGATGATGCGGCGCAAGGTGTAACTCTGGTGACACGGGGGGAAGATTTGTTGGCAGCTACGCATGTGCATCGGATTTTACAGGCGATTCTGCATTTTCCTCAACCAGAGTATTTGCATCATCCATTGGTGCTTGATCATGAAGGCAAACGCCTTGCAAAGCGAAATGATGTGCTGGCGTTGCGGACTTTGCGCGAGCGCGGCACATCGGTTGACGAATTGGTCGCCAGTGCGGAGCATTGGTTGCGGGATTTTTTCTAGCTTCTACGCTTGATTTGGCAACGAATCTGGAAAACAATTTCCCCATGGCATGGCGCATTGAGAAAAGCGTGATTCGCGCGGAATTCGATTTCCGAGTCGCGGGGAAAATCCGTGGTCAATTGTGGCTCAATGGCATGGCTTCGCCCGTGGCGGTCGATTTAGCCGGGATGCCGCATGAGGATTTGCAGGGTCAAGTATTGATCATGCAGCATCGTGAAACGACAAAACCCATTCAGGCGGGCTTTGCCAAGAAGCAGCAAGGAACAGCGGGTGATATGACCGCATCACGCAAGGTGAAAGTTCCCGATGTGCCTGTCGAGCAGGTTTACCCTTTGGTCGTAAGCGGGAAGGATTTTTCTTGGCACTGGGGGAATGCAGTTTATCTCGAATGGTTCTCGGAGGTAAACGGCAGAGTTGTGATTGAATCCGTGGATATGGATTTGCGGCTCAATGATCCAACTTCAATCATTGCTGTCGATGCATCTTCAGATGACTTTGACGATGATGCACCACAAAGTCGGCGCGAAGCGGAAGCGGATGCCTATTCCGAGTTCATGAATACGTTAACGGAGAGAGTCGCATCTCGGTTAGAAAATGGCGGGGATTTTGAAGATTATGAAAAAATTTTCCAAGAGGAGCGGAAAAAATTACGTGCCCAGTATGGCATAGCAGCACCGATCGATGCTGATCGGGATGATGACGATTCGAGAAACGAGAACGATGATGCCTATTGGCAAGAATCATGGGTCGATGAAGAAGAATCTGCGGAATCCGAAATGGAATCCGAAATGGAGGATGAAGCTTGGAAACTATCGGAGGAAGAAGAAGAAGGTTGGCTAGAATCGGATGAGAATGAGGATGAAAATAATCATCCGTTAGTGAATGCCTGTTTGAATCAGAGTGAAATGATGTATCGCGCCATTCAAGAAAACGGCTGGCTGCCGGAAACAGAACAGGAAGATCATCCGTTGGAGATGTTGCACCATGCTGTGATGTTTGCTGGCGTAAAATTGTCCGGAGCATTGATGGATGCTGTGGAACAGTGGCCTCCTGATGCGGATGAAGCGGCGCATATTTTAGTCAATCTCAAAGCGGCAAGGCGGCAATTTCGCGATGCGTTACTTGCCTTACAATCATGCAAAGAAGAAGGCTTGGCCGAAGTGGAATGGCTGGAGGAAGTAGAGATCGAGGTGAACATGATGCTAGCTGAAGTCAATGTTTTCATCCAAGATGCGAGAGATGCGATTGCAACGACGGAATCGAGTGATTAAATCAAATCGCCATTTCGGTTTTCTTTTCTTGCGTATTTGGCGAGCAAACATGTAATTTTCTCCAACGTTGAATTTACCAAATTCCATCACTTTAGGGCGTCTGTTTTTGACGGTGATCTATGTCATTGCGGCGTCACTGCCAGGCTTCGCAATGGCAGTTCTCGCCTTGCTTAGTTTTTCTATTGCAGCTGCTACCGATTGGCTCGACGGATATCTAGCTCGCAAGCTGAATCTCGTCACCGCACTCGGGAAATTACTCGATCCGTTGGTGGATAAAATTCTAGTCTGCACCGCATTTCTCCATTTGTCAGTGGTAGGCATGTGCCCGATGTGGGTGACGGCGACTATTATTGCCCGCGAATTTTTAGTGACAGGTTTACGCCAAATTGCTGTGGAGCGAGGGGTCGTAATGGCGGCGGATCGATTAGGGAAATGGAAGACGATTTTGCAAATCACCTTTGTTTTGTGCGGACTAACGTGGCAATGTCTCGGTGACATGGAAGATCTAACGACTCCCTTCCATTGGCTGCGCATGCTAGCGACTCCTAACGGATGGTTTTTCTTGGGATCTCTCTATCTGTCCCTTGGGCTTACTCTGCTTTCGGGGTTAAATTATGTAATTGCGTCGCGATATTTACTGCGCGATGAGCAGCGATAATGTGGGAAATTTGGCACAATACCTTTTTTCAGCGTGCGCTCATCGTAGCGGCGTTAGCGGGCTTTACGAATGGCTTTTTTAGTGGATTTGTGGTTCTGCGGAGGACGGCATTATCGGTAAGCGCGCTGTCCCATACGATGTTGCCAGGGATCACCATGGCTATTTTGCTGACGGGTGCGCTCACGCATTGGAATGCCTTTCTTGGAGCACTTTTAGCGGCACTTTTCGTAGGGCTTGGTTCCGTAGCAGTGGCGCGTGGACGTCGCGTGGAACAAGGAACGGCACTTGCTGTATTCTATACTGCGGCCTTTGCTGGAGGTGTCGCACTATTACCAAGGCTCGGCATACGGCAGGAGCTAGAGCATTGGTTATTCGGCGATATTATGGTGGTGAGTGATATGGACTTATGGACGATGTTTGGCATTGGTGCATTTACCGTTCTGGTTGCTAATATGCTAATGCGCCCGATTTTAGTAGCACTGTTTGAGCCGAATGTCGCTGCGGCGCAGGGAGTGCCCGTGAGGATGGTACAATACGTCTTATTTACTTTGATGATCTTGTCATTGGTGGCCTCCTTACAAGCGGTAGGTTGTGTCTTGTCAGTAGGATTACTCGTGACACCAGCCGCGACGATCTCATTGCTTACTAACCGGACGACTTGGTTGTTCTGGGGCGGCGGTATCATCGGTGCGGTGGGGGCGGTGATGGCCGTCTTTCTATCCGTCCCCCTGGAGTTAACGCCCGGCCCTGCCATCGTCATGGTGCAGGGCGTTTGGTTTATCTTAGCATGGTGCTTTAGCCCGAAATATGGAATTTTTGCGAAAAAATCGTTCTCTGTCTGATTCTACGTGAGACGGATCACTCCTTTTCTATTGGCTTGTTTCTAGCAGCTTGACAGATGTGTTTCGTTTTTTACTCTTCACCCCGTAACGATGAAACAATCAGCCATTTCAAAATACCGTCCCTTTGCTCCTGTCGCGCTTGCTGACCGCAAGTGGCCTGAGCAGTCGATTACCGCTCCCCCGATTTGGTGTTCGGTTGATTTGCGCGATGGCAATCAGGCTCTGCCTACCCCGATGTCGGTGGAGGAAAAGCTCGAATATTTTTCCTTGCTTGTTACTGTTGGATTTAAGCAAATCGAGGTTGGATTTCCCTCGGCATCCGATACGGAATTTCATTTCGTGCGCCGACTGATTGAGGAAAATCGCATTCCCGACGACGTTACGATTCAAATCCTCGTGCAAGCCCGCGAACATCTCATCGCCAAGAGCTACGAGAGTTTGATCGGAGCAAAGAAGGCGATCGTTCACTTGTATAACCCTACCAGCACGTTGCAACGGCGCGTCACTTTTGGGAATATGAGTCGAGAAGAAACCTGCGCCATTGCCATTCAGGGGGCAAAATGGGTGAAAGAATATGCGGAAAAATACCCGCAAACGGATTGGACTTTTGAGTATTCGCCCGAGAGTTTTAGCGATACGGAATTGGATTTTGCCCTAGAATGTTGTCATGCGGTTATGGATGTTTGGCAGCCGACTCCCGCGAAAAAATGCATCCTCAATTTGCCCAATACAGTCGAGTGGTGTATGCCGAATGTCCATGCTGACCAGATTGAATGGATGTGCCGGAATATTAAAAATCGTGATAGTGTCGTCATTTCGCTCCACACGCACAATGATCGCGGTACAGGGGTAGCGGCCACGGAACTAGGTTTGCTTGCAGGTGGTGATCGCGTGGAGGGAACCTTGTTTGGTAATGGCGAACGAACAGGCAATCTTGACATCGTCACCGTAGCATTGAATATGAATAGCCACGGCATCGCAACAGGATTGGATTTTTCAGACCTAGCAACCATTCGCAATGTCTATGAACGTTGCTGTCGATTGACTGTGCCAGAACGTCAACCGTATGCGGGCGAGCTCGTTTTCACCGCATTTTCTGGATCGCATCAAGATGCCATTAAAAAAGGTCTCGACCTGCGCGAAAAGGAAATTTCTACAACGCCAGAACTTCCATGGGGAGTGCCCTACCTTACCATAGATCCCCGCGATATTGGTCGGTCATACGAAGCCATCATCCGCATCAATTCCCAATCGGGCAAAGGTGGCGTTGCATACGTTCTCGACCGGGAACACGGCCTTGATTTGCCGAAAACGATGCACCCACAGGTAGGCAAATTTATTTACGACCTAGCAGATCAACAAGGCCGAGAGTTGTCGGTTGATGAAATCGGCACCGCGTTTCAAGAAAATTTTTGCAACCTCAACTCTCCGTTGGCAGTGACGGATTACGAACTAGAGCATCACACTGCCGAGCGTGGGCAGGTTTTGTGCCGTGCAAGTGTCGTTTATAATGGAGTCGAAGAGACAATTTCAGGTTCAGGAAATGGACCGATTAATGCCTTCGTAAACGCTCTCGATATGTCGGCGATGAAAAATTTCACTGTGACCGATTATCGTTCCCACGCTGTTCGGGGTGGATCCGATGCGAATGCGGCCGCTTACGTGCAAATTCAGTCGTCCGATGGCAGGACTATTTGGGGTGCAGGAATTGATTCGTCTATCGAAATGGCTGGATTGAAAGCCCTAGTAAGCGCCTATAATATCCTTCATACATAAAAATTGTGAAAACAATTTGACCGAAGCAGAAGTGTCGCTAGGTTCTCGCGTGCAAAATAAAACTTTTTTCGTCGAAGTGCGAAAACGGGTAAGTTGATGAATGGCATGCGGCGTTTGGAAAAATGAGCCATTTTTCTCATGTGCATCGAAGAGATGTTTTATTTTAATCACTGCGCTTAAGAAAAAATAAAACATTTCGACTCTACCTCAATACTACGATAGATAGCATGAAGCGACCAAAAGAACCAACAGGAGATTATATAGCGCGGATTCATCGTGCTCTTGGAGAATTAGGCGTTGATTCAGGAACTGACCCACTCTCGGCGTGTGCGCCATTGCTCGCTGGGCAAGGACTGAACATTGTAGTTTCCCGCGTTTCCCTTGCCGAAGCGGTTTGGCAAGCTCATCTCGACTCGCCTGTTCTCATCTGGTGCGATCAGGAACAATGTTTTTTGATCGTCCTAAAAGCTGGTACATTCCGAGTCAGGCTGATCATACATGGCGATTCTCCCGACAACACACTGATGATGTCACGCGGCGCATTGGCTCGTCGCTTAGGCTTAAGCAGCATCAAAGAAGAAATTGAGATTGGTATAGTTCATGCCAAATTGATGCAGGAGCATGCGAGCATTCATAATGAAATCGAATCGGAACGCGAAGCTCACATGTATTCTGCAGTAACGCACAAGCATGACACTCACGATGACCACCACGCGCATCATCACATGCCGCCGTTGCGTAGGTTGCTCAAGCTATTGCGCCCCGAGCGACGCGAGATCCTTTTGCTGTTAGTTTTTGCGTTCTTTTCCGGTCTGCTTTATTTAACATTGCCCCTCGTTGTTGATGCCATCGTAACCAATATCGCTTTTGGTAATCAATCGAAACCCTACATACAAGCGCTTGTCGTCATTAGTCAGTTGCTCACTGCTTGCCTTCTGTTGCAGGCATTAATCATCGGATTTCAATATTACGTGGCCGAGTTGATCCAAAGGCGGATTTTTGTCCGCATCGCTGGCGACCTCTCTCACCGCCTTCCCCGGGTGGTTGCCAAAGCCTTTGACCAAGTACACGCCCCCGAACTCGTCAACCGCTTTCTTGACTCGGTCACCGTGCAGAAAAATACCGCATTTTTCTTGTTAGAAGGCATCAACTTGGTGGCATCTACCATCATTGGATTACTTCTCCTTGCGTTGTATCATCCCATGTTGATGATTTTCGTAGCCGTTTTGATCGTTTTGATTATCGGCTTCACTTGGCCCTTAGGTCGCAGTGCCGTAGATAGTGCGATCAATGAATCTCGCTGTAAATATGACCTCGTGGGATGGTTTGAGCAAATCGCCGCCTTTCCTAATATGTTCAAAGGACGCGGTGGCTACCTTTTAGCACATCAACGTACCGACATTCTTGCGACACAATATGTTCATGCACGCAGGGCGCATTTCCGCATCGTTCTCAGACAAATCTCCGCTCTACTTTTTATTTCAGTGCTAGCCAGTGTCGCACTGCTCATTCTCGGCGTGGAATTAGTAATCAGCCAGCAGCTCACACTCGGTCAGTTGGTTGCCAGCGAACTGATTATGAGCAGCATAGTGGCATCACTGATTAAGCTCGGGAAAAAGCTTGAAACTTGGTATGACACCATGGCGGCTATCGATAAAATCGGTCATCTGCTCGATCTCGACATCGAATCCGAAGGCGGCGAAAAAACCACTTCCCTCGAAAATACGTCCGGCATGAAGCTGGCAGTAGAAAAAGTTTCCTTTGGCTACCACGCGGGACATTCGATTTTTCATGATTTAACTTTCACCCTGGAGCCTGGCACACGTGCATGCATTTTAGGCTGCCAAGGAAGTGGGGTAAGCTCATTTCTCAATCTGTGCTTCGCACTCCGCGAGCCTAGCTCAGGTCATATTAGTTTTGATGGCCTCGACTTGCGTGCGTGGAATCTAGAGTCGTTACGAAACTCCATGGAGCTACTTCGTCGCGATGAATTTGTCGTCGGTACAGTGGCCGATAACTTACGACTCGGACGCCAAGAAATCACCACAGATGAAATTCACGCCGCGCTCGCGACCGTGGGGATGCTCGATGATTGCATGCACCACCCCGATGGAGTAGATCTCATGTTACAAGTGGGTGGCACACCTTTTTCCACTAGCCAACGTTGTTCTCTTTTGATCGCTCGGGCCATTGTGCAAAAACCTCGTCTTTTGCTCATCGATGAACTTTTCGATGGCTTGGATGATGCCAGTTTCCATCGATTAACCAAAGTGGTATTTGATCGCAGTCGTCCGTGGACAGTGATCGTCGCGACAAGAATGCCGGAATTACGAAATCTCTGTGATCAAGCCATCGAACTCTAACTCTTCACGACCATGAATGCCAAAGCAACAACGCAAAACATGCGCCAAGATTCCAGAAGCCTTCCCGCGATCAATCTCACCGGATCAAACCGCCTACCGCACCTTTTTAGCAGACTTCTTCTCATCGCATTCGCCATCCTATTTCTCGTCGTAGCATTTGCTCCATGGCGGCAATTTGTGCGTGGTGATGGGCGCGTGATTGCCTTCGATCCACTCGAACGGCGAGTGAATGTTGAGTCCCAAGTATCGGGCCGGATTCGGAAATTGCTTGTTTTTGAAGGTCAGCAGGTCAAAGCCGGTGACGTGATTGCTGAGATTCAAGATAATGACCCCGACCTTCTTGAACGTTTGCGTTCGCAGCGCGACACGGCCGCTGGGCGCGTGGCGCTGGTGCAAACACGCATCGAAGCACTCGATTCACAAATCACCCAACAAAATCTAGCCAAAGGCCAAGCATTGGATTCGGCACGCCAAAGCGTTAGTGCCAATAAAATCGCCTCGGAGACAGCGATACTCGATTACGATCGCGTTAAGATTCTTCACGAAAAAGGTCTAACATCTCGCCGCGACTTCGAGGCCGCGATCCTCCGCCGCGATTCTACCGCTGCCGTCCTACTCTCCTCAGAGGCGACCTTAAAACGCACGGAAAATGATTTTAATGCCATCATCGCCTCGACCACTGCATCGCGTCAATCGGCAGCGAGCGACATGGCAAAAGCCCAAGAAGAATTAGCCAGCTTTGAGATTCGACTCAGTCAAAACATGCGCCAAACCGTAACCGCTCCGCGCGATGGCATGATTCTAGAAGTCCCCACCACCGACGGCAGCTACCTCAAGCCGGGAGATCTGATCTGTGTTTTAATTCCTAATACGGAAAAACGTTTCGTCGAGGTAATGGTTGATGGCAATGATGTCGCCCTTATTCAGCCGCGAAAAGTAGAAAATGGTGAAGTGATTCCTGGTAGCCCAGCGCGTCTGGTCTTCGAGGGCTGGCCTGCCATTCAAGCCATCGGTTGGCCACAACTCGCCGTTGGCACCTACGGAGGTGAGGTCATGTTTATCGATCCGACCGATGACGGAAAAGGGAAATTTCGTGTCGTCATCGCGCCCAATGAGGACATCGTTGACCGGAACGACGGTAAAGGTCCGCAAAAAGTTCCTTGGCCGGATGGTGAGCGCTGGCTCCGCCAAGGAGTGCAAGCCAACGCCTGGGTCATGCTCGATGAAGTGCCCCTTTGGTTTGAAATCTGGCGTCAAATCAACGGCTTCCCTGCGATTGGCAAAGAACTCAAAGAAGATAAACCCAAGTCCAAGAAATGAAAAACAAAACATTCATCCGTCATTTCTTGACGAGCGCGATCGCGTTTGCATCGTCATGTGCTTTTGCCGCTCCGCTCGCTCTGGACGATGTGTTACAAACTGTAAAAACACAATATCCTCCACTCCTCGCCGCTTGGCTCCAGCAAGACATTGCTAACGGCAGAGTCCGCCAAGCGCAAGGTGCCTTCGATCCCGTGGTCATGGCATCACTGAATTTCCGCCCCATCGATTACTACCAAGGCGCAACCACCAATCTCCTCATTGATCAACCACTCCTCACCGGTGGCAGCGTTTACGGCGGCTACCGCCTCAGCACTGGCTCGCTGGCCAGCTATGATCGAAAAGATCGCACATCGCCAGAAGGTGAAGCCATTTTAGGAGCGCGCATTCCTCTGCTTCGCGACCGCAGTATCGATTCACGCCGCGCCAACATTGGTAAAGCAGGTGTGGATCGCGAACTTGCCGATCCACTCATTTTGCGACAATATATCAATTTCCACCGCGCAGCCCGCATCGCTTACTATAACTGGATTGCCGCAGGCATGCGCCTCACCATTGCTGAAAATGTGCTCAATATCGCCAAGCAGCGCGATGAATTTCTTAAAAGCCAGGCGGATGCTGGCGCTATTGCTCCCATCGTGCTCGTGGACAATCGCCGCCTCGTTGTTAGCCGCGAAATCGCAGTCGTCAATGCCACACGCCGACTCGATGCCACCGCCATTGAACTTTCTCTTTTCCACCGGAATGCAAAAACAACCGATCCCATTTTGCCTAAGCGCAGTGAACTTCCCATCTTTCCTCAACCGCAAGCCGTCGATGAACTGCAACTCATTTCCGAACGCGGACGCGCGATTTTCCGCCGCCCAGAAATTCGGGAAATCGATCTCCTGGTAAGCAAAGGGCAAATCGATAAACGCCTCGCCGAAAACAACCTGATGCCGAATGTGGATCTTAGCATGGAGTTAAACCAAGCCATCGGTAACGGTGTGCCAAGTGACATTGAACGTACAGAACTCAACGGATTACTTCGTTTCTCCGTGCCCATTGGCAGAAATGAAGCCAAAGGCCGCCTCGCTGCCATCGATGCCGGCATTAAGCAACTCGCACAAAGACGCCAATTCGCCCAAGATCAAATCCTTGCCGAATCGAACAACACCTTCCAGGAACTGCAAACCGCGTTCGAGGCATTGAAACAGACGAAAACCAATGTCGAACTCGCCCGCCAGCTTGAAACGGCGGAAAGTGATCGTTTTAAAGAAGGGGCTTCCGATTTATTATCGCTACAAATTCGCGAGCAAGCCAGACTAGAAGCCGAGTTTCTCGAAGTGGATGCCAATTTAGCCTACTTCCGAGCCCTCGCGGATTACAATGCAGCCGTCGCCACCGATGCACCAAACCAGCTCCTCGCGAAGAAAGAAAAATAGCAATTTTGCGATGGCTTGATGGTAAGGAAGAGGGAAACAAAATCGATCACTCATCGGGCGGCGACGAGGTCGTAGCCGCGCCAGTCTTTGATTGTGACAGTGGCGAAAGAGCCGACTTCGATTTCTTCTGGGACATGAACGGAACCGTCGATCTCGGGTGCATCCCACTCAGTGCGGGCGACGCCAGGTTCTTCGACTAGGACTTTTACGGTTTTGCCAATTTGCTCCTGATTCACCTCGCCGGCGATACGTTGCAGGGCTTGCATGGCGCGCTTCCAACGAGATTTTTTGGTGGAGTGGTGGACGTGGTCACCCATTTTGTAAGCACGGGTGCCTTCTTCTTTGGAGTAGGTGAAAACCCCAGCGCGTTCGAAGCGGAATTCTTCGATAAATTGGAGGAGTTCTTCAAAGTCTTCTTCGTTCTCGCCGGGGAAGCCGACGATGAAGGTGGTGCGGATGCCGATGCCTGGAATGCCTTTGCGCATGCGGCGGAGCAGGTCGCGGATGTAGTCGCCGGTGGTGACGCGTTTCATGGCATCGAGCATGCGGTCAGAGATGTGTTGTAGCGGGATGTCCACGTATTTTGCGACTTTATCGCACTGGGCGATGGTTTCGATGAGTTCGTCACTCCAGTGCGCAGGGTGGGTGTAGAGGAGGCGAATCCAGAAATCGCCTTCGATTTCATTAAGTTCGCGGAGCAGGGTGGCTAGGGAGTTACCTTTGGTGGAATCGACGGGGGAGTTGGGTTTGGGGCGGGATTCATCCCAGAGATCCATGCCGAAGTAGGTGGTGTCTTGGGAGATGAGGTTGATTTCTTTGACCCCAGCAGCAACTAGGTCTTTTACCTCGCGGACGACGCTTTCTTGGGTGCGGGAACGGTGTTTGCCACGGATTTTGGGGATGATGCAGAAGGTGCAGGTGTGGTTGCAGCCTTCGGCGATTTTTACATAGGCGAAATGGTCAGGAGTGAGGCGCACGCGCGGTGTGGAAAAATCGGGAACGTATTGCGGCTTGAGGGTGACGAAGTCGCGAGGGTCTTCCGTAGCCGCTGGGCCTTCGGTTTTTTGGACTTCGCTGGCGTTGTTTTTACCGAGGAGGTTTTCGATAATGGGGGCGACTTTGGTGATTTGGTCGAGGCCGATGAAGGCATCGACTTCGGGCATGATGCCGGGCAGTTCGGTGGCGAAACGCTGGGAAAGACAACCTGCGACGATGATTTTCTGGCGTTGGCGATCTTCGTTTTCGGCGCGGTCTTTTACGGCTTCGAAAATGGCGTTGACGGACTCGGTTTTCGCCATCTCGATGAAAGAGCAGGTATTAATGATGATGACATCGGCGAGTTCGGGATCGGGAGTGAGTGCCATGCCTGCTTGGGCGAGGTGGCCGATCATGACTTCGGAGTCGATGAGATTTTTGGCGCAGCCGAGTGAAATGAGACCGACGGTGGTTTGCATGATGATAGGAGTGGAGTTGTTTCGAATGAATTACAGAGTAACTTGCGCGCCGAGTTCGACGACGCGTGAAGGTGGGAGAGAAAAGTAAGCGGTAGCAGGGGTGGCATTCCGCGTCATCCAAGCGAAAATGGCAATGCGAAAACGTCCCCATGCGGGAATATTTTTCCCAAAAGCATAAGTTTCTCTGCCGAGGAAAAACGTCGATTTATTTGGTTCGTATCGAACATCACCCGTAAGGTGCTCGCGCAAGGCGTTGGGGACGTTCGGCGATTCAGCGAAACCAAAGCGCAAGTGCATCAGGTAAAAGCCCATGCCTAGCGGACTTATGTCGCAGCGTTCGTCGGGTGAGGAATGAGAGGAATCGAGCGTTTCCACATGGAGAAGGATGACACGTTCGTGGAGTACTTGATTGTGCTTGAGGTTGTGGAGTAGAGCGAGGGGAATACCTCCCGTTTTTCCGCAAAGGTAAAAACCCGTGCCACTCACGCGATGGACATTTTTTTTCTCCAAGTCATCGATCAGCATTTGAGCAGGGAGAAGTTGTTTTTCCATGCGAATGCTCAAGCGTTCCCGCCCCCAGCGCCAGGTTCCCATAATGAAGATAATCACACTGGCAATCAGCAACGGAAACCATCCGCCTTGCATTACCTTGAGGCCATTCGCCACTAAGAATCCACCATCAACTGCAAAAAATATCACTGTTACGATAAATGCCCGTGTGTTGCTCCATTTCCACACGCTGCGCGATGCTTGATAAAGTAAAATCGTGGTAACGATCATCGTCAGCGATATGGCAATGCCATAAGCTGCCGCCAAGTTGCTACTGCTCCTGTAATAATAAATCAGAAACATGCAACTGATCATCAAAAACCAGTTTACCGAGGGCAAATAGACATGCCCTTTTTCCGTCTGTGAGGTATAGAGCAGACGCATCCGCGGAATGCAGCCGAGCAACATCGCCTGAGATGTGAGCGAATACGCACCTGATATGAGTGCCTGGCTTGCAATTATCGCCGCACAGGTCGCCAGCAAGGTCAAGGGGAGAACTAATACAGGGTGAACGAGATTGTAAAAGGAGTGCGATACATCAGCCTGATGCGAAACAAGCGCGGCTTGTCCTAGGTAGTTCAATGCCAGACCTGGCAGCACCACAACGTTCCACGCAAGCTTGATCGAGCGCGCAGAAAAATGCCCCAAATCAGCATACAGTGCTTCGCCCCCGGTAACGGATAAAAAGACAGCGGCTAAGATCACTAAGGCATGCTCTTTTTCCCTAATGAGAAACATAACACCCTTAAGTGGATTGATTGCTGCTAGGACCTCAGGGTAGCGAATAACCCACACGAGCCCAATGCAGCCTAAGACCAAAAACCATAACAAAATCACTGGGCCGAATAACTTCCCGACGAGTCGTGTGCCAAAATGCTGAATTTTAAAGAGCAAAAAAATAATTGCCATGGCAAGCGGAATCACAAATTCCCTTAACTCAGGGCGTGCAACGGTAATCCCCTCAACTGCAGATAATACAGATATCGCTGGAGTGATCATACCGTCGGCGTAAATCAATGCCGCACCCAACATCCCAGCCACAAAGATCCACTTTTTATCCCGAAGTCCTTCGGCTAGACGGCTGCCACGGATTAATGCAGCCAGCGCGAGTATGCCGCCTTCGCCCTTATTGTCCAACTTGAGCACCAGCGTCACGTATTTTACCGACACGATTAAAATCAATGACCAAATAATCAGCGAAGCCGCTCCAATTAAATTTTCCGCCGTCGGCGTCGCCCCATGACCTGCCACAAAGCACTCGCGGAATGCGTAGAGCGGACTTGTTCCGATGTCACCAAAAACAATTCCCAGCGCAGCAAGGGAAATGCGCCACATCGCGGATGGCTTATCATTCGATAAAGAAGAACTCATGAGATTGCGCTTTGCTCGGGCGCGCAGGCTACATCTTGGTTTCTAGGTTGGCGAGAAAAAAACTAGCATCTTTGAGTGCACCGCGAATTTTACCCCATCGCCGCAACAGTCAATACCCCGTCACTCATGCCGTGAATTTTCTTTTTATCAATCGGAACAATCGTCACCAAACACCCACAAAGTTTGGTCTTCCCTACTTCGTCGGTGAAATAATACGGACATAAACGCACCCGACCTTGGCGATTTTCTATACCGTGCTCGGTGTGTATTTCATGATCGATGATCGATGTTGGCATGAATCGTTGCAGCAACCACGCGCGATTTTTGTCGTCCAAGCTTTGTTGAATCAGAGATTTCCACTCCGCTTGCGGCATATCATGGCCGATGTAAACACCACGCGACCCCCAGCAATTCGGATCAAAGCCCGATATTTTTAAAACAAGCTGCCGATCTTTCTGACTCATATCCATCAGATCCTTCCACGAGTGAATTTCCAATCCCGGCAAACATGCTTCCGGCGGTAAATTCATTGGCTGCATCACCCATCCCTGCGGAATGATTTTCTGCAATCGCTCCCACTGCGCATCCCGCAAATGCGTGCGCCACGTGGCCCGCAGTCCCGGCGAATGAAACAGCCCTAACCACAACTTCTCCTCCAAATGCGCCTTCAACGGTGCTTGTAAATCCGGCTTTGATGCCGCGTAATCTGGAAAAAACGGAAGATTTTCCCAATCAAAAAGCTCAAAAAATCGATACAAAGGACGCTTCTCTCCCGCAGAAATCTCTTCCGCTCTCAATAACTCCCTGCCTTCCCCAAGCTGTTCCACCAGCCAGCGCATCTCACCAGCGTAGTCCTGCGCTTCATCGGCAATCGCCACCGCCCCGCCCGCAGGTAATACCGCGGCAAATCCCGCCAGCATCTCCGCTGCCGACCCCAGCACACTATGCCCCGCCTTTTCATATTGCTGCATCAACCACGTCGTAATGCCAATCCCGCCCGGCACACTATCGATTTCCGTTAAAGAAAATCCCTCATCCGTCAGCAATAAATCAGGCCGAATGACCCTCGGCATTTGTTCCGCATACCCGCCACTCTGCTGCAAATTCAGCAAAAAATCCGGTTTCCCCCGATCCAGTAACGGTGCCATCCACGCATGCTCTTTCCCACTCGCACTGCGCCGATACATCACATCGCACGCCCTCTGAAATGTCGCCAGCACATGCCCCAATCCCTCCAACTCCCGCCAAATCTTCTTCGGCAACACGAACGGCCGCGGCGACCAATTCCACGTTCCCCCGCCAAACAACCCACCCTCCGGCAAAGCCACCTCAAATGCCTCGCGCGAAATCCCATGATCATTCATCCCACTCATTGCATCATCCGTAAAGCTCCGCGGATCAACTCCTCCGTTGCCGCCTGTGCATTTGTTTCCAACACTTGTTTCACCGCCTTGCGCGCATCCACTTGCTTATACCCCAGCGCAATCAGAGCCATCTCGGCATCTGCAGCAGCTCGGGAAATATTTCCTCCCGCCGCCGATTGCCAAGTCTCCGTGACTCCCACCTTATCTTTCAATTCTAAAATAATCCGCTCCGCCGTCTTTTTCCCCAAACCCTTAATTCGCGATAAACTCGCCGCATCCCCCTGCACCACCGCCGATTTAAATTGCGCCACCGGCATTCCACTCAGCACCGACATCGCAATGCTCGGCCCAATCCCACTCACTCGATCAATCAACAGCAAAAAAACATCCCGTTCCTCCTCCGTCGCAAAGCCAAACAACTGTTGCGCCTGCTCACGAATATGATGATAAATCCGCAAATCCACCGCCCCGCCCTCCACCGGATGCAGTAAATCAAACGTGCTCAACGGCACATGCACCTCATACCCCACGCCCTGCACATCCACAACCAATCGATTCGGATACGCCTCCCACACCACTCCACGAATTCTTGCAATCATCTCCCGAAAAATCTCCCATATCCTCTCACTTTCGTCAACACATTGGCACATCCCAGCTTGCCACCAGTAACATCATCCCCTATCATCCCGCCATGGACGATTACGACCGCCGCCAATTCTTACACACCACCGTCCCGGGCTTCCTCGGAGTTCTGCTGTCCCTGCCCGCTCTCAGCTCCGCCGCCACCAAAGCCAACGGCAACCAAGGGCGCGAAGCGAAAAACGCCGCCATGAACTGGGATGCCTTCCTCGAATCCGTCGCCAAAGAAGCCGCCAAACAACACCTCGACAACTGGAATCAAGAAGAATACCTCAAAAAAATCTCCACCCTCGCCAGTAACCTCCATCGCGATGACCCCACCCTCCAAAAAGGCTTCGCACAAATCAAAAAACGCCTCGAAAATGGTAAGGTCGATTTCGAATACCTCGAAAAACGTCTCGACTTCGCCATCTGCCTCGTCCAATTCGAAAAAGACCAAACCATCGCCGCCCACGATCACCCCGGCATGACGGGCATGATCCTCTGCGCCAGCGGCAAAATCCACACCCGCAACTACGACCTCATCAGCGAAAAATCCATCGCCCTCCCCGACGGCAAAAACCGCACCGAATGCACACTCAAAAAAACAGCCGAACAAACCCTCGCCGCCAATCACATCACCACCCTCACCGCCAAAGCCCGCAACATCCACACCCTCAAAGCCACCGAAATCACCCAACTCATCGACATCTTCACCCCACCCTACAACGACCAACGCGCCGAAGACAGCCGCTGGTTCAACATCGATGACGCCCCCCAACCCGATAACAAAGACCTTTTCCAAGCCGTCGTCCGCTAAAAAAACCGCCATTACCCTCCCATGGAATCCGCCAGAAACGCCGCCTGCGCCCTCGCTCAGCGTCTCATCGATGCCGGTTACACCGCCCTCCTCGCCGGCGGTTGCGTGCGCGATGCCCTCATGGATCGCACCCCCAAAGATTACGACATCGCCACCTCCGCCACCCCCGCCCAAGTCCTCGCCCTTTTTCCCAAAGGTAACCAAGTCGGTGCCCACTTCGGCGTCATTATCGTCAAACACCAAGGCCACAACATCGAAGTCGCCACCTTCCGCACCGATGGCTCTTACAAAGA